>VSNJ01000040.1 GCA_009774235.1 Lachnospiraceae bacterium
TCTTTGGACGTTCTTTAAATTTTAGTACGTAATAACAATATATTATTGTGATTACGTACTAAAATTTAAAGAACGTCCAAAGACGTATAATATCTAAAGAAGGTGTGTGCAAATGGAGGTAAAGATATGAGTTTAAGCAGAAAAAGGAAGCCGCTTACAAGAGCAGTTTCAGAATTGAAAGATGTGGATTATTCCAAGGAACCTGAACTTGATGTTATATACCAGAGACTTATTAATGGCAGAGAACAGTTTGCAAAAGTCTTTGAGAAAAATATTAAAGCAGTTATGCAGATTAGTTCCCTTGATTTAACTATGCACCACCAGACTGAAAAGATTAATGGCATATGTTGCAAGGTATCAAAGGCTACAGAGGCTATTTTTGGAGTATCATCAGAAGGACAGTTTACTACTGGCCATAATTCAAATAACCAGCATGAAGAACTTACCCATAATATTATTGATATTTCCTCAAAAACTGAAGAAGTACATAAGAAAACTAATTCCAGCCAGGAAGAACTAACCAATATCAGGAACCTTTCTGAACAAACCATTGTAGTCTCTAAAGAAATGCAGGATGATATGAATAAACTTCTTGAAATTATTAATAATATGTTAGGCCTGATTGCAGGAATTGATACTATATCTTTACAGACCAACCTGCTGGCATTAAATGCTTCTATAGAAGCTGCCAAGGCAGGTGAAGCAGGTAAAGGGTTTGCTGTTGTGGCAAATGAAATCCGTACTCTTGCAGAAGAAACACAGAAACTTACAGGTGATATGCAAGATTTTGTTGATGAAATAAAGACTGCTTCACAAAAAAGTGCTGGAAGTGCCACAGAAACAATTAATTCCCTTGAAAATATGACAAAAAAAATAGAGTATGTATGGGAATTAAATAATGACAATAAAAAGCATGTATCTGAGATTAATGAAGCTATTAGTTCTATTGCAGCAGTTAGTGAAGAAATCAGCAGTAATATGGCAGAAATGGAAAGCCAGCTTGTTGACAGTGCAAATTTTATGCACGAAGTTGGCACTGAACTAAATAAGGCAACAGAACCAGTTATTGATATAGAGAGAACTCTTGATGAGTCTGTAAAACAGATGGGAATTATGTCTGATGATGCATTTTACCATATGAAAAATAATGAATTTGCCAAATATATGGAAAATGCAATTTTAGCACACCATACATGGCTTGATAATCTTGGAAAGATGGTCGCACTACGTACAATATTGCCATTACAGACAGACCCGTCTAAATGTGGTTTTGGACATTTCTATTATGCTATTACCCCAAAAATACCTGGAGTGCTTCCTATATGGATTGAATTAGGTGCAAAACACAACAGATTCCATAAATATGGCACAGAGGTTATAAATGCCATTAAAAATGGGGATTATTTATATGCAGAACAGATATATATAGAAGCAAAGGAATATTCCCAGAACCTTATAAGGGATATGGAGAAAATTATACAGATTTCTACAAACTGATTATAGATTATTATAAATAAAATGGAACGCATCAGCGTTCCATTTTTTAAATTTATAAATTATTATAATAAATTTTTGCCAGAAAATTATGGCGTGTTTAAAAATTGCTTTTTGCGGAGTGTGCGCCACAATTTGGTATAGATACACTGCAAAGCAGGGAGTGCAAACCATGAGAATAAATTTTCAAACACGTCCTGGCAGTAATTTTTCTTTACAGCATTCCAGCGTTTTTTAAAATGGTTCACAAATATCTTCAAGTGCTTTCTGCAATTTATTATATGCATCTTTACCGGATGCACCATATATCAGCTGCAAATAACCACTATTGTCATCTTCTTCCATAACTACTGCAAGATTACCAGGACTGTTATTGTAAAATGTAATTCTAATTCCTCCTATCCAGCTTTTTATTTCAAATGGATATTTTTCAAGCCTGGATTGAAATTCTTTTATGTTTTGATCTTCTATACAATAAAAATCTTCTGGACTGTACTCAAACATAAAAGCTGAATTATAAGCAAGCATTGAAACAAGAAATTCACTTACAGATGATGCACACAGCTCCCATTCATCTTCATTATAATTATTATAAACCGGCGGGTCTGGCAATGATAAATCTTCCCTTTTTATACATGCCTGGCAGACCCCCTGGTTTTCATTAAGAATAACCATGCCATCAATGTTATTATACCAGCTGTGTCCTTTATATTCCTCTGGTTTAACCCATAAATCCTGCCCATACTGGAATTCTTTTGTCTTGCCTGCTGTACGGTAATATTCTTCTAACACTGCTGGAATATTACCAAACAGCTGCTTTAGGCTGTCAATCTCCTTATCTGTATATCCATGGAAACTTTTAACAGCATAAAGTTTTTTAATTAAATCTAAAAAACTTAACATCCTGGCACCTCCATATAAAACATGGTTATTATATATTTAAGCCTTTTTTACAAGAAGTGACTTGCCTGTCATCTCTTCTGGCTGTTCCAGCCCCATTATTTCAATAAGAGTTGGAGCTATATCTGCAAGACATCCGCCTTCACGTAATGTATAATCTTCATCATAATTTACAAGGATAAATGGCACAGGATTAGTTGTATGTGCTGTAAATGGTATACCTGTCTCATAATCAACCATCTGCTCTGCATTGCCATGGTCAGCACATATAAACAGTACACCATCTGCTTTCTTTACAGCCTCTACAGCAGAACCTACACACTGGTCAATACGTTCAACTGCTTTTATTGCAGCAGATATTACTCCTGTATGGCCTACCATATCAGGGTTTGCAAAGTTTATAACAATAACATCATATTTGCCTGATGTAATAGCAGCGTCAAGCCTCTCTCCTACCTCTGGTGCGCTCATCTCTGGTTTTAAATCATAAGTAGCTACATCTGGAGATTTTACAAGTGAACGTTCTTCATCTTTGTTAGGTTCTTCTATACCACCATTAAAGAAGAATGTTACATGTGCATATTTTTCTGTTTCTGCAAGACGGAGCTGTGTCTTTCCATTAGCAGCAAGAAATTCACCAAATGTATTTGTAATGCTTTCTTTCTCAAACGCAACCTGCTTATTTCCTATTGTTTCATCATAATCTGTAAAGCATACATATGTGAGTGGCATAAAGCCATTGGCACGTTCAAATTTATCAAAACTTTCATCACAGAATGTACGTGTAATCTCCCTTGCCCTGTCAGGACGGAAATTAAAGAATATTATTGAATCATCTGGCTTAATTGTTGCAACTGCTTTCCCATCTTCTGTAATTACTGTAGGAACAACAAATTCATCATTAACTCCACTTTCATAAGAAGCAGCAACTGCATCTGAAGCATTGGAAGCCATAATGCCTTCACCTTTTACAAGTGCGTTATATGCCTTTTCAACACGGTCCCAGTTATTATCCCTGTCCATTGCATAATAACGTCCATGTACACTTGCAATCTTTCCTACACCAATTTCATTAATTTTAGCCTGGAGTTCATCAATAAAGCCTTTGCCTGATGCAGGAGGAGTGTCACGGCCATCAAGGAATGTGTGTATATATACATTCTGTACACCATTCTTCTTTGCCAGCTCAAGCAGCCCATAAAGGTGTGTATTGTGGCTGTGTACACCACCATCCGATAAAAGCCCATATAAGTGGAGGTCTGAATTATTTTTCTTTACATTGTCTATAGCAGCAAGAAGGGCTTTGTTTTCAAAGAATGTACCTTCTTCAATAGCTTTTGTAATACGTGTAAGTTCCTGGTATATAATGCGTCCTGCGCCTATATTCATATGGCCTACTTCTGAATTACCCATCTGTCCATCTGGAAGCCCTACATAAAGACCACTTGCATTGCCTTTCTGGAATGGACATTCTGCCATAAGTTTGTCCATAACCGGTGTATTTGCCTGCGCAATCGCATTTCCCTCTGTCTTATCATTTAATCCATATCCGTCAAGTACCATTAATACTACTGGTTTCTTACTCATAACAACATCCTTTCTACGCTTGTTTTGCATAATATATTTTAGAATTGTTTTAATTAACAGCTTCTCTTAGAATAAAAGTATACATTATTTGCCATAACAAGTCAAACTCAATCTTTTCCAGGTATTTATACAAAATTTATATATTACTAAATACAAAAAACCAGATATACAAATGTACACCTGGTCTAAAAACTATAAGCACGAGACGGGATTCGAACCCGCGACCCTCGCCTTGGCAAGGCGATACTCCACCACTGAGCCACTCGTGCAACTTATCCTGCCAATACTAAAACAGCCTGCAATATATTTTATTAATGACAGATAATTATACAATTCCTTTATGTATTTCTTAAAGGAACTAAGCACGAGACGGGATTCGAACCCGCGACCCTCGCCTTGGCAAGGCGATACTCCACCACTGAGCCACTCGTGCAGTTCTTATGCCTGGTTGTTTCTCACAAGCACGATACATATATTACATTATAATCTTATTTTTGTCAACGCTTTTTTTGAAATTTTTTCAAAAAAATTAAATTATTCCTATATTTTACAAATAATATATAACTCAATTTTATAACCAGCTTACGGAAAATTCTTTTAACCATTTAAATTACACAAAAATTATATTATTCTGGCAAACCAGATGTTTTACCAAAAGGCAGTTGTTATGGTTTATAAAGGGTGCTGGTACTTAAGCATTGAAAACAAAGCTTAAACACCACATGGTATCCCATCCAGACTGGGGGGGGATACCATTGGTAAATATCTATATTTGCCAGAACTTGTAATTTTACGCACTTTTACATTTTTATGCATGTCCTGGAACTATACATTTCATAGGATGTAATATAAGAAAACCTATTTGAAATACTCTGTTCCAGATTCAAATATATGCTGGTTCTGGTTTCCATATATATTTATGGCAACTCCATCACCAATACGTTCAGAATGTGCCATTTTGCCGAATATACGGCCATCAGGACTTGTAATTCCCTCAATAGCAGCATATGAACCATTTGGATTAAAGTCTTCGTCCATTGTTGGTTTACCTGAAAGGTCTACATATCTTGTTGCAACCTGCCCATTTTCAAAAAGTTTCTTAATTACTGCATCACTTGCAACAAAACGCCCTTCACCATGTGATGCAGGTATTGAATAAACATTGCCAAGCCCTGCCTTTAAAAGCCAAGGTGATTTATTGGAAACTACCTTAGTGTACACTGTCTTTGATATATGGCGTCCTATACTGTTTGTAGTAAGAGTAGGTGCATCTTCTGCCTGTGGTTTTATTTCGCCATAAGGCACAAGACCAAGCTTTATAAGTGCCTGGAACCCATTACATATACCAAGTATAAGCCCATCACGTTTTTCCAGAAGTTCATGTACTGCATCCATTATGCCTGGATTCCTGAATACTGATGCAATAAACTTAGCTGAACCGTCTGGTTCATCACCAGCACTAAAACCACCTGAGAACATCAGTATATTAGCTTTCCTTACGGCAGCTTCAAATGCACTGGCAGATTCTGTAATCTGGCTTTCTGTCATATTTTTAAATACTGCTGTATTTACATTTGCCCCAGCAGCTTCAAATGCCTTTGCTGTATCATATTCACAGTTAGTTCCTGGAAATACTGGAATAAATACTTCTGGCTTTGCTGCCTTCTGTGAAGATATATATATATTCTTTTCATCAAATAAAGTGTCTTCCAGTTCTGTCTGTGCAACCCCTGACCTTGTAGGGAACACGCTTTCAAGCCTTGATGTCCACGCATCAAGAGCTTCTTTTATTGAAATATTTGTATCACCATATACAAATTCTGCACTATCTGTAATATCTGCAATCTTCTTATAAGTAGCTGTAATTTTGCTAACATCTTCTGCAGCAATTTCTGCAATAATTGAACCATAATCCTTTGAAAATAGTTCTTCTTTGCTTACACTACTGTCTATTTTTACACCAAGGCCATTGCCAAATGACATTTTGCTTATTGCTTCACATATACCACCAAAACCTATGGCATATGCTGACTTAATTATTCCTGCAGCAGACATTTCTTTAATGTTTGCATACAGTGACATAAGCTGGCTGTATACTGGAAGTGAATATTTGTCTTTCTCTATATCAAATTTAACAAGCACATTGCCTGCTTCTTTAAGTTCAGGTGAAATAATATCCTGTACCTTGGCAATATCTACTGCAAATGAACATAATGTAGGAGGTACATCAATATTATTAAATGTGCCTGACATACTGTCTTTGCCGCCTATTGACGGAAGCCCAAGTTTAACCTGTGCATCATAAGCACCAAGAAGTGCTGCCATAGGCTCACCCCAGCGTTCTGGGTCTTCACCAAGACGCCTGAAATATTCCTGGAATGTAAAACGTATCTTACTATAATCACCACCTGCTGCAACTATTTTGGCAACTGAAGATACTACTGCATATACAGAACCATGGAACGGGCTCCAGCTTGCAAGATATGGGTCTATGCCATAACTCATCATTGTAACTGTATCACATTTGCCTGAAAGCACAGGAAGCTTTGCAACCATTGTCTGTACAGGGGACAGCTGTGTCTTGCCTCCATATGGCATATAAACACTTGCAGCACCGATTGAGCTGTCAAACATTTCCACAAGTCCCTTCTGTGAGCATACATTCAGGTCACTTAATGTACCAAGCCATGCACTCTTTATATCAGAAACATCTTTCTTCTGTTCAAAGTAATTGTCTTCATTGCCAGGAATTTCCACAGTAACATCTGTTTCCTGGTGTGCACCGTTTGTATCAAGAAATGCCCTTGATATATTTACAATAACCTTGTCCCTCCATAAAAGTACAAGCCGTGGTTCTTCTGTAACTTCTGCTACTACTACTGCTTCAAGATTTTCTTCTTCGGCAAGTTTAAGCATTTTATCAACATTTTCTTTAGAAACTACTACTGCCATACGTTCCTGTGACTCAGAAATAGCAAGTTCTGTACCATCCAGGCCCGCATATTTTTTAGGCACTTTGTCAAGACTTACCCTTAAACCGTCCGCAAGCTCACCAATAGCAACAGATACACCACCTGCTCCAAAATCATTACATTTCTTTATTATAAGGCTTGCTTCTTCACGCCGGAACAGACGCTGTATTTTGCGCTCTGTAGGTGCATTTCCTTTCTGTACTTCTGCACCACATACATCTATTGACTTTGTTGTATGTGCCTTTGAAGAACCAGTTGCACCACCTATCCCATCACGCCCGGTACGTCCCCCAAGAAGTATAATAATATCACCTGGGTCACTATTTTTACGTATTACATTGCGGCGTGGTGCAGCACCCATAACAGCACCTATCTCCATACGCTTTGCAACGTAATCTGGATGGTACACTTCATTTACAAGACCTGTAGCAAGACCTATCTGGTTACCATATGAGCTGTATCCCTGGGCAGCACCTGTTACAATTTTTCTCTGTGGAAGCTTTCCAGGCAATGTATCCTTCATAGGGACTGTTGGGTCTGCTGCACCTGTTACACGCATAGCCTGGTATACATAACCACGCCCTGAAAGAGGGTCACGTATAGCCCCGCCAAGACATGTTGCTGCACCACCAAAAGGCTCTATCTCTGTTGGATGGTTATGTGTTTCATTTTTAAAGAATACAAGCCATTCTTCTGTCTTTCCATCTATTTCAACTGGCACAATTATAGAACATGCATTAATTTCATCTGATTCTTCCATATCATTAAGCTTGCCATCGCCCTAAGCTTACGCATGCCCATAAGTGCAATATCCATAAGTGAAACATACTTGTCTGGCCTGTCTTTAAAAAGCTCTTGTCTTGCATCAAGATATTCCTGATATGCATTTACAACAGGCTCTTTATAAAATCCGTCTTCAAACTTTATATTTTTAAGTTCTGTAAGAAATGTTGTATGGCGGCAATGGTCAGACCAGTACGTATCTAACACACGTATTTCAGTAACAGATGGGTCTCTTTTCTCTTCCCCAGCAAAATATTTCTGTATATGGAGGAAATCTTTAAATGTCATTGCAAGGTTTAATGAGTCATAAAGTGACTTAAGCTCTGTTCCAGGCATGTCTTTAAACCCTTCAAAAACTGCGACATCAGCAGGCTCATCAAACACCTGTACTAAAGTTTCTGGCTTATTTTCATCTGTTTCACGTGAATCAACTGGGTTAATACAGTATTCTTTTATACGCTTTGCTGCTTCTTCTGGAATTTCCCCTTCAAACACATAAGTAACAGCTGAACGTATAACCGGATTTTCTTTTTCATTTAAAAGCTTTACACACTGTTCTGCAGAATCAGCCCTCTGGTCAAACTGCCCTGGAAGGTATTCTGCCGAGAATACAAGGCTTCCGTCTTTATAACTAAACTTCTCCTCATAATAATTATCTACAGGTGGTTCTGAAAATACTGTAACCAGCGCCTGTTTATAAGTTTTTTCACTTAAATTTTCAACATCATAACGGATAAGCACACGTACTGCTGTAAGCCCTTTTATACCAAGATAACGTTTTACCTCTTCTTTAAGTTCTCTGGCACGCACAGCATAAGGTGCTTTCTTCTCAACATAAATCCTTCTGACACTTCCCATAGTGTTTATCCTCCATTTCATCTGCTAACCAGGGTGTATTTAAAAATCCAGAAGTATATAGCTTTACTTGTTATGGCAATTTCCAGATACACCTTAGTATATAGCACTGTTATTCTGAAGTACCTGATGATGCCTCTTCACTCATTGCCTGCAGGTCTTCGGCTGTAACTATACTTGTTGTAACTGCACCAATAGTAACATCATCCCAGATTTCATCATTTACTTTGACTGTATAACCACCTTTAAGACTATTATACCACTCTTCATACTTTTTCTCTTGTGCTGCTTTTATTGCATTATCACATTCGGTTTCATAGCTTTCTGTAGAATTATTGTCTGTCATTTTAACAAATACATAATATCCTGCAGAGTCATCTATAAATGCTTCTGATATTTCACCATTCTTTAAAGCCTTTATTTTCTTTAAATTCTTATCAGAAACAAATGTCCATCCAGCCTTTTCGGTGAAGCTGGCTGTATTATATTTAATATCAGATTTCTCTTCATCTTCTACAAGTTTAGAGAAATCCTTTGCCTTTTCTGCTTTCTTTAAAAGGTCTCTCATCTCATCTGCCAGTTCTTTCTTATCACTGTCTGAAAGTTCTTTTGAATTGCCCTCACTGTCTGTTGTTGAAAGAGATACATAATAATACTCAAGGTCATACTGGCGGTTGTCCTCTTTTGAAATATCTTTGATTGCTGCATCTTCATCAACTTCTTTATTTAAAATTTCCTTCTGGTCTTCTTTATACCTGTCAGCAAGTATTCTTTTCTCAAATCTTGAAATAAGGTTTTTCTTTGAAATGCAAAGCTTTAATTTCTGTACACCTGAAAGACCTTTTAAAGCATCTTCTGCCTGTTTCTCTGCGTCCTTCTTCTCATCCTCTGTAAGTTCATATTTTGCATTAACTGCTTCATTATATAAAATCCCATATTCTGTTTCTTTATTTATAATTTCCTGTTTAAGAGCAGATGAATTAGGAGTACCTGATGCAATAGAGGTATCTTCTCCCTGGTATGCGGCATCCCATACAGATGTCCCCATATAATACTGGTACATTTCTTCCATAGGAAGATATGTGCTTTCACGCTCATATATAGGATACATCATATCATCCATTGTAAACTTTTCCTTATTAATTGTAAGTACCCTTTGTGGTTTTAACTGTTGTATGCCAACACCTACACAAAGTGCTATTACTACTATAACACATATTGCACCAAGAATAATCGGCTTTTTACTGTTACCACCACCTGCATCCCCTAGTACCCTTTTGTCTGCCGCTGGCATGTCTGCTTTTTTTGCATTATCTTCAGTCTTATTTTGCTGGTTCATTAATTTTTTTGCTGAATTCATGTTTACTCCTCCAAAATGTAATCTTGCGTAACTTTTTCACACAAAACGCTATTCTTTATTCTACCGCAAAATAAATAGAAGTCAAGACAGAAAATGTGATAAGTGTCTGAATTAATAAATTATAGTATATTTTACAAAAAAATTAGAAAATCCAGTTGACATTTCCAGTTATTACTGATATTATATTATGGTGTTGTCCAAGTAAATATTTGCGGAAGTGCTGGAATTGGCAGACAGGCATGATTCAGGTTCATGTGCTGGTAACGGCGTGTGGGTTCAAGTCCCATCTTCCGCAGTGAAAAAAAGGAAAACTCTGTGAATAACAAGGTTTTCCTTTTTCAATTTTACAATCTCAAATAATCTTCTGGCAAAAACAGTTTTCCTTACCATCCAATATGCTGCTTATGGTCATACCCTTTGAGTTCTTCTTTTTTCTCTTCAAGCTTCCTGTGCCTGCTGTTATATTCAGGTTGTGTCACTATACCTTCCTTGTAATATTGTCCAAGAAGTTCTTCAAACTCTTTTAGTGCATCATGTGCCATATCTTTATAATTATTTTCACAGCTCATTTCCATAGAACGCCATAAATTATCAAGTTCCTGCCTTGCTTTTTTCTTTTTACCAAATAACATATATATACCTCTCTGTATTACATCCTCTTAAGAAGTGTAAAACTAGATAAATCAGGAGTTTCTTTATATTTAAAATATTTAGTAAATGCATCCAGGCACTCTTTTTTTGAAGCAGTCTTTTCCATTACATCAGGTTTGCCATCTTTCATAATTCCTGCCTGTAAACTGATTTCGTCTTCCTCCCCATATCTTGATGCCTGCAGGAAAGTAATTCCGTTTATTTTCTCTGGTGCATACAATACAATAAATTCATCATTATCTTCTGCCATAATATTTGTAAATTCCCTGATATCCCTCATTGTAACATTATATAATTCTCTTTCCTGGTTTCTTAATTTATAACCATCCATTTTTATTCCCCCATTCTTATTTCTATACAGCGCAGGCTATGCTTTTAAAAAATTTTAAAGATGGTATATTAGTAAAACAAATATTTGTATAAATATAAAAAATTCTGCCATATTAATATATGTAAAATATAAATAACACTCTCTGTCCAGGTATAACCTGATATTTATATTGTACCTGCTACAGGGAAACGGAGGCAAAACATGGATATGGACAAAATTGTATGCGCCTGCAACAGTGTAACAAATGGAATGATAAAGGAAGCTGTTGAATCAGGTGCAAAAACATTGGAAGAAGTACAGGAAAAAACTGGTGCAGGAACTGTATGTGGTGCATGTACAGAAGATATACAGCACCTTATTGATGAGTTTTCATAATTACCAGTTCTGGTATTAACTCACTGCCAGCCTGTATAAACCAGGATATCCTTATTATTTTTATACAGGCTGGCAGGTTTTTACATAACACTGCTTTCAATTTATATTAAAAAAACTATCTGTTACATACATATGGAGCCATAGACATCCTTATAAAAAATCCCTGCCCGCTGTCACATACTGGACAGTTCTGTGGTGCAATATCTGATTCAACTACATATCCACATCCAAGGCACATCCATCCTGTTTTAACATCAGACACAAACAGTTTGCCATCTTCCATAAGTTTTGCAATTTCTTCAAAACGCCTGCCATGCATCTTCTCAATATCTGCAATTAAATAAAATTTACCTGCAATATGCGTAAAGCCTTCTTCCTTTGCAATATCACCAAATTCTTTATATGCATTGTCTGCTTCCTCATATTCATTATGAAGTGCAGCCTTAAGCTGTGCTAATACATCACCTGATGTATTTACAGGATATCCAGCATTAATATTTATATTTTCACCTTCTGCTTCTTTAAGGAACTTATAAAATACTTCTGCATGTTCTTTTTCCTGTTCTGCTGTAAAGTCAAAAATCTTTTTTACAACAAATAATCCATTCTGCTGCGCAAGTTCTGCTGCAAATGTATACCTGTTCCTTGCCTGGCTTTCCCCTGCAAATGCCCTCATAAGGTTTTCACGTGTCCTGCTTTCTTTAAAATCCATAACTTTTGCCTCCATATAATAAATTTGCTCAAAATTAAGTATGCCTGTAACATTCTTAAATATAAGCTATGGATATTATTTTCAGGATATAGAATTTTTATACATTTTTGCAAAAAATTGCCATATTATAGACTTCAGACCTGCCCTAACAGCAGTTCAACCCCTATCTGTGCATCAATAAGCCCACGTTTAAATTTATATTCCGTTTCAATACATTCATCCAGCATACATTTAAGCTGGATATTATCAAACCTTCCTGCCTGGCTTATATACTTTCCTGCAGCAAATGGAGGTATTTTAAGCTTTGATGCAATATCACTTTTCTGCAGCCCTTCAAGCATTTTAACTTGTAACAACATATTAAAATGTCTTGTAAGCAGGTACAATACTGACATAGGGCTTTCACGTAGTTCTAACAGGTCATTATAAAGCTTTAATGCAGATGTTATATTTCCTGTTGCAGCATAATCAATCATTTGGAATATATGGCTTACTATCTGTACACAGCATATAGCATCAATATCTTCTTTAGTGATTTCATCACGTCCATACGTATACGAAACCAGCTTATCAAGTTCATTTATTATATTAGACATAGAACTGCCTGTCTGTTGTATAAAATAACTTGCTGTACTTTCACGCATCTGCTTTCCGTTTTCTTTAAGGGTAATACCTATAAAACGTTTAATATCCATAGTATCCATCTGCCCCATACTGGCAGCAATACCTTCTTTATTAACATATTTATAGAGTTTATTCCTTTTGTCTGTTTCCTTTTCTACAAAAACAATCACTGTAGAATCTGGCATTTCTGGAAGGTAATCTACAAGGCTGCTGGCAGACTTAAAGAACCCGCTGTCTTCTATTACTATAACTCTGTAATCACTAAAAAACGGTAATGTACTGGCAATCTCCTGTATCTTTAAAATATCAGCATCTTTACCTTCAAAGTAGGAATAATTCATTTCATCGCTATTTTCAAGAAGCGCATTTTTCAAGGCGTCCCTGTACAGCTTTTTTAAATATTCTTCTTCCCCATAGAGAAGATATATTTTATGGAATGTCCTGTTTTTAATATCTTCCTTTAGACGGTGCATATTAAACCACCATTTCTGCTTCAAGGCTGTTTAAGAAAATTTCTTTCATGCCAGCCTTACATTTAAAGCCAAGTTCTGTTAAAACCTTACCAAGGGCATCAAGTGTTTCTGCAACATCAGTTACATTGGCATTATTTCCCATATGCCCTATACGTATTACTTTTCCTGCAAGTATATCAAAACAGCCTGCTATCATTATCCCATATCCTGTACGCATCCTGCCAAGTATCTGGCTGTCCTCCAATCCTTCAGGTACATTTATTACAGTAACTGAAGACGCATATCCATCTTCTAGATATAATTCCAGCCCTGCTGCTACAAGTGCCCTGCGTACTGCGGAAGCTATACATTTATGCCTGTAAAGGTGGTTTGTGTCAGCAATTAAATTGTCAAGTGCCGTCCTAAGCCCATAAATACAACTGGCAGGCATTGTATACGGAAACCATTTATCTTCATAATATGTCTTAAATGCCAGCAGGTTTGCATAAAATGAACGTACCGGAGTATTCCTGCACTCCATTGCTTCCATTGCATCTTTGCTGACTGTTACAAATGTAAGCCCTGGAGGTGCTGAAAGTGCTTTCTGCGAGCCTCCGCATGCAATATCTATCATATAAGCATCTATATCAAGTTCTTCTGCAAACATTCCTGTCACTGTGTCAACTACTGTAAGTATCCCATATGATTTAAGAAGCGGGCATATTTTATCAACTGGGTTTAAAACCCCGCTTGGGGTATCACTATGCACAACTGTTGCATATTTAAAGCTGCTATCTTTGTCAAGAAATAATTTTAAAGCATTTACATCAACAGGCCTGTGGTAATCACACATATATAAAACAGGTTCTCCTTGATATATTGATACAAAATCTGCAAATCCCTTTCCAAATATGCCATTATCAATTACGAGCACCCTGTCACCTGGTTCTGTAAGGGATGCACAGGCAGCTTCCAGCCCAAGTATCCCTTCACCTCCCAGAATATATACATCACCTGATGAGTGAAGTTCTTTTGCAAATAAATCACATGTTTCTTTATAAAAGTCATAGAAACTTTCATCTAAATCTGGATTTGTAAAAGCACGGCTTCTTGCTTCCATAACATTTTCTGCTGTCTGTACTGGTCCTGGTGTCATTAATTTAATCTTTTCATCTTTTATGGCAGCAGGACTTTTACATATTTTAATATCAAATATATCTAATCCCATATTGTCTGGCCTCTTTCTGTTCCTGCAGATATACTTGGAACATTATTTTAATTTATAGTCTATATCTTTTTCTATAGAACCTGTTTTAACATTAGGCTCTATAAAATTATTATAAGTATACTCCCATAGTTTTTCTGAACCTTTTGCAGTACTGCTGTTTCTCTTTAATACCTGTGAAAGCTTTATAGCATGTTCTTTCCATGCCTTAGCCCCTGATGCATCATTAAGCATAACCGGCTGTACATGGTCAAGTGTATGTGCAAATCTGGCCTCTGGTGTAGAGTCTTCTTCAAATTCATCCCATAGATTTCTTAAATACTTTGCCTGGTCTGCAGGCAGTATATTAAAAATCCTGTCCGCAGCAGCAACCTCACGTTCACGCTTTGTAGCATTGCCTGCGTCATCATATGCATATGTATCCCCTGCATCAAGTTCAACTATATCATGTACAAGCACCATAGTAATAACACGAAGCAGGTCTACATTCTCATTGGCATATTCACTAAGAAGGACAGCCATAAGCGCAAGATGCCATGAATGCTCAGTGTCATTTTCCTTACGGCTTCCATCACTTAAATAAGTCTGCCTGGATATTTTCTTTAAGCCATCTATTTCCCGTATAAACTCAAACTGGCTGTCTAACCTGTCCATTAATCTGTCCCTTTCTTCTTAATATTTTATTTATATACCCTGAAAAGCCCTGTAACCTTTCCAACTACAGATACATCATCCAGTATAATAGGCTTCATTGAGTCATTCTCTGGCTGCAGCCTGAAATGCCCATCTTCCCTGTAAAATGTCTTGACTGTTGCAGAATCATCAACAAGTGCCACAACTATATCGCCATTCTCTGCATGTTCCTGCTTCTTAACAAGAACCCTGTCCCCATCAAAAATGCCTGCTTTCACCATGCTTTCACCCTTTACCCTCAGCATAAATGCCTCACCGTCAGGCATATCTTCTGGCAGCACAGGCAGATACCCTTCAATGTTCTGCTCTGCAAATATAGGCTCACCCGCAGCAACTGAACCTATAACGGGTACACTTATTATTTCCCTGCGCACAAGGTTAAAATCATCATCAATTATCTCAATCGCCCTTGGCTTTGTAGGGTCCCTGCGTATAAACCCGTTTTTCTCAAGTGTTTCAAGATGCGAATGTACTGAAGATGTAGACTTTAAATGTACAGCCTCACAAATTTCCCTTACCGCTGGCGGATAGCCTTTATTTAAAATCTCTGACTTAATATACTCTAATATCTCCTGCTGCTTAGCAGTAATTTTTCCTTTTGGCATATATATTCCTCCCAAATAAATAAAGTGATATTATAACTTATTATATAATACCACTTTATTTCTCTTTTGTCAAACATATGTTCTCAAAGTTTCTACATCTACTATTTTCCCATCTGTCCATATCCTCTCAAGGTCATAAAAAAGCCTGTCTTCACTGTCAAAAACATGGATAACTACATCACCAAAGTCCATAAGCACCCATGTGCTGCTCTTATTACCCTCAATACGCTTTACCTCAAAACCTGCTTCAAACATTTTTTCTTCAACATTATCTACAAGTGCCTGCACCTGCGATATATTGTTTCCATTGGCAATAACAAAATAGTCTGCTATTACAGAAACTCCAGAGATATCTATAATTTTAATATCTTCACCTTTTTTTTCATCTAATGCATTGTATGCAATTTGTACCATTTTTGCCTGTTCTTTCATAATTATACCTCATTTCTGCCTGCCAGGCGGGCATATTCCCTTTCTTGTAATATTAACTGCACTTACATATGTGATTTCTCTTTATGTAT
The DNA here is from genome assembly GCA_009774235.1 of Lachnospiraceae bacterium. Classification (GTDB taxonomy): domain Bacteria; phylum Bacillota; class Clostridia; order Lachnospirales; family Lachnospiraceae; genus Butyribacter. The sequence continues at coordinate 16,141 of VSNJ01000040.1, forward strand.
CTGTCTGTAATATTTAAAAGCTTCTATTGTATGTACATCAATCTCACGCCCGCTATTATCAGTCTGTGCTTTTTCCCCTAGATATCCAAGAGTTTTATCAAGTATCTGGTATACTGCTTCATCTATATCAACAAATGCCATTCTGCGTACTTCTTCAAGATGTGGCAGAGGTTTTCTTCCTGGCTCAATATAGTCTGCTGTAAAAACTACTGCTTCAAGCGGCTTCATTCCTGCCTTTCCTGTAGTATGGTATCTTATAGCAGAGATTATATCCTCATTCTCTATACCATATTTTTTCTTTGCATAATATGCACCAAGTTTGGCATGAAGCAAAAAACCATTCCTAAGTTCAGTTTCTGTACATTCCAGGTTGTTTTTCAGGCATTTCCTTACAAGCTCATCATCAGAAAAACACTTTGCACAGTCATGGAGTACGCCAGCCATTGACGCATCTTCAACAGACAATCCATATCTCATAGCCAGTGCAGCAGCAGTATACCTCACTCCTGTTGTATGGATATACCTTTTAGCTGTAAGCTTGGATTTCAGCCTTTCCTGGACTTTTTCAACATTTTCTAACATAAATAATATCTCCTTAATAATGTGCTGTATGGCTGGTACCTGGCCAAATTTCCAGAATATTTTCCAAAAGCCATATACCCTGTGTGGATAACAGCACTTATATATAGCACCCATTACTCTTTATATATTCCCATACCTTGTCTGGTAAATACATGGCAGCGTCTCCCCCTGATGAAATAATTTTTCTGATATTACTTGAACTTATATCCATATGGGGCATTTTTACAAACATAATTTCTGCATTATACTTGTCCCTAAGTTTCCCTGCATATATTTCCATTTCTTTTTTATCACTGCCATTCCTGCTTACTGCAAGAATTACAGCATGTTCCATAATTTTCCCAGGCATATACCAGCTTTCTACCTGGAAAAATGAATCTCCTCCCATTATAAAAAAATAGCTGTCATCTGGGTTCTGCCTGCATAGAAGCTCCAAGGTCTGTGCTGAATACGTTGTACCTTCCCTTTTAAACTCAAAATCTGAGTATTCAAAATATGGTATGCCTCTTATTGCAAGCTTAACCATTGCTTCACGGTGTTTCTCACTAATAATGTTTATATCCTGTTTATGTGGCGGCTTTTTTGAAGGCATAAAAAGAACTTTGTCCAGCTTTGCCTGCCTGTATGCTGCTTCTGCCATGCTGATATGCGCAATATGGACTGGATTAAAAGTCCCTCCCATAATACCGGTCCTTCCCATAGACATTATCCCTGCTTTCTGCTGTTTCTCTTTTTCACACCACTTCCTCTATACACTTTTCCAGAAGCTGGCTTCCTGCTTTCTGGTACAGTTCTTCCTGTCCTCTCCATTTTTTCTTTTCTTGCTTTCTTTTTGGCGTCCTCTTTCTTTTTAATTTCACGCTTCTGTGCAAGCCTTTTCTTTTCTTCTTTTTGTGGGTTTTTCTTATACAATACTATTTTCTTGCCAATTACCTGGACAACCTCTGCACCTGTCCGCTCTGACAACAGGTTTGCCAGGCTTGCAGTGTCATCATTACAGTTCTTCAGGACGTTTACTTTGATAAGTTCCCTCGCCTTAAGTGCAGCACGTATAGCATCAACAAGCTGCGGTGTAAGGCTTGACTTGCCAACCTGGAAGATACTTTCCATCTTCATGGCTCTTGTCCTTAATTCTGCCCGTTCTTTACTTGTCATATATAACCTCACTTCCAACAATTATTAATGTTTTCAGATTGTTTGGGAGTAATACCTGGATTACCCCATGTACACCAAACATTATACACAAAATATTGCATAATGTACAATACTTTTATTAATTTTGGGGTTTCCCATTTTTTATTTTATTATTAATGCATATTTCCATTATTCCCAAATATAATATATTAACCTTAATTATTCAGAAAATATCTGTAGAAATGAGGTATAATGAATAATAATAAAAAAACAGCTATTTTCACTAAAACTGCACTGTCATTAATTCTATCTTTTTCTATTACCATATGCAATACACCATACTGTGCCGCTTCAGCTGCAGATAAATATATATACAGACATACTAATGGCTTTATACCTGTTACAAGTAATATAAATTCTACAAATAAAGATACTGGCACAGATGAAAACACCCAGACACAGACAGGGGTATCTGTTCTTGCAAAATCTGCAGTCCTTATAGAAAATAATAGTGGCAGGATTCTTTTTGAAAAAGAGAAAGACACTGAACTTATTCCTGCAAGTATTACAAAAATTATGACTCTTCTGCTGGTTTTTGAGGCATTACATAATAAGAAAATCACTTTAGAAGATGAAGTTTCTACAAGTGAATATGCATCTTCAATGGGTGGTTCCCAAGTCTTTCTTGAACCTGGCGAAACCCAGACTGTCGATACAATGATTAAATGTATAAGTATAGCAAGTGCTAATGACGCAGCAGTTGCTATGGCCGAATATGTAAGTGGTTCTGAAACTGAATTTGTCAAGAAAATGAATGAAAAAGCTAAGGAACTTGGCATGGAACACACAAGTTTTAAAAACTGTAATGGTCTGGATGATACAATAAAAAGCGGCCATTATAGCAGTGCTTATGATGTTGCACTTATGTCAAGGGAGCTTATAAGCAAATATCCTGAAATCTCAAATTATTCTACTGTATGGATGGATGAAATTACACATACAACCAAAAAAGGCACTACACAGTTTGGTCTCACTAATACTAATAAATTAATACGTACATATAATGGGATTACCGGACTTAAAACAGGCTCAACTTCAAAAGCAAAATACTGCCTGTCAGCAACAGCTGAGCGTGGAGGGGTAAGCCTGACTGCAGTAATTATGGCAGCTCCAGACCCTAAAGAAAGATTTGCAGAAGCAGCGGCGCTTCTTGATTATGGCTTCTCAAATTGCACTAATTATTCTGAAAAAGCATCAGAACTACATATAAAACCACAAAAAATCATTAACGGCATAAAAGAAAAAATAAATGCCAAGGCAAGCAGAGATTTTTCTTATACTCTGTGTGGCAGTGAATCATCAGATAAAATCCAAAAAAAAATTATGTTTAAACCTGAAATCCATGCACCTGTAAAAAAAGGTGATGAAATTGGAAATATAGTATATACACTTGACGGGAAAGAAATAGACAAAATCCCTGTTATTGCATCTGAGAGTATAAAAGAAGCTGGTTATACTGACTTTTTTTATAAATTGTTAAAACACCTTTTGCTGGCATAGCCAGAGGATGTTACCTCCTTATGTAAAAAGCTGCTATATATAAATGTATAGCAGCTTTGTTTCTATAAAGGCAAATTAAAAATATAAAAGTTTACTTCAGCCATATTGACACATCCATAAAATATATTAATTTTATAGTTTTATTCTTCACTTGCCCCTGTCGGGTCACTTGTATATGTCCCATATGTGAATGGTTCTTTTCCATCATATTCAAATATAAACTTTGAAAGTGCTTCAGCATTGGAACTCTGTGAACGGTCTGAAGTAGTACCATTAGTAAGCACAAGCGAATCGCCACATGAAAATTCGCCATCATATGAACTTCTGAAATAGCCATTTAATGGTATCTGCAGCTGTGAAATCTCCAAAGTACCCATCCAGATTGCATCCTTCATATAATCAAATATATCATCATTGGTAAGGTCTGTTTTAACATATTCACCAAGGACTTCATTAGCCAGGTCAACCCACTTTGACATTGAAAACTTTTTAATCTTGTTAAATACACCTTTAATAACTGTACGCTGCCTCCATGTACGTCCATAATCATCCATAAGGCCTGTAACAGTTTTTACACCACCCTTACGTATACGGCAGTATCCAAGTGCCTGGTTTCCATTAAGTTTCTGCTTGCCAACTTTAACATTCCTAAAACGTTTTTTAGAAATATAGTTAGTAGTATTAAGATATGAAGCTTCAGACTCTGTAAGTTCCACTTCTACCCCGCCTACAGCATTTACAATTTTCTCAAAAGCATCAAAGCCAACCTCAACATAGCCATCAAGCTCAATATTAAAATTCTGGGCTATAGTCAGATATAAAAGCTGGATACCGCCAAAAGAATTGGCAGAGTTAAGTTTATTCTGTCCATGGTCTGGAATATCAACTACCATATCCCTCATAAGAGATGTAAGTTTAAAGGTTTTATGTTTCTTATCCATTGTGGCTATAATCATTGTATCTGTAAGCCCTGCTGCATCATACCCGTTTTCTTCCCTGTAATCATTACCAACTATAAGAATATTAATTACATCTTCATCCGAATTAACTTTAATTCCTTTCAGGTCAACATTTTTTAAAGCTGTATCATAATCCCTGTTTACATGGTTTAAAGTATTATTAAATGTCACCTGGGCTTTAGCTATAAAATATCCTGCACATCCGCTTAAAATAAGCAGCAGTGTTACCATTATTTTCTTCCACATAGCAATCCTCCATAATTGTGTACTATTTTATTAATATGAATTTTCTGTATCCTCCAGGGAACTGTCTTTAAATTCAAATTCCTCCTTGCCATCATACTCAAATATAAACTGGTTAAGTACATCTTTATTCTTTTCAATATTCTGTTCTCCTGACACACCATCTGTAGGAATAAGATATGAATCATCAAACTCCCCTCTTTCACTTTCCCTGAAATAAGGGTTATGTGGTATCTGGAGCTGGTAAATATCTGTAGTCCCCATTGTAGCAACAGACTTCATATATTCAAAAATCTGGTTATTATCAAGGTCAGTAGTTATATAAGGCATAACTTTACTGGCAATGTCATACCATGTTGTCAATGATTTGGTTTTCAGTTTCTCAAATGCAGAATTTAAAACTGCACGCTGCCTCCATGTACGCCCATAATCATCAATAAGCCCGCTGGCAGTCACTACAGGTTCACCAATCATATCAAACCCTTTACGTATACGGCAGTATCCAAGCGCCTGGTCACCATTAAGTACCTGCTTGCCAGTTACAAGCCCCTGCCTGTTCTTTTTCTTTTGTATATAATTGGTTATGCTTAAATAGCGCACTTCGGTATCTGTAAGATTAACCTCTACTCCTCCCAGTGCATTTACTACTTCTTTAAATGCATCAAAATCAACTTCAACATAACCATCAAGCTTAATATTAAAGTTATGGGCTATAGTTTTATAAAGACTTTTAACTTCACCTTCATGGTTAGTTGCAGCATTAAATTTCTCATATCCATCTGCAGCTGGGACAAATACACGCAAATCCCTCATAAGTGATGTAAGTTTAAGCATACCATGTTTCCTGTCCATAGTTGCAATCATTATAACATCACGCAGTCCACGCTGGTTAGTATAATATTTTTCTTCACGTTTGTCATTTCCAATAAGAAGTATATTTACAATATTATCATCAGATTTAACCTTTATGCCGCTTAAATCAACACTTGACAATTTAGAACCATAATCCCTTGTAACATGGTTTAAAGTCTGGTCAAGCGCAACCCTCGCCTTAGCAACAAAAAAGCCTGCAGTACAGCTGACAACAAGAAGCACAAGCATTAATGCTATCCTTATGCCTCTTTTGGCCCTGCTTTTTGTTTTTTTATTATATCCTTCCATATACCAGCCTCCAGATTTATACTTGTACTGTTTTGTGTCCAGGCAATAACTAACATTATAGCTGGACAGAATATTAATACCAGGCTATATTATAACCTGTGGTACTGCTTATTGCAATAATATAAAAATTTTTTAATATTATTGTCATAATCTTCTTACATGACATATACAGAAACCCAAAATAATATTTTAAGTTTCCATATTTTTTATTACATAAGTATTTTGGCTCTGGCAATTACAAATATTTTACCAACAAAAAGCCATGTTACACATTTACGCTTTTTTACCCTTGAAAGCATTAATATGTTATTTAAAAGCTGCCACCTAAAAATACAGGATATATATAGCATAGATTTATGTAGCCCTGGAAATGAACAAAAACTTGACACGCTTATAAATACATTTAAACTTCCTTCCCGGCAACAATTTACAACATACCAGTATATTCTTAGTGCCAAAAAATAAAAACTAGTACCTCTCATTTAACATATTGTGCAATGATGTGCCTGAAAAACACTTTTTGTATGGTTTACACCACAAGAAGTAATTTCCAGGCACTGCTGGTTCTGTTATAGTACAACATCTTCCTCAAGATGTTTCATTAAAAACCTTCTCTTGTATTTAAGTATTGCATAATCTGTAATTTTCTTCTGGTATATTACATCTGATACCCCGCCTGCTATACCTGCAATGGGTATCCCCTGGATAAATTTAAGATAAAGCAGTTCTTCTGACAATATAAGTGATGTTCTTTTTATCTGTCCTTCTTTATTATTTGTAAATGGAATATTACCATTTGAACTTATCCATTCATTAATTTCTATATCCCCCTGCACAAGTTCCTCCCCATGGCAAAGAGCTGTTTCTATTATTTTTAATATAAATACCTGTTCTTCTTCTGTTTCATATCCAAATCCATAATGCAATGCTGTCTCATATACACTTTTTAAAATAACAGAAAGAAATAATGGTATATCAGGAATTCCCATTCCAGCAAATCCCATTCCTATGCCTTCAACTGCAGAAACTGCCATATTCAAGGTTTTACTGCCAAATGCAAGCCTGCCAAATTTCTTAATACTACTCTTATTATTCCTTAAATCTGCTGAATATTCATTTACCTTAAAGTCCTGTTTTCTTTTTTCTTTATTATATGTCTTTTCAATAACGCCTGTCCCTTTTTCAAATATTATTTCAAATGCCTTACAAAATGTAGTATCAAGTGTTTTATCAAGTTTATCTGGAATATATCTGCTTACTTTCTCCTGCCATTTAGATTCTTTTATCTGTATATTTTTTTTAATATATTTCTCTTCTGCCTTTTCAAGCGATAACAGTTCTTTTTTAATTTCTTTCTGGTTCATATATCCTCCAATCAGCCATACATGGCAAGAATAGTTATATTTTATACCTGTTATACCCCATTGTAACATCAATATCTATAAAATGCTACAATAAGCCTGGTTAAAATTATTAAATGGTTTTAAGAAATATATGCAAATTTTTATTAAAATGTGTTATAATTAGTATATTGAATAAACGCCACAGATTATTATGGCATTATGCACGCCATCTGCCAGTATTGTTCCAGAGGGATAAACTGGTTTTATTAATTATCAGGAGTTTAAGCCACTTAAAAGAAAGGTATGGGTATCACAATGAAAAAATCTACAATCGCTAAAAGAATTTTAATATGCTTAATTTTAGCTGCTGTTATTGGTTCTATAATTTATGTGGTTTTTACAAAAAACCGTGTTAATTTATATGATGACAACAGAATAACAGGAAATACCAGCGGCAACCTGCTTAATGGAGGGCTTTTCTGCGAAAATGAGGGCAAAATTTATTTTGCAAATCCATATGATGGCAACAGGCTGTATTGTATGAATAATGACCTTACCAGTATTAAAAAACTGTTTGACGACAGGGTAAGTTACATAAATTCTGCTGAAAAGTATATTTTCTATACAAGAAGAAATGACCAGTTAGAAAATGATGCTGATGCATTATTATCATTAAGTACCACAGGGCTTTTCAGGCTTAATACATCTGGACATGGAATTGGCAGGCTGTATGATGACCCTACACAAGTTGTATGTCTTTATGGTAATAATATTTACTACCAGCACTATGACCAGAAAAAAGGCCTTGAACTTTTTGTAACCCAGATAGATGGTTCAGAAGAGAGAAGGCTTATGGCAGAAGCAGCAGCACCATATGTAATACATAATGATAAAATATATTACACTGGATGGGACAAAGACCATTATATACATTCTATTGGTATATCTGGAACTGGTTCACAAGTTATATATGCAGGAAACTGCACACACCTTACAAGGCAGGGGGATAATTTATATTTTCTGGATATGGACCAGGATTACAGCCTGTGCCGTGTTTCACTGAATGGCTCTTCTGTAGAAACTCTTATAAATAAGCACCTTGCTACATATAATGTATCAGAAGATGGTACATCCATATATTACCAGGTTGATAATGGTGAAGAAAATGGCTTATATAAATTTAATTTGGCAACACGTGAATCACTCCTTATTTCAACGGGTGATTATAATTACCTTAATTTAACTTCTGATTACTTGTTTTTTGAAACATTTGACCAGAGTGCGTTATACACATATAACCTTGTAACTGGGGCAACAAAAGAATTTGTAATTGAAAGTGAAAAATAAAAATAATCCAGCTTTTAACCTCATTAAGCCAGCCTCTTAAAATACACGCTTCTTAAGCAGCGGGTTTGTTTTACCAGGGCTTACTTAGTCTGGCAGGAGTCCAGGCTCCTGCCAGACTAAGTAAAGTGGCAATGAGGTTGGTTTGTTATTGGGCAATCCGCTTGACATATACTCTGGCATATAAAATACAAACCACCAAAATACTACAAGAACACTATGATATTCCTGTAATATTTTGGTGGTTTTATATTATTCCCAGTATTCCTTGTTCTGTGTACATTTAAGTATAATTTTCTTAGGAAGCATATTATAATTTAATCCAATCCTGTACCCAGCAAGTTTAAATACACACTGCATCACAAAATAAAATGCCTCTCTTATCTTACCACGCCTAAGCAATGCCTTTACAACCTTTTTAGCATAACCAGCACCTTCTTTTTCAGAGGATACACTTTCAAATACTTCATGGTACTGTTTCTGTGATACTCCAAGGTCAAAGTTCCTTTTAAACTGCTGTATGCATGTATATGAATGTGAGTGTATTACCCTTGCACTTGCGCAGTATGCTACATTATAACCTGCATTAATAACTTTTGCAGCCATTATCATATCTTCATTAAAAATTGTCTTCCTGACAAAACCGCCAAGCTTGTTATAGACACTTTTCCTGTACATTGCACATACATCCGAGCAAAAATATGTCTTTATCCCAAGCCTTTCTGTATCATCCATTGATTTAATGCAGCTTTCACCTGGATAATTGTATACCCTTGTCATTTTTTCAAGTATATCTGCGTCTTCCCCTGCCAGCTGCCTTCCATATGATATAGCTACCCGCTGGTCTTCCATAGGTACAAGCAGTGATTCAATAAGCCTGCTGTCTTTTGGTACAGCATCCTGTGTCATAAATAATATAAAATCTGCCTCTGACATTTCTGCCCCTTTATGCCTTGTAGCCCCATGGTCAAAATCTTTTTTCATTACAGGATGTACAGAAATTATGCTGCTTTCAAACTCTTTTAATAATTCACTTTCACGTTCTACTGTCTGCAGAAGGAAAATATGGTTTGGCTTTACAGTTTGTTTTAAAAGCCTGTCCAGGATATTTCTAAAACCTGCACCACACCTGTATATAGGAATTATTATATCTACTACTGCCCCTGTATTTTCTGCCATTAACTCTCTCCCTCACAATTATTTAATAACTTTCCTACAAGTGTTACAGCACCCTGGGCATCTTTGGAATACCCGTCAGCACCTATTTCATCAGCAAAGCCTTGTGTAATTACAGCACCCCCTATTATAACTTTACATTTAAGGCCTCTTTCACGCACAATGCCTGTTACTTTCTTCATCTCCATCATTGTAGTAGTCATAAGAGCTGAAAGTCCTATAATATCAGCATTTTCTTTTACTGCCGCATCAGCTATTTTCTCTGCTGGCACATCTTTTCCAAGGTCTATAACATTGTACCCATAATTCCTTAACATAAGTGCAACAAGGTTTTTGCCTATATCATGGATATCATGTTCTACTGTGGCTATAACTATTGTAGCAAGCGGTTTCTGGCTTCTTTTTTCTGCAAGCACGGGCTCTAATATGCCAATTCCTTTTTCCATAGTTTCTGCACTTGCAATAAGCTGTGGCAGATAATATATTTGTTTGTCAAACAGCTCCCCAACATGGTTTATTGCAGGAATAAGGCTTTTATCAATAATATCCTGTGCATCCCTGCCTGTATCTAGTGCAGATTTAACCATTTCCTCTATTTTATTCTTTCTTCCCTTGACAACTGCTTCAAAAAGCGCATCACCATCCACTTCAGCCACAGTTTCATTTTTACTGCTTTCCTTCTTTACAGCCAACATGCTGGCGTCTGCTTCTCCCTTTATAACTGATATTTTGTTTCCTGTAACCCTTTCTATATACCTTGTATCTGCCTCTGGCTTGTTCATAAGCAGTTCAGATGCAAATACGGCATGCATAAGCAGGTCTTGTGACGGGTTGGCTATTGCCATTGTAAGACCATGGCTTATTGCTATTGCCATAAAACTGCTGTTGACAAACATTCTTTCTGGCAGGCCAAATGATATATTAGAGAGCCCACAGGCTGTAGCAACTTCCAGTTCATTTTTACAATAGCTTATAGTTTCAAGTGTTTCAACTGCTGCGTTGCTGTTTGCACCAACTGTAGCTACAAGCCCGTCAACAATAATATCTTCTTTAGACAGCCCCTGCCTTAAAGCTTCATTAAGAATTGTATTTATAATATCTTTTTTCTCATTAATATCTTTAGGAAGCCCTTTTTCTGACAATGGCAGAAGGATAAACATAGCACCATATTTTTTTGCAGCTGGTATAAGCCTTTCAAACTTGGCAGGCTCTAGTGAAACTGAGTTTATTAATGCCCTTCCTGGATATATGCGGAGTGCTGCTTCTACAACATCAGGATGGCTTGAATCTATTGAAAGCGGAAGGTTGCTAACTATTGACAGTTCATTGACTGTTTTGAGCATCATTTCCTTTTCATCAATACCATTCATGCCCATATTAACATCAAGTATTGATGCTCCCATCTCTTCCTGTGACTCTGCCATCTCTGCCACAAGGTCAAGACATCCTTGTTTAAGCTCTTCCTGGAGCGCTTTTTTGCCAGTAGGGTTAATTCTCTCACCTATTATAAGGAAATTCCCGTCAAGCCCGATATCTAGCACATTTCTTTCATTAGAAAGTGCACGTCTTTTAACATTGCCCTTCCTTCCTGTAAATGAAACACTGTCTTTTAATCCTTTTTCTCTAATAAGGCTGTCCATTGCTTTTATATGACCTGGTGTAGTACCACAGCATCCGCCAAGTATATCTGCTCCTGCTTCTATAAGTTTAACAATTCCTTCTGCAAACTCTGCTGGTTCCATATCATATACTGTGCTGCCATCCTGGTTAAGCTTTGGAAGCCCGGCATTTGGCTTTGCTATAATTGGCACATCTGTATAAGCCGCCATCTGCCTTATAACACCTTCCATTTTATCAGGTCCTGTAGAACAGTTTACACCTATGGCATCTGCACCAAGTGTGTCTAATACAAGTGCTGCTGTACCAGGGCTCGTTCCATACAGGGTGCGTCCGTCTTCATTAAATGTAAGCGTAACCATAACTGGAAGGCTGCATGTTTCTTTTGCTGCTATAACTGCGGCACGGCATTCCTGTAAACTCATCATTGTTTCAATTACAAGCATGTCTGCACCTGCTTCACAAAGATAACTTATCTGTTCTTTATAGATGTCTATAAGGTCTTCAAACATAAGAGTACCTGCAGGATATACCTGCTTACCTGTCATTGTTATATCACCAGCAATATATATTTTCCTGTCTGCACCTGCTTCTTTTATTGCATCTTTTGAAATGCCTGCAAGGTTTTTATTAATCTCTCCAATGTTATCTGCAAGCCCGTATTCTGCAAGTTTAATCCTGTTTCCTGAAAATGTAGGTGCATATATTATATCTGTACCTGCTTCTATATATTCAGCCTGGAGTTTTATAAGAACTTCCCTGTTTTCAAGAATCCACTCCTCTGGACAAACTCCAACAGGCATGCCACGTGCCTGGAGGTTAGAACCTGTTGCCCCATCAAGGATAAGCCTTCCCTGTTTTAATCTGTTTAAAAATTCTTCCTTTGTCATAACAAGCCTCCATATTTAAGTTTAATATATATATTTATATAACACAAATTCCATTATATTACAACGTCATTTAGTTTTTGAGTTTCCCTACTTTTTAGTACACAAGTTATGTGGCTCTGGCAATTCCAAAATTTTACCAACAGCAGCACGCTCGCGCTTGGATGGGATACGCAGTGGTGCATAAAGCCCCAAATGCTTAATAGAAACATTTGTTTCTATTAAGCATTAAATACAGGGCTTAAGCACCAGCGCCCCCATACAGCTGCTTTTTGGTAAAACATTTGGAATTTGCCAGAGTAATATAATCTTTGTGTAATTAAAAAATAGAGAAACTCAAACATTTAGTTAAATGTACATATACAATGACAGGTTTATGGGTATTGGAAAATAAAATATTGTACAGATTACAAGG
>VSNJ01000041.1 GCA_009774235.1 Lachnospiraceae bacterium
GACATTATTATTTTCTTCTTAAAACAAACTTTTAATATAAATGTGGAAACTATTAAAACTATATGATATCTAGCAGTTATTTTTGTTTATCATAATTAATTATATTTTATATGTCCACTGTAGTATCAGTGTGTATTTGAAAAATTCTAATTATTTCCACCTGCTTTAAAATTATATACAGGTTTTATGATTTTATCAATTTTTACAGTATCACCTATTACATCTGTTATATCTTGTATACTACGGTATGCAAAAGGTGATTCATCTAAAGTATCTTTATTTATACATATGGAATGTATTCCTTCCATTGTCTTTTTAAATTCAGACAAAGTATGGTGTTCCTTTACTTCAGACCGTCTGTAGATACGCCCAGAACCATGGGGTGCAGAACAGTTCCAGTCCTCATTACCAAGACCTGTCCCAAGTATAATGCCATCACGCATATTAACAGGTATAATAACCTTTTCATTTTCCTTGGCACTTATAGCCCCTTTCCTAAGAACTGGGATATCTGCGGAGAAATCAACATAGTTGTGTATACAGGAATAGCTGTCTGTAATACGCCATTTCATGCCTCTTGTAATTTCATCAATCATAGCTTCACGGTTTATAGCAGCAAAGTCCTGCGTAATAGCAAGGTCATGCAGATAATCTTCTAAAAGCCTCCCAGAAATACAGGTCATCTCATAAGGCGCATATCCGCCTATGCCTTTTATCTGTTGTTCATGCTGGCCTTTTTTTAAATAATATGTAGTAACTTCCATACCTGTGTGCCGGCTGCCAGAATGTATAACAATATAAAGGCAGCCATCTTCATCTTTGTCTATTTCAATAAAATGGTTGCCTCCTCCAAGAGTGCCAATACTTAGTTCTGCTTTGGCAATATCAACTTCTTTACAGCACTTAAGTTTCTCAAGGTTTAAAGAATGGCTGTATTTATGTGCATTTTTGCGGACTTTTCCGCCACAAGGTACATTTTCCCTTATGACTTTATCAAGTTTCTGGAATTCAATATTTTTTGTTTTAATTTTTGCAATAGTCATTCCACAGCCAATATCTACACCAACAAGATTTGGAAGCAGTGAACTGCCCACAGTCATTGTAAGACCGATTGTACATACCTTTCCAGGATGTACATCTGGCATTACCCTTATTTTGCTTCCAGCAGCACTTGGATGGTTACAAAGCATCTGTAACTGTTTCCTTGCATATTCATCAATAGCATACTGTTCATTGTTTGTTGTATAGACAATGGCATTTGTATAGTTGCCATATATAGTAATCATAAATAATTCCTTTCTTATTATTTTGTACCAGGCTGTGACAGATTCTGTTTTATAGGCAGGTAACTTGTTAAGGCCAATGGTGAAGCTGGTTCAAAACCTGGTATTACAGGGTTCCAGTGGTATAACAGGAGGAAGTTGTTGCCAGGATAGCTTGTCTGTTCCGTTGTAAGAACACTAAAGTATTTTAGGATTATTGTAACTTTATTTTATTAGGATTATATAGTAAATATAAGAAGATTACAAGTTTTTTGGAGACTTGCCTTTTTGCATTTTTAATGATAAAATACAGAATATTACATATATCTGGCATATAAGTACTAAATATGGTAATTTATGGAGAATAGCAGACTAAGTATTACACAACTAGATTATTACTAAAAATGCTGGGTTTTAACCACTTAGTAATAATTTGCATAAAGAAAGGAATTTGCTATAATGAAGAAAATCTTTACAAAAAATCTTTTTATCTACATGCTGGCAGCATTTATAGTTACAATTACCGCCATTTTCACATTACAGACATTTATAAGTAAAAGCAACAATTTAACCCTTAGCCAGAATAAGTTGGAGGATGTAAAAGAAAAACTTGTTAGTAATGAAGAAAATATTCAAAAGCTTACAAACAGCCTTGGTGAAAACAATCTTGCCAAAACAAGGGCATTTGCTGATATACTTGCTACAGACCATTCAGTTTATGGGAATGCAAAGAGGCTTAATGAAATTAAAGAAGAACTTATGGTAAATGAATTACATATTATTGATGAAAATGGTATTATTACAAGTAGTACAATAGATGGTTATATTGGGTTTGATATGAAAAGTGGTGAACAATCCAATGCATTTATGGTTATTGTGGATGACCCTTCTATTGAAATTGTACAGAAACCACAAGTAAATGTGGCAGAAGGTATTGTAATGCAGTATATTGGTGTGGCAAGAACTGATGCAAAGGGGCTTGTACAGGTTGGTGTGCGCCCAGAAGTGCTTGAAAATATGATTGCAGGCACAAAAATAGATATTGTTTTAAAAAGTATTGATTTTGGTGAAAAAGGTTATGTATATGCTTTAAGTACAGATGGTGAGATACTGGCGCATAAGGATGCTTCGCTTGTTGGTACACCTGCTTCTGAGGCTGGCTTTCCAGAGAAATTGTCTGGAAATGGCAAGGCAGTAATTAATGGTACCAAGGGTTATTATATGGCAGAAGAGTATAATGGCATGGTTATTGGTACATTTATGCCATCAAGTGAGTATTATAAGGAACGCCGCAACCAGACTATAGTTGTTTCTTTCAGCATGTTAATTATATTTGGTATATTATTGTTTATGATTAATAAAATGGTAGATAATAAAATTGTACAAGGAATTAACCGCATATGTGGTTTTATGAAAGAAATTGCAGGAGGTAATTTTGGCATTACTGTCAATGAGCAGGGAAATCCTGAATTTGAAATGCTTTCCCAGAATATTAATATAATGGTAGAGAATACTAGCAGGAATATAAAAGAAAATGAAGCACTTTTAGAACAACAAAAAGAAGATATGGAACATAACATGGAACTTATAAATAATGTAAAAAATGCATGTGTAGATCTGGAACAGGTATCAGATGAAACCCAGGAAAATGCAGATAATATATTTACGGGGACTGGTGAACAGGAAAGAGCAGTAAAAGATTTGAAGCAGATTATGGAACAGCTGGTACAGGAACTCAACCAGAGTGCAAGTGCTTCTGCTGGAATTACAGAGGCAACAGGGAATTCTGTAGATAAAATATTACAAACACAATCACAAATGGAACTGTTAAAAGATTCTATGCAAAGAATTAGTGAAATGTCAGAAGCGATTGAAAAAATTATTGGTGAAATTAATTCTATTGCCAGAAGGACAAATATGCTTTCATTAAATGCTTCTGTTGAAGCTGCCAGGGCAGGTGAAATGGGAAGAGGATTTTCTGTTGTGGCAACGCAGATTGGTGAACTTGCGGCAAGAAGTGCACAGGCTGCAAAAGAAACTAATGAACTTATTACTAATTCAATGCGTGCAGTAGAAAGTGGAAAACAGATTACTGATGAGACAGCAGAAGCTTTTAATATTGCTGTTGGAAATATTGAAAAGGCAAACCTTGATGTAGAGAAAATTACTGATATGGTTAAACATAATGTTAAAATTGTAGACCATGCTGCAAGCCAGATTGAGAAAATTTCAAGTGTTGTTGAAAATAATGTGAGAATTTCACATAATACAAAACAGGTGTCATCAAATATGGCAGATATTACTGGAAAATTACTGGAAATGGTAGAATAAATTTATGTCAGACAGGGGAGGAATCTGATGAAGAAGCCTTTACTTGAAACATTTGATAACTTAAACCTTACAGACAGGCAGACAAAGCTTTTTAGGGATGTTATGGTTTCAAGGATTGTAGTAATAAGAAAAACTAAAAAAATAGAAATATATATTGAAAGCAGCCATATTATTGCATACCGCGAAATAGGGCTGCTTGAATATGCTTTAAGCCATGTTCTTAAAAGTGCAGGATATGAAGTTAAGGTCTATGACAGCTTTAAGTTGTCTTTACAGTATTCACCTTTGGATTTCTGGAATGAATATAAGGACAGTATAATGCTTATTTTAAAAGAGGAAAATATACTTGAATTTAATATGGTATATAGTGGAGTTACAGATATTGAAGGCAGCATTATAAATATCTCCTGTGAAGATGACAGTATGTACAGGGCAAGGGAAGAAAACCTGGAAGAAATTATTAAGAAGATTTTTAAAAATAAGGCTGCATTTGAAGTATCAGTAAATATTAAATATACTGAACCTGTTACTATAGAAGAACTTCCTGCTACTGGCACATATGGCACAGGCATTATTACATATAAGCCGCCTGCAGGTATTGTTGCCAATAAGGGGAACAGTAGTGCATCATTACCTGAAAATAACCGGCACCAGAAAAGTACTGGTAAAAATACTATGCCTGGAAATCCTCCAGAACAGGATTATTATGAAAACCTGGCAAAGACAAGCCTTGCAAGTGAAATGTTTAATGCAGTGACAGACTATGTACCCGCTGGTAAAACTGTTAGTATTAATAATGATAATAGTAAAAAGAAGACAGCTGGCAGATATAAGGAAAATAGCCGCCAGCCAAAAAGCAGTAAAAGCAGTTATAAAAGCCAGGGGTTTGGCAAAGGTGCTGCTGATGAAGAATGTTTCTACGGAAGGAACTGTGAAGGGGATATTATTAAAATTGCTGATATACAAGGTGAAGTTGGAGATGTTGTAATTGAGGGTAAAATTGTATCTACAGATGAACGTGAAATTAAGAATGAAAAAATTATATATATGTTTAATGTAACAGATTTTACAGATACAATTTCTGCAAAAATATTTATTCCAAAAGAAGAGGCAGATATAATACGTGAAAATATTAAAACTGGAAAGTTTATTAAACTTAAGGGAGTGCCTATTTATGACACATATAGCAAAGAAATTGGTATAACTTCTATACGTGGAATTAAACCAGGTACAGACAGGCGTGAAAAGCGTATGGATAATTACCAGGGGATGAAACGTGTAGAACTTCATGCACATACACAGATGAGTGAGATGGATTCAGTAATGTCTATTGGCGATTATGTAAATACTGCCAAAAGATGGGGACACAAGGCAATGGCAATTACTGACCATGGTGTTGTACAGTCATTCCCTGATGCAGACCATGCATTAAAGCCTGGTGATGACATTAAGATTATATATGGTGTTGAGGCTTATCTTGTAGATGACCTTATAGATACAGTTGTAAATGGCAAAGGACAGGACTTTACAGGTGAATTTGTTGTATTTGACCTGGAAACAACAGGTATTGGTGCCACAAGTAATGAAATAATAGAAATAGGTGCTGTGAGGGTGGTAAATAATGTAATTACAGATAAGTTTAGTACATTTGTAAACCCAGGCAGGCCAATACCTTATAATATACAGGAACTTACAAGTATTAATGATGAAATGGTTGCTGATGCACCATCTATAGACAAAGCACTTCCAGATTTCCTGGAATTTTGTGGCAATGCTGTGCTTGTTGCACATAACGCTTCATTTGATACAGGTTTTATATTCCAGAAGGCAAAAGACAGGGGGATTAATACAGATTTTACAGTTATAGATACTGTTTCAATGTCAAGGGCATTGCTTCCAGAGCTTAAGAAATACAAGCTGGATACTGTTGCAAAAACACTTGGTGTTTCATTGGAGAACCACCACCGTGCTGTTGATGATGCAGGTGCTACGGCAGAAATATTTGTAAAACTGGTGCAAAGGCTTGCAAACCAGGGGATAACTACACTTGCAGGGCTTAATGAATTTGGCAGGCCTGGTGAGGAAACTATAAGAAAGCTTCCATCATACCATGCAGTAATACTTGCTAAAAATGAAACGGGGCGTGTAAACTTGTACAGGCTTATTTCGGAGTCACATCTTAAATATTTTAACAGACGTCCTAAACTGCCTAAAAGCCTTTACCTTGAGTATAGTGAGGGGCTTATAATTGGCTCTGCATGTGAAGCAGGGGAACTTTATAAGGCTATACTTGAAGAACGTCCAGAGGAAGAGATAGACAGGCTTGTAAAGTTTTATGATTACCTTGAAATACAGCCAGTTGGAAACAATGCGTTTATGTTGCGTGATAATAATAAATTCCCACATATCCAGGATGAAAATGACCTTATGGAAATTAACAGGAAAATTGTTTCTCTTGGAGAGGAATATAATAAACTTGTAGTTGCTACATGTGATGTACATTTCCTTAATGCAGAAGATGAGGTATACAGGCGTATTATAATGTCTGGAAAGGGTTTTGCTGATGCTGATAACCAGGCACCACTTTATTACAGGACTACGGAAGAAATGCTTTCAGAGTTCCAGTACCTTGGTTCTAAAAAGGCAGAAGAAGTTGTTATAACTAATACAAACCTTATAGCAGATATGATTGATTATATAAACCCATGCAGTCCAAGGAAGTGTCCGCCTGAAATTGAAAATTCTGATAATGATTTAAGGGAAATCTGTTATAATAAGGCACATTCAATATATGGGGAAGAGCTGCCACCTGTAGTCGTTGAAAGACTTGAAAGAGAACTTAACTCAATTATTAGCAATGGTTATGCTGTTATGTATATTATTGCACAGAAACTTGTGTGGAAATCAAATGAAGATGGATACCTTGTAGGTTCAAGGGGTTCAGTAGGTTCCTCATTTGTTGCTACAATGGCAGGGATTACTGAAGTAAACCCACTTTCAGCGCATTATTACTGTCCAGAGTGTCATTATTATGATTTTGATTCAGAAGATATTAAGGCGTATGCAGGAAGCTCTGCATGTGACATGCCAGATAAAAAGTGTCCTAAATGCGGGCATATGCTTGAAAAGGATGGGCACGATATTCCATTTGAAACATTCCTCGGATTTAAGGGGGATAAAGAGCCTGATATAGACCTTAATTTTTCAAGTGAATACCAAAGTAATGCACATGATTATACAGAGGTAATATTTGGAGCAGGACACACATTCAGGGCAGGCACAGTTGGAACACTTGCAGATAAGACAGCATATGGCTATGTAAAAAAATATTATGAAGAACATGAGGAAACAAAACGTAAAGCAGAGATAGAACGTATTTCAGAAGGGTGTACAGGTGTGCGCAGAAGTACAGGGCAGCATCCAGGCGGGATAGTGGTACTTCCAATGGGTGAGGAGATTTATACATTTACACCAGTACAGCATCCAGCTAATGATATGTCAACTAAAATAATTACAACGCATTTTGATTACCATAAGATAGATGCCAACCTGCTTAAGCTTGATATACTTGGACACCAGGACCCTACAATGATACGTATGCTTGAAGACCTTACAGATGTAGATGCATCAAAGATAAGGATGGATGATAAAAAGGTACTTTCACTTTTTGAAACTACTAAAGCCCTGGGCATAGAACCAGAGGATATTGGAGGCTGTACACTTGGCTGCCTTGGACTTCCAGAGTTTGGCACACAGTTTGTCCATGGCATGCTTATGGAAGCAAAACCAAAAAATTTCTCAGACCTTGTACGTATTTCTGGTCTTTCACATGGCACTAATGTATGGCTTGACAATGCACAGTATTTTATTGCAAATGGTGACTGTACCCTTTCAACTGCAATATGTACGCGTGATGATATTATGACATACCTTATACGTATGGGTGTTGAAAATGAGCGTTCATTTAAAATAATGGAAAGTGTGCGTAAAGGCAAAGGACTTACACCTGATATGGAAGAAGATATGAGGGCATGTAACGTGCCAGAATGGTATATTGAATCATGCAAACGTATTAAATATATGTTTCCCAAAGCACATGCTGCTGCATATGTTATGATGGCACTGCGTGTAGCATATTTTAAAGTGTATTACCCACTGGCATATTATGCTGCATTTTTTAGTATACGTGCTACATCATTTAACTATGAACTTATGTGCCTTGGCAAGGAACGGCTTGAATATTATATGGAAGATTACCGTAAACGCAAAAATGAACTTTCAGATAAAGAAAAAGATACATATGAAGATATGCGTATAGTGCAGGAGATGTACGCCAGAGGGTTTGGATTTGTGAAACTGGATATATACAGGTCAAAGGCAAACAGGTTCCAGATAGTGGATGGAAAGCTTATGCCTTCATTTTCTACAATAGACGGGCTTGGGGACAAGGCAGCAGAAATGATAGAAGATGAGGCTGCTAAAGGAAAGTTCCTGTCACGTGAAGATTTTAAGAACCGCTGTAAGGTAAGTGAAAAAGTAGTTGAGGCAATGGCTGATATGGGTCTGATGGGTGATATGCCACATAGCAACCAGATGTCAATAATGGACTTTCTGTAAAATGTAAGGAAGAGCTGGTGTTATGGAAGCCGTTATTATTTTAGCTAAAGTAATATTACTAAGGCATTTAATTATAAGTTTATAGACAATAAAAGATTTTAGGAGGAAAATAATTTGGAAACAATATATTATATTGTAGACAGCATAGATGGTGATTATGCAAATTTAAAAAGAACAGATATTGAGGATAGTGGTTTAAAACTTGTAGCCAGGGCATTACTGCCAGATGGTATTAATGAGGGAAGCAAGTTAAAATATGAAATGCTACAGTATGAACTAATATTATAAAACGGGGTATATCTAAATATTAAAAGGTATAAAAATTATCTGGTATAGCAGTATATGCCGTTTTCTGTGTATATGTACAGAGATTTTCCTTACAATAACATGTTACTATTATGTCTGATGACATAATAGTAATTGTGTATAACAGTAGAATATTTCTATATAAAATAATTCCCATGTATGCATATATGGAAATCTGTCATCTGACTGGAATTTTCCAGATAAATATATTATTTGCAAATGGATGATTTCCAAATATGCATGGGTCAGGTTATAAATATTTGTGTGATATTTAGTAATAAATTATCCATGTTTCTTAAATTATAAAAGTATTAATAGAATGCGGGCTTGTTTCTGGTTGTAGTATTTTGCCAGAAATACTTATTACTGGTGAAATGCTTGTATCAGAACTATTTTTTAATTCAATAATTATTCTGCCATCAGGATTTTTAAATACAGTTACATCCTGGAAACTGCCCTGTACATCTATACGTTTTGCATTTCCCATTATAAAGTAACTAAAATGTTTGGTAAGATAATAACTTGGACAGAAAGTTATTTCTGAAGTTTTACTGTCTATTATTATTGGTGCATTCTGGTACCATGGAGGTTCTGCTGTGTTTGCTCCTTTTTCATCAAGTATCATATTCCATAAATAATAACGGCTGGCTCCTGCTTCAAGAAATTCTTTAAAACAGTCAAATTGTTCTTCTGCATAGTTCCAGTCATTATTTCCATTGCCACATTTTGTCTCAGATTGTATAATTTTTTTTCTATAACCTTTATTTACTGCTTTAGCAAGATAAGAGCCCCACCATTGGAAGCATACAGCATCTATTACTTTATTTGTACTGGTATCTTCCAGTGCTGGTATAACAAGTGCAGCATTAGAATCTGTAAATGTACCAAGCCATAGTTCTATATTGTTAATTCCCGCTGTACATAGTGCAGGATATAAATAATCTCTTATAAAGATATTAAGTTCTTCACCTGTCCATACACATGAAGCATATAAAGTATCCATAGTTGGCTCATTTTGTGGGGTTATAGCGTTTATATGGATTCCTTGTTTTTCATATTCTTGTATATATTTTACAAAATATTTTGCATATGCTTTAAGTATTAATGGCTGGAATATAATTTTGTTATTATTGCCAGTACCATGTATACTGTTGTTATGTTTCATCCATGAAGGTGGTGACCATGGAGTTGCAAAAAAATTTATGTTAGGTCTGGTTTCTAAAGCCATTTTTATGTATGGAAGAAGATATTTTTCATCAGAAGACAGGCTGAAATATTCCATGGAATAATCGTTTGTATGTTCATTATAAGATTTATGTGTGTCTGAAAAATCATTATTTCCTAATGGAAGCCTGGCGGTAGTTAAACGGAGACCTTCATCACCAAATAATGAATTTATTAATTTATACTTTTTTTCTTTGGTAAGTTTTTCCATAGCCATATAACCTCTGTCAGCAAAACAGCCGCCCCAAGGGGTTTCATCCATTGTCTGGTAACAAATATTTTCATTAATAATTATATCTGGTTTTATATTTTCTTTGGTACTAAAAGATATGTCTGAGTTATTCCAATAATTGTTTTCTGTACTGGATATCCATTGTGCTTTATTATTCATATTTTCCCTCATTTCTGCACTGCTTTTTGCGCATTCCAAGTTTATGGATGCAGCGCAGACATAAACTTGCAGAGTGAAAGATTTGAAAAATCTTTCACTCTTTTATCCTTATTAATTAAATTATACTAATATTATAACCGGATATCTGTGTATAGTGCAAGGTTTTTATCACTTTAAGTTTTGCATTTGGGACTTTATGTACCACTGTGTATCAATTAAAGTGCGGGCTGCTGTTGTTTTACAAGTGAAATTTGGACATTACTAAAACCAAGCCAATAAATTTATGGACTTTTTATTTTTTAAACAGGTATTAGTATTGAAGTTTTTGCAATTACTAACTATACAATAAATAATAACAAGTAAAAAACAGGAATTTAGTATTGCTGTTGTTTTACATAAGTGATAATATATTAAAGGAGGTTGTTATATAAAATGGATAAAATAGAAAATTCCTGGTCTAGAAATTATAAAAAAACAGAAAATGATACTGCTAATACATACAACATGACACCACAAGAAATTACAGATAATATTAATACTAAAGGGTCTTCTATATATGAAGATAGTATTATTAAAGGTTTTTTAAAATATACTAATTTTACTGGCTTTTTATTGACACGTGTAATAAAAGAACTGGAAGGAGTAAGTTTAGAAGACTTTAAAAACAGGACTGGAGGAAGCCAGTTTTTAAATATGGAACCCACTGAATATGGGACTGCTGAAACTAAAGCTATACATCTTGACCTTGTTTTTGAATATGACCACCAGGATGTTTTGCGTTTACGTGTAGATATGGAACCACAATCTTCACAAAAAGCATTTTCAATTAAAAATGAAAAATCTTATTCACTAATTGCAAGGGCTATGTATTATGCTGGAGTTTTACTTGCAACTGAATTACAACCAGAGGAAGAATACCATAATATCAGGAAAGTGTATAGTATATGGATTTGTTATAAAAAACCTGTTCCTGGTGTAGATGAGCCTGTAATAAGATATAGTATGAAACCTGAAAAGGAGTATTATTATAATACTTTAAAAAATGGAAAAAGAGAAACAATTTATTCAAACAGACATAAGTTTGATGACGGTAATTTAATTAGTGTTATATTAATTTCTGTACCAGCTATTGAAGAGGTTGTGAAAAATCCGCATAAATATATTAACGGAAATGGAAATGTAAAATTTGCAGATACATATAATTTTGATACATTATCAGAATTATATACATTGTTGTCTGATAAAGTAAGTACAAAAGAACGTAAAGTGTTTTTAGAAGAAAAGCATATTGAAGAAAGAGGTGACAGGTCTATGGATTTTTTTGAACAGGCTGTTATGGAAGCAGAGAAAGCAAAAGAAGACGCAAGGCTTGCAAAAGAAGATGCAAGGCTTGCAAAAGAAGATGCAAGGCTTGCAAAGGAAAAAGCCAAGATAGATGTGGAGATAGTTGAAAGATTTACAGAGGTTTTAAGTATAGTTAAACTGGTTTCTAAAAAGATGGAAAAAGGTAAAACATATAATATAATTAAAGAAGAATTAGAACTTGAAGATGAAAATTTCTTAGAGGATGTTATGACAATAATTAAAGAAAATCCAGGTTGTAGTCCAAAAGAATTATCTGCTATTTATTTAGACAGGGTATAAAGTAAATAACAGGAAATTAGAATATAGTGTTTATATGGGCTGTTACATTAAGTGTAAAGCAGATAATATATAGAATATAGCCAGATGGCTTTCCGTAACTATATATTACAGGCGTTTTTTTCTTAATGTAGCAGCTTATTTTATATATCAGGGTATTACATATAAATTTTAATTTTCTAATACAAATTACTAAATCCTGGATAGGCAGTATATAAAACGGAGGTAATACATATATGACACAAGAAGAAATTAGAGTAATTCTTAATGAGATGGCAGAAGAAAGGTACAGGCATTTTTCTGCTTCACTTCTTCCTGGCATAGATAATATACTGGGAGTAAGGCTTCCTAACCTTAGGATGGTTGCAAAGAAAATTGCAAAGGAAGACTGGAAATTATGTATGGCATGGAAAGATAAAAAATATTTTGAGGAAACTATGTTACAGGCTATGGTTCTTGGGTATGCAAAAGCAGATATTAATGAACTTCTTGCTGTGCTTGCAAGTTTTATAGCATGTATAGATAACTGGTCTGTTAATGATTCTTTATGTTCTTCATTTAAAGCAGCAAAACAATACCAGCAGGAGGTATGGGATTTTTTAATGGGATATAAGGACAGCAGCAATGAATTTGAGGCAAGATTTGTGGCTGTTATGCTAAGGGCATATTATATTAATGATAATTATATAGATAAGACCCTTGAAGTTCTTGGAAATATTGATACAACAAAATATTATGCTTCAATGGGCACGGCATGGGCATTTGCAGATGCATGGGCAGCTTACAGCACAAAAACAAAAAAGTTTCTTAAAGAACATACACCTGACAGCGTAACATACTACAAAATCCTGCAAAAATGTCTTCAATCATATAAAATAAGCATTGAGGACAAAGAATATATAAAAAAAGAAAAAAATCTTTTTAAAATGTCACAAAACCATTTTTAAAACAGTTATATATAGTGTAAGCACAATGTACATGTACAGTAACAAGGTATGCTGCCTGGATTTAGACAGTATACTTGCAGGATTATATATGGAGGTGGCATGATGCGCAGTAAAAGGGCATCCATAAGATTTATTGAAAATAGTTATAAATTATATGAACAAAAAATGTACCAGGTTGCATACAGTGTCCTGCATGACCAAGGACTGGCTGAGGATGCAGTACAAGAAGCTTTTGTAAAGCTTATGAAACATAATGTATATTTTGAAGACCTGGAATCAGATGAATGCAAAAGATATATGATAACAGTTATTAAACATTCTTCAATAGATATTTATAATAAAAAAAGGAAAGAAAGAGAAATTGTATATCTTTCTGCTGAAGATGCAGATATAAAAGATATACCTGTACAGGATGATGCTGACGGGATTAATAATATTGAAGAAATTATTTCCAGCCTGCCTGAGAAGTATTATTTAGTAGTAAACTGTCTTGCTGTAAAGAATTTATCAGTAAAGGAAACAGCTTTAGAACTGGGGATTACAGAGGCAAATGTAAGGAAAAGATTTGAACGTGCCAAGTTAATGTTGAAAAATTTAGTGAAAAGGAGCGGTGAATATGAAACAGGAAGTAAATTACATAAAACAGAAGCTGTGTAATATTTCTATTGAAGAATTTGATGCTTTAGATGAAGTACATGAATTTTCAGAAAAATATAAGGAGAATAAAAAAGAAATGCTTAAAGAATACCGTAAAAATATTTATAAACCATCCAAAGGAAAATATAAGGCAGCAGTGGCCGCTGTTGTATTAATTATATCTGCACCTATTGTAACAAATGCTGCAACAAATGGGGAATTTTTTAACAGGATATGGGGAAACAGTGGAAAAGAAAATATAGCTTCGCATAGTGAGGTAATATATGACAAGGAGAAAGGTACATCATATACAGTAACTTATCCACAAAAAGAATATGTAGGTATTGAGCCAGAAAAAGCAGAAGAATTAATTGGGGACAGTGTGTCTTATAAACCAGTTGTGAAAAAACTTGGAGATACCACACTATCTGTTATATCAGTAGTTTATGATGGTAATGCTGCGGTTGTGGAATTTACATTGGAGAAAAAGGGCGGTGTTGATGCACTTGAATATAGCCA
Source organism: Lachnospiraceae bacterium (assembly GCA_009774235.1). Lineage (GTDB taxonomy): Bacteria > Bacillota > Clostridia > Lachnospirales > Lachnospiraceae > Butyribacter. The sequence continues at coordinate 13,875 of VSNJ01000041.1, forward strand.
GCTTAATAATGAAAGTAAAGGCGCATATTTTTCTGATAATGCAGATTTTTATTTTGATTTTGAGGACTGTAATGGAAATATATATGTAGACCTTGATAAATCTACTGAGGATACTTTATATTGTTATAACTATATGACAATGAATTCATATAATAACGGGATAAAACAGCTTACTCTTAATACATATAAGTATCCATGTACCAGAGGTGAATTATATTCTGCAAGTGATAAGAAATATAAGAAATATATGGCAGAGACAAAAACAAGCAGTACTAGTATTACAGCAAATAAAGAAGTGCAGAAAATAGAATTTGCCAATAAAGGTGGAGGGTTTGCAAGTATTTCTCCGTTATCATTAAAGATTGATATGAATACAGGGCTTGGTCTGTCTGAAGAAGAAGCATATGACCCATATAATGCATATTATGTGTCAGTTAATTATAAAGATGGAACAAAGTATATTGTGCATGAGCATGAAATGGAAGGACTTCATTCATGTGACACAGAAACAGATAACAGCAGCTATTCATGTGGCAGTACAGAAAATAACCTTACTTTTGTTTTTAACCGTCTGGTTGATGTAGATAATGTTGAGTCTGTTACAGTTAATAAAACCAAATATGTTTTAAAGTAAATATACTTTAAAACGGGAATAAATGTAAATTATATAAAAATGGAAACATAGCAACATGGTTATTAGTTGCTATGTTTTTGTTTTTTATCTGTGGCTTTAGATATTAACACATAAACAGAATATTAATTATATTATACTAGACAATTTGTAAAATATGGTGGTATAATTAATTATATATTATAGGAAACATTAAAGGGAAGCGGACTATAAACATACGCTTCCCTTATAAAGTTAAACAAAATATTAAAGAGAGGTATAAATATGGCAGACAAGAGTCCTATTGAAGAAATTGCAGAAATAATTTCTGGTAATGACCCAAATGTAATGGAGTTAGTAAAAAGCTGTGTATATAATGCAGCTGTATATTTTAAAGATAACACCAGCCGTTATGAAGAACATGGGATGTATATAGATGACCCAGATAGTTACGAAGAAGATGAGATACCATGGATTGGAATGAATGATATACTGGAGGATAATGGATATGTATATGGAATAGACAGCAGTAGTTATCTGGAAGATTATATATATGCTATAGAAAGCTGCAAAGCTTTTGGTCTTAATGGTCTTTTTATTGATGAGGAATGGTTTGACGAAGAAGATGAAATGCAAAACTGGTTTGAGGTTTTAGATGGGAAATGGGAAAGCCAGGGCTTCTGTATTGCTGATATTGATTTTGGTGGTGATGATTATCTTTTATTTCCATGTCCTGTTAATATACTTGAAAAGCTTGACAGCCTGGCACAGAAGGCTGGCTATAGCATTGACTATGCAAAGAATATGTAATAAATAATTATTTAAAGAGAAAAGAATATTTATTAAGCTGGAAGCCTTCTTGTTACCAAGATATCTGTAATTTTGAATGGAAATTATTTTATATAAAAAAGGATGGAACCATAAAAACAGCTGATAAGGGTATACTTTATTTAAGGGGGAAATATATAGAAAGGTGGTGGCTGCCAATGTTAAAAGCATATAAATACAGGATATATCCCAATAATGAGCAGAAAATACAGATTGCAAAAACATTTGGCTGCTGCCGTTTTGTTTATAACAATACACTGGCATATAGAAAAGAAAAATATGAAAAAGAGAAAAAATCTTCAAGTAAAACAGACTGTAATAATTACTGCAACAGGGAGTTAAAGAAAAAATACGCATGGTTAAAAGAAGCGGACAAATTTGCTTTGACAAATGCCATTTATAATATGGATTCCGCATATAAAAAGTTTTTTAAGGGACATGCAGGATATCCAAAGTTTAAAAGCAAACATGATAACCATAAATCCTATACGACAAACTTCACGAATGGAAATATTGCAGTGGATTTTGTACGCAGAAAAATAAAACTTCCAAAATTAAAAGAAGTAAAGGCAAAAGTACACCGTGAGTTTTGTGGTAAAATAAAATCTGCAACAGTCTCACAAGCCCCAAGTGGGAAATATTTTGTGTCAGTGCTTGTGGAAACAGGACATGAGGAAATGCTGCACAAGAATAAAAATACAGGTTTAGATTTGGGGATTAAAGATGTATGCATCACATCGGATGGAGAAAAGTACGGGAATCCAAAGACAATAAAAAAATATGAAAGAAAACTTGCAAAACTGCAAAGACAGTTATCACATAAGAAAAAGGGAAGTAACAATTATCACAAACAAAGGAAAAGACTGGCATTATGCCATGAGAAAATTGCAAATACCAGAAAAGATTACCTGCATAAAGTTTCCCATGAAATTATCAGCGAAAACCAAGTGATAGTTTCAGAGAATTTGCAGATAAAAAACATGGTAAAGAACCATCATCTGGCAAAATCCATAGCCGGTGTGTCGTGGTATGAGCTAACAAGACAATTAGAATATAAGGCAAAATGGAACGGCAGGGAATATGTCAAAATAGATACATTCTATGCCAGCAGCCAGATATGTTCTAATTGTGGATATCAAAATGCTGGTACAAAAGATTTATCAGTAAGGGAATGGATATGTCCTGTTTGTGGAGCAAAGCATGACAGGGATATCAATGCTGCGAAGAATGTATTAGCAGAAGGCTTGCGGCAGATAGCATAATAGAAACATAGATAGGGCAGGGACTGCCCGGATTAACGCCTGTGGAGATAGTAGGTAAACCAAACAAAGTTTGGTTGCGAGGTCATAGAAGCAGGAAGCCCATTGGCTTTAGACAATGAGTAGTTCACGTAAAAGAGTATTATAAATATTTTAATAATATGCTGGAAAATTCTGAGCTAATTGCAGATACAATTCCAGAAAATGAATATGGTTATGTATCAGATTCAGACGGAGTTCTTAAAGTTGACCCCTCAAATCTGTTAAAACAGATTAATTATATGAAAAAGCAGAAAGCAGATGAAAAGTCTTTTTCAAAAAAGGAAATTGCCAATGCTAAAAAAGCAGTTAAAAAATATGTAAAAAATAATAAAAAAGGCTGTACATTAAAGAAAATATGGTATAACAAAGGTTTATACCAGCGTTATGAGGAACAGTATAAAAAAAGATTTGGTACAGACTATGTTATAGTATTAGTATCTGATTTATATGCTGGTGAAGATTCTGGCAATTCATTTGAAAAAGGGGTTTATAGCAAATATAAATGGATACTGTTAAGAAATAAGAATTCAAAATGGAAAGTTAAAGGCAGTGGATACTAACTGGAGGAAAATATATGCAGACAATTATTGTTTTATTAGATCCAACAAAACTTAAAAACCCTGATTTAGATTTACGTTATAATATTCCAGACCGTATTGAAGAAGTATCAGATGGCAGTATTGAAGATAATGGTTATGATTATATTGAGATTGGTAACCGTGATGATATTCTTGGAATATGGCTTGAAACAGAATCAGCGTATGAAAATTATCCTGTTATAGTAAAGTTATTCAAGGAAGAGAAATTTCTTGGTAATGATTTGTCTTTATCAGCAGAAATATATATTTCTGAAAAAGAGACAGAGGTAAACCTGGAGAATTGTACAAAGGTGTTTCCAGATTGAGCCAGGTTTATATAAAGTTTTTGTATAGGTTAAATATAATGCAAGGGCGGATTATTCCGCCCTTATATTTTTGCTAATATTATATTTTTAGTTATCTAATATCATAATAAAGGTCAATAATATCCTGTGGCAATCAATAAGTTTTATGTAAGATATTGTTTCAAATCCATAGTATATAGGTGAGCGTTAAAGAAAAGGAGGTGATAGTATTGGAAGATACAGATATTATTGAATTATTTTATAACCGTTCAGAACAGGCAATTAAGGAATTATCTGAAAAATATGGTGCTGTTTGCAGCCAGGTTTCAAAAAACATTCTCAAAAACAGCCAGGATGCTGAAGAATGTGTAAATGATGCCTATCTGGCAGTGTGGAATACAATACCTCCACAGAAGCCAGAACATTTACTGGCATATATATGCCGGATTGTACGCAATATTTCTATTACGAAGTATCATTCAAACACTGCTAAGAAACGGAATAGTTATTATGATACTGCTTTGGATGAGCTTGATGAATGTATTATGTCTGGTTTATCGGTAGAAGATGAGATTGATGCCAGGGAGTTGTCATGCTTGATTAATATATTTCTTGATACACTTAGCAAGGAAAACCGTGTTATATTTGTCTGGCGGTACTGGTTTTCAGATTCTGTCCAGGATATTGCAGAAAAATTAGGAATAAGCAGTAATAATGTATCTGTAAGGCTGTCAAGAATCCGCAGTAAATTAAAAAAATTCTTAAAGAAAGAAGGTTATGTGGTATGAAGAGAGAAGATATTTCTAAAGCAATAAATGGTATTGACACAAGGTATATCCAGGAAGCAGTAAATTATACCACTAAAAAAACAGGAAGTAAAAAACTTGCAGGCAGGCATTTTACTATTGTTGCCATTGCAGCAGTTATTCTTTTGTGTATTATTGCTGGCGGGACAAGCATAGTTTTACAGTCTGGCAATATGGCTGTAAATGCATATGCATATGGAACAGATGATAAAATTGAAACTTCTGGTGTTGTACTTAATACAGGGACAATCAGTGACAATGGGGAAATGAAAGGAATACCTTTAATATTTTATCTTTCTGGCAGTGATATTGAAAGTGTACGTTTTTCATGTAAAAACCAGAAAATAAGATTTATTGACTGGACAGAGAAAAGGGATGAATTTGGAACTGCCCAGAATTTTACAGTTCCTTATGGAAGTGATGAGAGTGAATATTATTATCTTACAGTTGGATGGGAACCAGATGATACAATACAGGAATTAACAGATAATAGTAATAGTAAAATTAGTACATTGCCTGATAAACTAAGAGAAGACATAATTGTACTGGAAATAACTTTTGCAAATGGGAAAAAATTAACGAAGGCAGTTTATATATCCCTTCTGGATGATGGCACATTTTTTGCTAAATTTGATAATTATAAAATTAGTGATGATGATTCTTTTGTAAAACGTGCTGATGCCATTACTTTGCGTGAGCTGTCAAAAATAGAAGAAGCGCAGATAAAAGAAAAACAAAAAGAAAGTAAAAATAAACCAAAAAGTAAAGCTGTTAAAGCAGCTGCCAAGGTAGCAAAGGAATACTATTCTGGTTCGGTTTTTAAAGTTATTTCTATGGAAATGTCCAGCAGGACAAAGAATGAAATTATCTTTTCAGTATGTGTAAGCAAGGATGGTATAATACAAGACCCAGACCGCAGTATTACTTTAAAACTAAAAAATGGGACATGGAAAGTAACTGGAGAGGGGTATTAAAGCGTAATCCTAAAGGGTGCCAGTAAAAGCTATGAAGTAATTCTTAATAAAATGGGCTGCCGCACAAAGTAAAAACAATATAAGATATAGTAAATTATAAAAGTAAACAATGCTATATCTTGTGCTTACCATATTAGTGCGGCATCCCGTTTTTATTAACCAGTTAAATATTTTATAATTAATTTTATCCGGATATTTCCATATAAGAAAATATTATTTAAAGTTCTTATATGATGTTTTATTTAACAGGTTTTTGTTAGCTTTCTTTGAGATACCTTTTACAGTAATACTCTTTGTACATCCCTTAAATGAATCTTTAGCTGCTTTAGAAAGTTTGGCTTTTAATGTAAGGCTTGTTAATTTCTTACATTTTGCAAATGCCTGGCTTGGAATTTCTTTAATTTTCTTGTTTAAAGTAATTGATGTTGCACTTGCGCCACTGAATGCTTTCTTTCCAATAGAAGTAATGGAGTAGTATTCATCATCAGTGCCTGTTGCTGTTAAGCCAACTGTCAGTTTCTTTGCCTTAAGCCCTTTCTTAGATAATCCTGTCAGTGCAACAGTTCCATCTGTTGAAGCAGTTGCAGCCTTTGTAACTTTATATTTATAATTTCCAGAAGTGAAAGTAGCACCTTTCTTAAGCCTTGTAACTTCTTCTGTTTTATTATCTGTGTCTTCTGGTTCATCTGTGCTTGTATCAGAAATCTTCTTGCCTGTTTCAGGATTGATGTATTCACCGCTTTCAACATCTGAAAGTGCTTTGCTTAAACCATTAATTTTGAAAGTAATTTCTATGCTCTTTGTTGGCATTTTAAGTTTTTCATTTAAGTTTAAGTCTGCTAATGGATATTCATCTTTGCCATAAACATTAACAAGCATAAAGTTATAATATTTGTCATCACTTTTTGCAATAAGGTTTACAGGAGCATCTGTAACTGCTTCGCCATCAATTTTAATAACAGTGTCTGTAACAGTAATATCAGGATAAAGGCTCTTTTCTATATCTGTAGCCACACTAAGCATTTTAAATGAGTTAGCTCCTGAAAGGTCAATTCCGTCAATAGCAACTGTGTACTCACCATCTGCAGAAACATATACATCTGTAACTTTAGCTGTTGTAACTTCATTGCCTGCCGCCTGGACATATTCCCAGCTGTGTGCATTATTTGAAAGAGTACGCTGTGGAAGGTATGCATTACGGTAATCCCATGTAGCTGTCTGGTAAGAAACATATGCATGGATACCTGGCTTGCCCCATACAGCAGCATCAAGATAGCTTGGTACATTAACAGCATTAGCAGGAGTATCAGAAATCTTCTTGCCTGTTTCCTGGTTAATATATTCGCCGCTTTCAATATCTGCAAGTGCTTTGCTTAAACCATTAATCTTAAATGTAATTTCCATGCTCTTTGCTGGCATTTTAAGTTTCTCGTTTTCGTTTAAATCTGCTAACGGATACTCATCTTTGCCATAAACATTAACAAGCATAAAGTTATAATATTTATCATCACTTTTTGCAATAAGGTTTACAGGAGCATCTGTAACTGCTTCGCCATCAATTTTAATAACAGTATCTGTAACAGTAATGTCAGAATAGAGGCTCTTTTCTATATCTGTAGCTACACTAAGCATTTTAAATGAGTTAGCTCCTGAAAGGTCAATTCCATCAATAGCAATAGTGTATTCACCATCTGCTGTAATATGTACATCTGTTACTTTTGTAGAAGATGTAACTTCATTTCCAGCTGCCTGGATATATTCCCAGCTGTGTGCATTGTTTGAAAGAGTACGCTGTGGAAGATATGCATTACGGTAATCCCATGTAGCTGTCTGGTAAGATATATATGCATGGATACCAGGAGTTCCCCATAAAATACCATCAAGATAGTCTGGTACTTCTGCAGCAGTTACATTTGTGCTTGGTGCTGCGCCGCCTGTTTCCCTTTCTGCACTTGTGTCACCATTTGTACCATTTATTGTATTAAGGAAAATTGCAATATCTTTATAGTTAAGCTTAAGGTTTGTACGGTCAAATAAAGCACCTGTTTCCCAGAGTACTGGTACAGCATGGTATTTTGCTGCTTCTGTAAATGTATCATAGAACCACTGTGTTACACTTCCAGTAACGCTTGAAGGGTTGCATACACCACATTCGCCTATAATAACTGCATATCCTGCATCACTGAACTTCTTTAATTCCTGGAAATATTTCTTAGTTGCTTCCTGGTCTGCAACAGTGTAGTCACCACCGCCATTTTCAAGGCAGAAATCACCAGGTGTATAATAATGTACAGAAAGGAAAAGTTTGTTTTTGCCATTCTCTGCAATATCTGTTGGCATAATAAACTTTTCATTAGCAGTGCTAAGAATATCTGTGTTATATCCTGGTATTAGCAGGTGCCTGTTAGTATTATTGCCGCCTGAAGCACGTACAATATCTACAAATTTCTGGTTAATCTTATTAGTTGTGTCATATAATTCATCAGTTTTTAAATTACCGCTTACAACTTCAATATCAGGACCAGCATTATCAGGTTTAGAGTATCCCTTTGCAGGACCATTTACGCAGATACCATCATTCAGGCGCTCACCAAGTTCTTCGTTAGCACCTTCAAAGATAAGATGGTCTGAATAGTTTTTGAAACGCTCACAAATCTGTGTCCAGTATCTTTCATACCTGGTCCAGGCATTTTTACGTGTTTCTTCATCAGCAATTTTGTTGCCATCAGCATCTTTCTTGCATGCACCAAACTGTCCCCACCACTGGTTATCCCAATGGTCATTAATAACAACATACATGCCATTGTCAAGGGCATAATTTACAACTTCTTCAACCCTGTCAAGCATATCCCTGCGGATTGTATATGTACCATCATCAATATCACCATTTGACCATGCTATTGGAATACGTATAGTATTGATTCCATATGTATGCAGGAAATCAATGTATTCACGTGTAGTTACTGGCTGGCTCCAGGCTGTATCATAACCTGTCCCTGTAACATTCTTTTTGTTTTCTACTGCCTGTACTGCCTCCAGGGTATTTCCAAGGTTTATGCCCATACCCATTTCTGTGTCTGCCAGCTGCTGTGCAGTCATATCTTTACGCATAGTACCATTATCTTTTACTGTAATTGTGCTGCCATTGGAAAGGGTAACCTGGTGCCCGTCACCAATATTGGATTTGTCATTCCATTTCATGCGTATATCAATATCTTCTGCACCTAGAATTTTACTAAGTACGGTAGAGCTGTCATCTGCTGCTTCTGCCTTTATGCTTCCTGCCATAGTAAAAATACCACCAGCTGGTACAGCAAGCGAAAAGGACAGCAGGCCAGCTAAAACCTTTTTGTGTAATCCTTTTTTCATGAAATTTCCTCCTTGTTCTTGTTTTGTATATTACTCATAAATAACCATGCATTTACATGCTTGGTTTATTATACAATAAACTATTGGAATGTGTTACATGAATAATTATAACTAAAAAGCTTTAATTTTTCGTCATATTAAATAGATAAATTCAACAAAAACCTAAAAATTTCTTATATAAATTTGACAAAGACTTAAAAACAGGTTATACTTGATGCTACAGTCCGATTTCGGATGACAAAAACAGCCATCTGGTGGCTGTGGGTTATCTGGACTTGCAGGACAGGTTACATGAAAGTTTATACATCGTTATTTTCCTTTTGTGAATAAACTGGAAGGGGGTTTTTAATGGCAGGAAAAAATATTAATAAGAAACTTTTGGAATATAACAGCATTATCAAAGAAAACGAAGAAATATACCATAAAATTGCCAGGAAATTTGGTATTTCTGACTGTGCCTTCTGGATATTATATACGATGTGTGAAGAGGAGGGTACACTTACACAAAGTAGTATTTGTGATGCGTTATACCAGCCTAAACAGACTGTTAATTCTGCACTGAAGAAATTAGAAAATGATGGTTATATAGAATTAGAGACAATGGATGACCACCGCAGTAAACAGATTAACTTCACAGAAAAAGGCAGTAAATTTGTGGATGAAACAGTGGGAAAAGTTATTGCAAATGAACAGAAAGCACTGCTTAGTTTAACATTAGAAGAACAAGAAATGTTTATTGGATTATTCCATAAATATACAAATCTTCTGAAAAATAATATAAACAGCATGGAAGACTGGTAATGGGATTAATTGGAATTATTTCTAACATTTTAGAGAGTGCATTTAACCACTTTTAATGAATGGAGGATTAGTATGAGTATACAATTATCAGATCAGTTTACTTTAAAAAAATTACTGCGTTTCTGTCTTCCGCCAATTGTAATGATGATATTTACTTCAATTTATGGCGTAGTAGACGGGCTGTTTGTATCAAATTTTGTTGGAAAAGTACCATTTGCTTCAGTAAATCTTATTATGCCATTTATAATGATACTGGGTGGTTTTGGTTTTATGATTGGAACAGGAGGCAGTGCCCTTGTTGCCAAAACAGCAGGTGAAGGTGATAAAGTTAATGCAAACCGTTATTTTACAATGATGGTAAAACTTACTGCTATTTGCGGTATTGTACTTTCTGTTATAGGAATTATTTTTATACGCCAGATAGCCATATTGCTTGGTGCAACAGAAACAATGCTAGATAACTGTGTTGTTTATGGAAGGATAGCATTGTTATTTAATACTGCTTTTATGCTGCAGAATGTATTCCAGACATTCCTTACAACAGCTGAAAAGCCAGAACTCGGGCTTATTGCAACTGTTTCAGCAGGTGTTACAAATATGGTGCTTGATGCAGTATTTATTGGGCTGTTTAAATGGGGAGTTGCAGGTGCTGCGCTGGCTACAGGAATAAGCGAATGTATAGGCGGGATATTTCCTTTAATTTATTTTTTGAGACCTAACAACAGTCTTTTACAGCTGGTAAAGACAAAATTAGAGATACGTATATTATTAAAGGCATGTGCCAATGGTTCATCAGAGCTTATGTCAAATATATCTTCTTCATTTGTTAGTATGTTGTATAACTTCCAGCTTTTAAGGTTTGCAGGGGAAAATGGTGTTGCTGCTTATGGTGTACTTATGTATATACAGTTTATTTTTATTGCAGTTTTTATTGGATATACAATAGGAACATCCCCTATAGTAGGATATAATTATGGTGCTAAAAACCATAAAGAGTTAAAAAGCCTTCTTAAGAAAAGTTTAATGCTTATGGTTATAGCAGGAATTATTATGATGGTTCTTGCACAAGTTCTTGCATTTCCGCTTGCCAAAATTTTTACTGGTTATGATAAAGAACTTTTTGATATGACCAGGAACGCATTCAAGATATTTTCATTTTCATTTATCCTGGCAGGTATAAACATTTTTACATCTTCATTTTTTACAGCACTTAATAATGGAGGGATTTCAGCAGCAATTTCATTTCTGCGTACACTTATATTCCAGACAGCTGCTGTACTGGTTCTGCCATTATTATTGGGGCTTAATGGAATATGGTGTGCTAATACTGCAGCGGAGATATTTGCGTTTATTATATCACAGTCATTTCTTTTTGCTAACAGGAAAAAATACCATTATATGTAAGTATTATTGTGGAAAGGACAGGATTTATAAGGACCTTCTGCGGCTTCTGTATATATGCCGCAGAATGCCAAGACTTCCAGATTCATCCTTTCCATGTTCTTTCCATACACCAATAGAATATAAAAGCTGGTTAATTGTCCCATCACCAGTTAATGGACCGGCAATGGTTCTGCTATTTTCAACTGTTAAATGCAGATTGGATTTATTATGCCAGATTGAAGAAAATATGTACTTGTGGTATAATTTCCTGGTATCTAGAAAGGAAGATTTATATGCCACTTAAAATTATTAGAAATGATATTACAAAGGTTAAAGCGGATATTATTGTAAACTCTGCAAATCCAAAACCTGTTTATGCCAATGGAACTGATGCTGCTATTTATGAAGCAGCAGGAAAAGAGCAGCTGCTTGTTGAAAGGCAGAAAATTGGAGAAATCGCTGTTGGAAGTATTGCTGTTACTCCTGCATTTTCACTTAATGCAAAATATATTATACACACAGTTGGTCCAGACTGGCAGGGAGGAGATGCTGGGGAATTTGGTTTTTTAAAGTCCTGTTATAGTAAGTCCCTTGAAAAAGCTCTGGAACTTAATACAGAAAGTATAGCATTCCCTTTAATTTCTACTGGTGTATACCAGTTTCCAAGGGATAAAGCACTACAGACTGCAGTAATGGCAATTAGTGAATTTCTTTTTAAATGTGAAATGTTAGTAATTCTTGTGGTATTTGACAGGAAGTCTTTTGAACTTTCTGGAAAACTGTTCCAGGATGTACATGAATATATAGATGAATGTGATGTGGCAGACCAGGCAATACATGAATACCAGTATAACAGGATGGCAGAAGGATACAGAATGGCAGTATCAAGAATGATGCCAGATAATATAAATGGGAGAGAAGATAAAAGCCTTAATGATATTATAGAAAATATTGGAGAAACATTCCAGGAACGTCTTTTAAAACTAATTAGCCAGAAAGGCATGTCTGACCCAGAAGTATATAAAAAAGCAAATATTGACCGTAAATTATTTTCAAAAATAAGATGTGATATTAATTATACACCAAGGAAAAAGACAGTGCTTGCATTAGCAGTTGCACTTGAATTAAATATCGAAGATACAACAGACCTTTTAAAACGTGCAGGATTGTCGTTTTCTCCAGGTAGTAAGTTTGATTTAATAACTGAGTATTTTATTAAAAGAGGGATATATAATATAAATACAATAAACCTGGCATTATTTGAACATGGACAGCAGACGCTTGGGGTATAAATAACCTGGAAGCTGAGGGAGAATATTATGCATAATATTAAAATAAAAACAGAGCGTCTTTTTCTACGGCCTCTGGTTGTTGCTGATGCTGACGAAGTTTTTGGATGGGTTAGTGATGAAAGAGTTTCACGTTATATGGTTTATACAACTTATACAAATATTGAAGAGGTTAAGGAATGGCTTACATTTGTTGAAAAAGATAAAAGTACATATAATTTTGGTTTTGAACGTCTTTTGGACGGAAAGCTTATAGGCAGTGGAGATATAGGACTTGACAGAGGATTTAAAAGCAAAGAGAAATATTGGGGATTTGGCTATAATTTCCGTTATGACTGCTGGGAAAATGGATATGCAACAGAAGCTGCTATAGCTATGATAGAATACGCCCGTAAGAATTTTGTAGTAACACATTTTGTTGCAAGCCATGCAGAACCTAATCTTGCTTTTGGAAAAGTTATAGAAAAATGTGGACTAAAGTTTGTAAAATATGGAGAGTGGAAAAAACTTGATGGAAGCTGCAAAATGAAACCAATGATATATGAAACGGAGTTTTAATTTTCCAATGTATAAGGCAAAATTAATAAAACCAGGTTTTTAAAATGCAGAAACGTTTGTAAGATAAATGGATGTGGAAAACGTATAACTGGTATATTATTTATGCCAGCAAAAGTTTGAATAATTCCATCTATAATCTATATTAAGAAACTTTACGTTGGCAGAAAGGCAGGCTAAGCCCATGCGTTCCAGATAAGAAAAGACAGTATATATCATCTGCAGGGTCTAAGTTAATCTATAGTACGCATGGGCTGGTTACTAGGCAGAACTGTTGTAATACTGTCCATAAGATTTTGTAAAATTGTATAAGGAAAAGGTCCTGTAATTAAAAAGAAAATTTCTTTCTTGGATGTTTTGTTGTTAAAATATCTTTTTGCTTTGACATAGCAACATGTGTATATATTTCTGTTATATTAATAGAGCTATGTCCAAGCATTTCCTGGATGTATCTTATATCAACATCTGCTTCTAATAAATATGTAGCAAAAGAATGGCGGAACATATGTGGGGTAATATGCATATCAATAGCTGCTAGCGAAGAGTATTTGTTAATCATATCTCTTACAGACTGCTCAGACAGCCTTTTCTGAAGACGGTTTGTAAAAAAATAACCACAGTTTTGTATATCATTTGTACATACTTTCTGGTATTCGGAAAGTATAGAAACCACATCATCATTTCCAATCTGGATTTTACGTTCTTTTGCTCCTTTTCCATAGATTAATATATTTTTTTCATATAAGTCAATATCCTGTTGTTTAAGTGAACATAATTCAGATATTCTCATGCCAGTAGAAAAAAGCAATTCAATAACTGCTATATCACGTAGTATGCATTTTCTCTGATATTTACTGCTGGCGAGTTTTTTTTGCTTATACATTACAGACAGAAATGTTTCTATAGTATGTAATGGAATTATTTTAGGAAGAGTAACTGGTTCACGGAATTTTGTCTGGACTTTATTCATAGGGTTTATTTTAATAATATCTTTACATTCAAGATAATGGAAAAATGCTTTTACAGAGGATATTTTCCGTTTAGCTGTTTTAGGTTTATATTCCTGGTGGAGCATTGAAATAAATGATTCAATAGTGCAAGGTGTTATTTGCAAGACAGAACTGGCAGGAATGGATTTTTGGAATTGTTTTAAGTCTATACTATATGCTTTTAGTGTTTTTTCATCAAGCATTTTCTGGCATTTACAGAATTCAATGTAACTTGGTATAAGTGTTTCTAATGTGTCCATAATTTAAAATCTCCTTTGGTCTGGTATTAAGTTAAATTGTAGAACAATTGCTATATTTTTTCCAGATATGTATAAAAATTAAAATATATGTAATCTATAGAAATAATATGGTTATTTATGGTGGAAGAGTAAAGTAAAATTGACAGGTAAAAGTTTTAATGTTCTGTATATTTATTAATAAAATAAAAGGAGGGTTGATATTATAAAATAATACCAATTTAAAGTTTTTTAG
>VSNJ01000042.1 GCA_009774235.1 Lachnospiraceae bacterium
AAAATCTTCAGGAAAAACTTGATAAAATGACTGAAGGAATTATTGCACCATAACCGTATAAGTACCAAAAGTGAAACCATATCAACACTACTTATATCTTTATAACATAAAAATGTGCAGCTTTCCTTAATAAAGTTAAATGCCAGATATAAAAGGAGTAACCAGCATGTTTAAAAATATTAGTTTAAAACACCGTTTAATTATACCAGTTGCCCTTCTGGGTATTGTAGCACTTTTATCAAATATTCTTTCCATTATTAATATACGGAATGTAAACTCCAGTGCTTCCAATATCGCTGATAATTATATGGATGGGCAAAGCAGATTGGCAGAAATATGCCAGTCTTACATGAATATACATAAAATGTCATTAAGCCACATTGTTGCTACAGATTATAATACCATGATTACACTTGTGCAGCAGATTAAGGAAGAAGAAGCTTTGCTGGATGATATGCTGGCAGAATATAAATATTATGTAATGCCAGAAGACCAGAAACAATATGAATTACTTCTGTCAGATTATTCTTCTTTTAAACATTCACTGGTATTACTGGTTTGTGCCAGCGCAAGCCATAAGACACAATATGCCTGCCAGCTTGCCAATACTGATGTTGCTTCATACGCAGATGCTATGGAAAAAGATATTGATGGATTAAATTCTTCTATTAATGGGCAAACAGCTGAAGCAAGAAAACAGCTTTCAGCTGTATACTTTATATCACTGGTAGCAGGAATTAGTGCAGTTATTATCTGTATACTGCTGGTATTTGCTGTCTTTAAACTTATAAACAATTATGTAATAATCCCTATTAAAAACATTTTAAAAACTATACAGGAAAGTTCTGGCCGCATTAACAATATGACTGGTGAAGTTTTAAAAAGAACAAGGGATTCTAAAAAAAGTGCGGCTGGACTTTCCTCACTTTCTGGACAACTGTCAGCAACTATACAGAAAGTTGCAGGAAATGTGTCAGTAATTAATGAAAATACAGAAAGTGTAAGGTCTGATGTACACAGTATAGCAGAAGAATGTAATGCCATTACTGATTATACTACAGAAATGGATTTACGTGCAGATGCTATGCAGCAGTCTGCCAAAAACAGCGTAAAAATTACTGGTGCTAAAGCTGAAGAAATATTAAATTCACTTAATAATGCCATTGAACAAAGTAAAAGTGTAGACCAGATTAAAACCCTGACCAGTAAAATACTTGCTATCTCACAACAGACACGTCTTATTGCCATGAATGCTTCTGTAGAAGCAGCTAATGCCAGGAATGGAGGAAAAGGGGCCGCAGTTGTTGCCAGGGAGGTACGTGACCTTGCTAATTCCAGCCAGGAAACAGCTAACCAGATACAGACAATTAATGATATAGTCACTACAGCAGTATATAATCTCTCCGAAAATGCACAAAACCTGGTTGACTATATGAGCCAGTCTGTACTAACAGAATTCCAGGAATTTGTACAGTCCAGCAGCCAGTATAAAGAAGACGCTGCACATATCCGCCAGGTTATGGACGGATTTAACAGACAGACCAGACATCTGAAAAACTCTATGTCCGGCATTGCAGACTCTATTAGTACTATAACAAAAGCTATTGATGAAGGTGCTGCTGGTATAACAAGTGTTGCTGGCAATGCCAGTAACCTTGCAAGTGATATAGAAGATATTACACAACGTATGAAAACTAACCAGGAAGTAGTGGAAGGACTTGAAAAAGAAACAGTTGTATTTGACAACTTATAACCATAATTATTTTAAATTATAAAAAAGGGCGGCCACATTAAATATAACTATTATAGCTTTTATCTAATATGGCAGCCTTTTTAAAGAGTATATACAAAACCTTAAAAATTACTTCCGTTCCAGCCCCAGTTAAACACTTCTTCATATTTCACATATATACGGTTCTCTGGTATTCCAAGCTCTTCATTAAGTATATTACATATAACTGATGTCATTTTATTATATGCACCACTACTTGCTGAACCAAACACTTTAACTTCTACAAAAGCACTTTCACCATCTTTATTTCCCTGGAAATATAAATCATATTCATCTTCAAAGCCAACCATAAGCCAGTTTTCAGACTTTCCAGGAATTATTGTTATAGCTTCCCCAAGCTTTTTCTTAACAGCCTCCTTTTTATCATCTGACATTTTTACTGTTACTTTTGAATTAATAAATGGCATATTATTTTCCTCCTTTAAATGCTTGTTTTATGCTATTATAATGCAGAAATATCCCTTCTGCTGCAATTTCTTCTATTTTAGAAATATCAGTAATCATAAATGCCTGCGCTTCACTTTGCTGCAGTATTATATCTTCTTCATTAAAATCCATTTCAAACTTGTAAACATCTACAAAATAATTATCACCAGGATTTTCACGGTGATAAGAGAAAAGAAAACCTCCATCAGCATCTTTTACATCCAGTCCTGTTTCTTCATGTATCTCACGTATAACCGCATCTACAGACTTCTCCCCTGCCTGCACAGCACCACCTGGTACCTCCCACCAGCCAGGAGCCCATGGTTTATCAAGTTTCCTTTGTGTCACCAGGTATCTGCCATCAGGACGCACAATAATACCAAGTACCGAAAGATGGTATTCCCCTTCCTTTAAACGCCAGTCATCACGCTCCATTGTACGCCCTGTACGCTTCTTATCTTTATCATATATGTCCCATAATTCCAATTATATTATCCTCCATTACCATCTTACTAGCAAAACGGCCCTGCATATTATTTCCTGTACATATAAATGTAACTTTAAATATTTATTATTATCCTACATGCCTTTCAAAAGGCACAAAACCAAGCACCTTGTCAATTTCATCTATAACATATTGTGAAAGCCTGGCTCCGCTTGCCATAATATTACCTTCAAGCTGTGAAGGTTTACTTGCGCCAGTAATTACACTGCTTACAATATCTTTTCTGAGAATCCATGCAAGTGCAAGTACAGGCATAGCCAGTCCAAGTCCTTCTGCAATTTTACTTAGTGCTTCAACTTTATCAAGGTTCTCATCAGTAAGAAGATTGTTTATCTGTTTATCTGCCTGGTGTGTAGCCCTTGAACCTTCTGGAAGTGGTCTGCCTTTCTTATATTTACCCGTAAGAAGCCCTTGTGCAAGAGGTGAAAAAGGTGTAATTCCAATTCCATACTTTTCACAAATACCCATAATTTCATGTTCAATATATCTGTCTATCATATTATACTGTGGCTGTAATGACGTCATAGGATAAAGGTTATACTTTTCAATAATCCTTTGTGCTTCCTCAAGCCTTGCACCACCCCATTCTTCACTTACACCATAGTATAAAATTTTACCTTTGGAAACAAGGTCACTTAATGCCCTTAAAGTTTCTTCCATAGGTGTAGTTTCATCAAATCTGTGGCAGTAATATAAATCAATATAATCCATCTGCATATTCTGGAGTGTCCTGTCTATATTTTCAAAAATATGCTTTCTTGAAAGCCCCCACTCATTAGCACCACGCCCTGTAGGGAAAAATACTTTTGATGACACTACATAACTGCTTCTTGGATAATCCTTAAGAATCCTTCCAAGAAACCTCTCAGCTTCTCCCCCGCTGTATGCATCTGCACAGTCAAAGAAATTTACTCCTTTGTCATATGCAAGCCTTATTGTTTCCTCTGCAATACGTACCTTTTCACTTCCTGCAAGTTCCGTCATCCAGCTTCCTAGTGCAATTTCACTTACCTTTAAACCTGATTTTCCAACACTGCGGTATTCCATATACCCTCCATTCTGGGACTATCCAGTTCCTATATAATATAATCTAAATTTTATCATATTGGTTTTATATCTTCAAGGACAACTTTACATATAAACCTGGCTGGCAAAAATTGTGGTGCCAGCCAGGTTTTTTAGCAGTTTATATATAGTTTATTTATTAATTTATTATCCTTTGTACCAGAATCTTTACCTCTTTACCTTTTTCTGTTTCAATTTTAATTACATTTCCAGGCTCTGTAATTGTACCCGACCTGCCAAGTGTTTCTTTATAAATATATTCCGTCCATTGTAATGGGATATCACCTTCAAAGCCAAGCAGGACTGTATCTGTAATCCCACATCCAAGTTGCTTTCTCGCATCCTGGATATTTCTTACAATATCCCTTGCAAGCCCCTCTGCTTTTAATTCTTCTGTAAGTACCAGGTCTAAAGAAACCACAATACCATGGCTGCTTGCCACATGCTGCCCGTCTTTTGCCTGGTATGTCACAAGAATAATATCTGCATCAAAGCATTCACTAATATCATTTACCTGTAAGACTACCTTATCATCTTCCATCTGGAACCTGCCGCTTTTAACTGCCTTAATAATCTCTGCTATCCTGTCAGAATATCTGTTACGTATCTCATTAAAATCTGGAGCATATTTTATATCTGCAATATCTCTTGCATCATCAAGAACCTGTATATCTTTTACATTAAGTTCATCTGCAATAATATCCTTAAATTCCATAATTATATTATTCTTAGAACTATCTGGCAGTGCAACTCTTAGACTGCTTAAAGGCTGTCTGTTCTTTACCTTGTTTTTATTACGGATAGAACGTGCCAGATATATAACTTCTTGTACTAAAGCAACATTTGCAAGTAAATCCTTATCCTCAAATTTTTCAGGTATTTCAGGCCATTCTTCAAGATGTACAGAAAAACCACCTGTCAGGACTTTATATATTTTCTCCGAGATAAGAGGTGCGGCTGGTGCAAACAGTTTAGACATACATACAAGTACATAATACATAGTCTGGTATGCACTAAATTTATCTTCAGACATTCCACTGCTCCAGAAACGTCTTCTTGAACGTCTTATATACCAGTTAGTCAGCCCATCTGTCAAAGATACCATATATCCAACATATTTATTTACCTGGTAAGAATCCATATTACTGGTAATTAACTGTTGTGTTTCATATAATTTAGCCAGTATCCACCTGTCCAGCTGGTTATCTGTCACAGGTATTTCAAGTTTCTCTGGTTTAAAACCATCAATATTGGCATATGAAATATAAAAATTGCAGGCATTCCAGTAAGGAAGAACAATTTGCTGGCCTGCATCTTTAATGCCAGATTCATCAAATAGCAAATCACCAATTAACATTGCATTAGTCTGGTATAAATAAAGCCTGAACGCATCTGTTCCATATTGCTTCATTAACTGCATAGGGTCTGTGTAATTTTTAGAAGACTTAGAAAGCTTTTTCCCATCTTTAGCCAGTATTGTGCCATGTACAATACAGTTCTGGAATGCAGGTTTATCAAATAATGCAACAGATAATACATGCAGGTAATAAAACCAGCATCGTATCTGCCCTGTATACTCTACTATAAAATCACTTGGGAAATGTGATTCAAACCATTCTTTATTCTCAAATGGATAATGCTTCTGTGCAAATGGCACTGAACCACTTTCAAACCAGCAATCCAGGACTTCTGGGACACGGCGCATAGTTTTTCCACAACATCCACATTTAAAAGACACTTTATCCATATATTGCCTGTGAAGGTTTGAAAGACGTATGCCACTAACCTTATATATTTCATCAATGCTGCCTAATACCTTGCGGCTGCCACACCCTTCACATTCCCATATTGGGACAGGGGTGCTCCAATACCTGTTCCTGGAAATATTCCAGTCCCTGGCATTGGCAAGCCAGTTACCAAAACGTCCATGTTTCACAGTTTCTGGAACCCAGTTGATATCTTCATTTAATGCAGCCATACGTTTTTTTATTTTTCCAATATCAAAATACCATGCGTCCATAGCTTTGTATATTAATGGTCTTTTACAACGCCAGCAGTGTGGGTAATTGTGTGCAATAGTCCCATCTGCTACAACTTTCCCGTTATTATAAAGAAAACGTATAATTACAGGATTCATTTCAATTACATTTTTTTCATGTGCCGGGTCATAGAAATCTTTTATTTCCTCAGTAAAATGGCCTTTATCATCCACTGGGTTTACTAAAGGGATATTATTATTTTTACATGTCCAGTAATCATCTTCACCAAATGCAGGCGCTGTATGGACTATGCCAGTACCTTCATCTGAACCTACATACGCAGCCGGAACTACACGGAATGCTCCTTCAGCCTTCTTACCAGCAAAATATCCAAATAAAGGTTCATATGTTTTACCTAGTAAATCATATCCTTTACATTCTTTTAAAACCACAGGCTTTTCACCAAAAACTTTTTTATAATTACCCAGTGTATTTTTACAAGCTATATAAACAGACTCCCCTGCATCCACATAAGCATAATCAAGTTCCTCCCCCACAGCAAGGCATAAGTTAGAAGGCAATGTCCAAGGTGTAGTAGTCCATGCAAGAAAATAAACTTGTTTTCCATTAATTATTTCTTCTGTTTTAAACCTGGCGATAACCCATCTGTCCTGTCTTAACCTTGTAGAATCAGACTCACGTGTATCAGAAATTGAAAGTGATGTTTCACAGTGCATACAATACGGGGTTACACGGTAATCCTTGTAAATATAACCTTTGTCATAACACTGTTTAAATGCCCACATAACACTTTCCATAAAATCCACATTCATGGTTTTGTATGCCCCGTCATAATCTACCCAGCGTGCCATCTGTTCAACATACTCTTTCCATGATTTGTTATTATTAGAAACTATCTCAAAACATTTTTCATTAAATTTATCAATGCCAAAACTCTTTTCAATCTCATTTTTATCATTTATACCTAATAAAATTTCAGCCTGGTTTTCAATAGGCAGTCCATGGCAGTCCCATCCCCAGACCCTTGGTACACGGTATCCCCTCATAGTCCAGTATCTGGCAATCATATCCTTTATAAAAGACACAAGTACAGTACCATGGTGTGGTTTTCCAGTAGGAAATGGCGGTCCGTCATAAAATACTACTTCTTCACCTGTCCTTTCTTCTACAGATTTTTCAAAAACTCTTTCCTTTTTCCAGAAATCCAGTATTTCTTTCTGTATGAAAACTAAATCTGGCTTTCCTGGAAGTTCTTCATATTTCATTTATGAATCCTCCTTTTTTATTTTTGTGGATTGTTTCCATACAGAATAAAAATAAAAGCCCTTATCCATTCTAGGATAAGAGCTTACGCTACTCATTTTTATACCACCTGTACGAACATACCAACATATGCTATCCATATAACGGCGGAATACCCGGCACAACTTACTCACTATCCAGTAACATTACTGGTATACTTGCTTTCAGCCTGCAACTCCAGAGTGATATTCGTATTTTACCTTCATTACCAGTTCTCATCATTCCTGGCTCTCTGTAAATTCCGTGTAAATACTACTGGCTCTTTCAACGTTTTTCCCATTTTATAATACTAACACATTATTTGTCAAGACAAAAATATATTTTGAGTTTCCCCATTTTTTAGTATACAAGTTATGTGGCTCTGGCAATTCCAAAATTTTACCGCCCAAAAGCCATGTTTGCAACATGGCTTTGCCGCATTCCGCTTGTATGGGATACGCAATGGTGCTTAAATCTGGTATTTCCAGATTTTATGCACTGTTGCGTTTCTAACGCAGCGCAAGCTTGCCCCTGGATGGAAAATATTTAACCAGGGCTTTAGAACCTGCGTTATATATCCACCTTTCTGCACAATATAACAATAACATAAAATTATGTTATCAAATCCAGTTATCCGCCTTCTGTACCCCTTTATTAAAACTGTATACAATTTCCCCATCTATAATTGTGTAAAGGGTTCTTGTAAAGACTTCCATAGGGTTTCCTGAAAATACTGCAATATCTGCATCTTTTCCCTCTTCTAGTGAACCTGTACGTTCTTCAACCCCACATATTTGTGCCGCATTTATAGTGACTGCTTTAAGCCCGCCTTCCATAGAAAGCCCATGTTTTACACAAAGCCCTGCACAAAGAGGAAGATATTGTACAAGTGAAACCGGATGGTCTGTCATTATAGCTGTTTTAACCCCTGCCTTTTCCAATATTCCAGCCGTCTTAAAATTCATATTTTTAACTTCAATTTTAGAACGTGCTGCAAACCCAGGACCTGAAATTACAGGAAATCCAGATTCTGCTATTTCACCAGCAACAAGATGTCCCTCTGTACAATGGTCTAAAGTTATATTAATATTAAATTCTTTTGCAATACTTATAGCAGTAAGTATATCATCTGCCCTGTGTACATGTGCCTTTAATGGAATTTCCTTGTTAAGTACTGGAAGCCAGCATTCCATCCTGAAATCCTCTTCCCCTGTATTAATACCACCCTTATCTTTCTTCTCTTTATAACAGCACGCTTTCCATAATTCTTCACGTAGCAGCCCTGCTATAGCCATTCTGCTGTATGGCATTTTACCTTTATCTCCATAATTCATCTTAGGATTTTCACCAAATGCCACTTTCATTGCTGCAGGTGCTTTAACAACCATCTGGTTTACACACCTGCCATAAACCTTTAAAAAAACTGCCTGTCCTCCTACAATATTAGAACTTCCAGGTCCTGTCATTAAAGAAGTTATACCTGCAGAAACTGCATCATGGAATGCCGGGTCCATAGGGTTAACAGCATCTACTGCACGCAAAAACGGAGTTAATGGCAATGTAATCTCATTACAGTCGTCACCTGCTATTCCCCACTTCTCTTCTGTAATTCCCACATGACAATGGGCATCAATAAGCCCTGGCATAACCCATGCGCCATCTACATCAAGGACTGGCTGTTTCTCCTGTTCCTGGCTTTCACATAACCATCCTGGAATTTCATGCATATCACCAACAGCAGAAATCTTACTGCCATCCGCATATACAAACCCATTTTCATAAGTTTTTCCTGTCATAGTGATAATTTTTCCATTAATTAACAGCATAAAATAAATACCTTCTTCCTTGTTACCAATAATAAAAGCATTTTCTTGTTTATTATTTTTACACAAATTTCCAGCATTTATACAGTTATGCCTATAAAACTTAAAATTCCCAGGTATCTAGTGTGAAAAATATATCTAAGGCAGCAAAAAAGCTACCTTAGATATATTAAATTTCACACAAGAAAAATGCAAAACCAGCATTTTTCTAAAGCAGGCTTGTCCTGCTATACTATTTGAGCCACCAAAGCCGGCATGGGGGATTATTATTGAATATAAACACCTGGGGGTTATATGGTTTTAATTAAATACAAGCTCCCTGTCACCCACAGAGCCTGCCAGAATATTTTTAAGTATAGCATTGGTCTGTTTGTCTGCCCTTTTTAACAGTCCAGAAACATCTGCATGTGCTGATGCATCTTCTTCTGAAATAGAAATTGCATCGACAACATCTTCCTTGTCTGTCCAGTTAAACAAAGCATATCTTTCATCATAGAACTCAATACTATCAGAGTCCACATCTACAGACTGTATCTCTGCTTCTGGGACATGTACAGTTACCTTATCTTTTGATACCTTAACTGTAACTTTTGAAAAATCTATACCCGCACGTATATTGGCAGTATATCTCATAGAAAACCCTTTTTTAGTAATTAATGGGATGTCACCTTCTGAATAAATAACAAGACCACTGTATAGCATCTCTGCTGTAGTAAGTTCACTTACGTTATTAATTCTTTCACTAATATACGCTGCTGTAATTTCAGGCTGCTTGTTTTTATAAAAAAAGCTGGCTGCCTTAAAGCCTGCAAATACTGCTAAAAGGATTATAACCAATATAAATATAGTACCAATTTTAAAACTTAGGTGTGTATAAATTCTTTTATCTTCTGACATAAAACCATATTCTCCTTTTTATGTTATGGTTAGTTCAATTTAAATTGTGTAACTGCACCAAGCAAATCCTTAGAATTATTACTTAATGTTTCTGCATTGTTATTAAGTTTCTTTACTGCATCCATCTGGTTTACAATAGTAGCAGATACCTGTAACGTAGAAGCAGCAGAACGCTCAGAAACATCTGAAATACTTTGTATAGCAGAAAGTGTCTGGTCTTTTGTAACAGACATCTGCTCAATCCCGCTTGTAATATTATCAAGATTTTCAACAAGGTCTTCAACATATTTATTTATGGTATTAAATAAATTAACTGTAGTTATAAGCGCATCCTGCTGTGCACCTACAATCTGTTCTGCACGTCTTGCTGTTTCTACTGTAACAACAGTCTGTGAATTTATCCGTGTAATAATATCAGAAATCTTGCTAACTGCCTGCATAGATTCATCAGCAAGTTTGCGTATTTCATCTGCCACAACAGCAAACCCTTTTCCTGAATCTCCTGCACGTGCTGCTTCAATAGATGCATTCAAGCTTAAAAGGCTGGTCTGGTCAGAGATAGAACTAATTACCTCAACAATATTTTCAATCGTATTAGATTCATCATTTAACTTGCTGATACCTTCAATAACAGCTTTAGTAACTTCCTGTGTATCTTTCGCACGTTTATTTAACTGGTCAATAATCTCTATTCCCTGGCTGGCATATGTCTTTGTATTATGGGAAATGCTCTCAATAGCACTGGTATTTGTGGTCAGGGTATTAATCTTCTCAGAAAGAAGTGCCATCTGTTCCAGGCAGTTTTCTGCTTCTATAGCCTGTGAAGAAGTACCAGATTCAATTTCAGATACAGCATTACATATTTCATCTGATGAAGAAGCAAGCAGTTCAGAAGCCCTGGTTACATCATCTGATGAAGATTGTACCAGCCCGCTCACCTGGTCTACTTTATTAAGCAGTACCTTCATATTAGAAATCATACTGTTAATACTGATTCCAAGAATACCAAATTCATCTTTTCTCCTCATTTGTACACTGCCTGTCAAGTCACCATCAGCAGCTTTCTCAAGCACAGCAGTTGCATTGCGTATCGCTTTATAAATACTATATGCAAGAAAGATAGCAATTAAAAATGCTATAATAATTGCTATAATCGTAATTCCAATAGTAAGGTTACGTATTTCATATGCCTGTTTCAACATAACCTTTTCAGGTACCAGACAGCATACATTAAAACCAGTTTCTGCAATATTTGAAAATGCAAAAAGATATTTCTGTTTCTGGTATTTTACCATTGAAATAAGTTCATTTCCAGAGGACGCTTTTTTATAAAAATCCTGTCCAGAAAAAACACTTTCCTGGTTGTCTGTATTTAATATTTCTGTCCCATCTGGTGCAATATAACCAATAATGCTGCCATCGTCAAGTTCAAGGTTCTTCAATACATTAGTAACTGCCTTTGCATTAATATCAATTACAACATATCCATCAAAATTAACAAAAGACTGTACAAAAGAAGCCGCATACTTACTTTTGTCAATGTTTAACTGGCTGTCAAGCTCCTCATGTGAACTTATCCACAAGCCATCTTCTGTGTTTCCATTAATTGATTCTTTAAAAGTATTATAAAAGCCATTCTTTAATTCACCAGCAGAGGAAATGCCATCACCATAAGAAGCAAATACAGATATTGCCATTATAAAATCACTGGCACTTGCTGCAGTCTGTATTGTATTATATAATGAACTCCACATCATATATTCACGTGGCTTATCATTCTTATATGCCCCCCTGTAATAATTATAAAAATCATTATTTTCAATAATTTTCTGTGCTTCTGAACTAACCTGTGACATTCCTAATTCCAGGTAAGTTGCAGTAGTATTTATAGTTCCTGCCATACTTTGTTTATGTGACTTTAACATTGCAGAGGAGGAACTGTTATAAGAAACTGTACCAAATGTAATAATTAAAACAATAACAACCATAAAGCCTGCAATAAGCTTAACTGCAATGCTATTTAATTTATTTAACTGTTTCATAACATGCTAACCTCCTTTAATATTTTCTATTTTCTATGTAGTCAGCAGCAGTATCAGCAGGGAAAATTTCTTCTTGTACATAGTTTCTTTTTGATATAGGGTCTCCATTCATTACTGTCTGGACAGCATTAGCAAGAAGTTTCCCTGTCAGTGGGTTACATTCCATAACACAATTAATCTTGCCCTCTATCATTGCCTCAAATGCTGCCTTAATTCCATCAAAAGAAAGAATTATTATATCTTTTCCTGGCTTAATACCATTTTTCTCCATAACTTCAATTGCACCAAGTGCCATATCGTCATTTTCAGCAATAAGAATATCAATATCCAGCTTTTTCTTAAGGACTTTTTTCATATTTTCCACACCGCCATCATAGCTGAAATTACCTGTATCCTTATAAACAATTTTATAATTGCCTTCCGCACCAAGTATTTCTTCAACACCCTGTGTACGTCCTGTTTCTGCACTGGCACCAAGATTTCCCTGGAAAAGAGCGACTTTATACATATCTTTCCCAAGGTTTAAGGAATCCATATAATCAACCAGCCAGTCGGCGGCTTTATATCCCTCAAGCAAAAAATTAGAACCAATCCAGCAGTTATACAATGAATCGTCCCCGGTTTCTACCATACGGTCCATCACAATAACAGGAATGCCTGCCTCTTTTGCTTCCTTTAATACATCATCCCATCCTTCTGAAACCATAGGTGTAAAACTTATAAGGTCTACCTTTTGTTCAATAAAAGAACGGACAATTTCAAGCTGGGTGTCAAAATCATCATTTGCCACTTCATAAATCAGTTTTATGCCATTTTCTTCTGTACAATTTTGCTGTATGGATTCAACATTTGCAAGGCTCCATGCTGAACCTGTGCCGGACTGTACATAACCTACTGTAACAAGTCCAGAATTTTCAGAAGTTTCCCGGTTTTCTCCCACCTGTCCGGTACCGTCTTTCCCACATGCTGTTATTGTTATTGTAAACAGCACAAGCAAAAGGCAGGCGGACAATCTTCTTAATTTTTCCATACACTTCATCCTCTCTCCTGCCCAAAATTTGTATAACCATAAATGTACCACAGAGATTCAAGCTCTGTGGTAAGGCAGCCACATCTGGTACACAAATTTATGGAATTAATATAATATATTACATTAGAATTATACTATATTTGTTAAAACTATTCAAGTTTCTGTATGAAAAAAAGAAAATTATGGTTAAAACTAACAAATTTTATTAATTTTGTTCTTCTGTTTCATTTATAAAATCTTCCAAAATCCCAGCAGCCATTCCAATAAGTTCTTTACATGGACGTTTTTTATAATATTCCGCAGTCCTTACATCTGGAACTGGACACTGTTCTTTAACATCTAGTCCTAACAGTTCCCTGCATACAATAGAACCATTCTGTTCTTCAAACTTATGTGCAAGTTCTTGTATTTTAGTATAAAGTTCTGTTTTCTTCTGTCCTGTTTCAGGCCCTTCATATCCATATAAAAGCCCTGCAACAAGAAACATGCCGCTTACAGAACCACATACTTCCCTTAAACGTCCCATCCCGCCTCCAAATGAAGAAGCCATGCATATAATCTCCTTTCTGTTCTCCTCAGGCAGCAAGTCTTCAAATGCGAGAAGTACAGACTGTGTACAATTATAACCTTTTAAGAAATTTTCCATTGCAAGTTCTTTCCTGTTTAAATTTTTTTCCATATTATTTTAATTCCTTTCTATTTTCCCGCCACCAGCAAGAAATAATTCTATTTTGGCAAATAATACTCCATAGGTATGTTTCTTTCTTTGTCTTGTCCGCATCTTTTAAATCTGTACATGTTAAATTAGTATATATAACCCATCTTATTCTTTCCTCTGAAACAAGGCTTTTAATCTGCTCCTGGGTATTTGCTGAAGCCCTGCTTAAAATATCCTTTACTATGCTATTACCACTGCTGTTAATCCAGTATGGCTGTATAGGTGCTTTTCTGTACTCACATAATAATTTACATTGGTTTATTATGTCCCATATTGGCAGTAAATACCTATAACTTACCCATATATTTATCTGTTTTGTCTTCCTGCTATTTATTTATACCTTATAGTTTTTCTTACAAAAACATATCCAATATTTTTAATTATCAGATAACTTTCACTTTGATTAAGTATAACACATGACTTATTTTCAATCCAGTGCATATCAATTTATTCTTCTGGTAGTAAAAATTCATCATCAAATAAATGCCAAATTTTTGTATAATAATTTTTTCAATAATATTTTCTAAGAATCTAAACGGGGTGTTATATTAATTAAATTTATCGCTTCTGCTTTCTGTTTTTGTATAATATGTATATACCTGTTATAAGTAAACTGCACATCTGTATGTCCCAGCAATTCACTAACAACCTTAATATCAACATGGTTTTTTATTAATAAAGAACCAAATAGCTATAGTACCATACTTATACATCTTTAGCCAATAGCTGGTATAATCATCTCACGTACGTTTCATGAATTTTTAAGTACTTCCAAAAGCCTGTTGTCATTTAACAAACAGTCAAACATACTGGTTTTATAAGCTTTTTTTCTTAGCTGTGATAAAACATATTTTTTATGTACCATTAATGCAAACTTTCTTAATATATTTAGTGATTTTAAACTGTTTTCTGACAAAAAAGCACTGCTGTCTTATGAAAATACAACATCCAGTATCTAGTGCATGCTTTCAATTTTCCAGTGTTCCCTGCTGGTTTCCAGTAATTTTTCTGCACTTGTGCAAAGGCTTGTAATATAATAACTTGTTTCCTCTGATGTGCCATTTTTTGTAACAACCCTGCGCTCTACAGAAAAAATACTGCACAGCCCTTCCCATTCATTTTTACCAGAAATCCAGCCTGTGTTTCATGTTTTCCTTCTCCCCTTGTTCGTCTGTCTTGTTATAATCAGAAGGGTATTTTTCCTTTGTTTCAATCAAAAACAAATCTCCGCCTGCTGCTTTCTGCACGAGTGCCGCAACGTACTGCGTATTTCCATAAATCTGATTATCCTTGGTAAGCAGGCTTGCCGATGTCACTGCATCCACGTCATCTGCAAAATCCGTATTTCCCACACGGGAAAAATAGGCAATCAAAGTTTTTCCGCTTTTACCTTTTTCTGTTCTGGTATCTTCTTTGGGATTTTCCGTAACAGAAACATCTGCTTTATCCGTATCATCTGGGTTTGTTTTTTCTACCTCTGCAAAAGGAACATCTCCTGTTTTTCCTCCCTTACTGCCACAGGCAGATAACAAAATCATCATAAACATACAAACAAACGGTAGAACAATTTTTTTACTTTTCATAATGACACAACCTTTCCTGATTTTTTAACATCACTATTTGCATAACGCATGTTACTGATATTTCCTAACTCATATATAGTCTAACAACCACCCATCAAAATATCAAATACATATGTTGAATATCCATTCATACTTAAAAGGTATCGCAAAGAATGATATACCTTGGAACTGTTAAGAAATGTTTTAACAGCTCTTTATCCATCTAACTTAAAATATAAACAAAAGGAGGAAACAATGGATATCCGGGTATTGCAATATTTTCTTGCCACCACAAGGGAGGCAAGCATAACAAAAGCAGCAGAATCCTTGAATATGACACAGCCCCCGCTTTCCAGACAACTAAAAGAACTGTAAGAAGAACTTGGAAAACAGCTTTTCATACGGGGCAACCGCAAAGTAACACTGATGGAGGAAGGGATGATTCTTCGGAAACGTGTGGAAGAAATGATAGAATTGATAGAAAAGACAAAAGCCGAAGCCAGCTCTTCCGGCGAAAACATCATCGGGAAATCTGTATCGGCAGTGGTGAAACAAAAGGAGTCCGCATGATTGCAAAAGTTGCGGAAAAAATATCAGGTATTTACAAAGCCCGCAACCTTATTTTTGAATACGATGCAGGAGGAACTCAAGGCACAATAATGCACACATCATTGCCAGCACTTTCCCACACCAGTACCTCTATTTAAGTGATGCGCCAAAATCCCGCAGTTCCCTTAACTTTTCGGGAGAACTGTTTTCACTGCCATGTGCCGTAAACACTCCATACATCCTCCAATCTTCTTTTGGCAGACATCTACTACATCAACCTGATGCCCGCCAAGCTTAGCCCCTTCCTCAAATGCAGCAATCATTTTTTTCATGTTGCCTTCTGGACGGGAACTTCCGTTTAATACAAGAATCCGCATACTATCCTCCTTAAGATTATTTTTCACACTTTCCCTTTTCAGGCGGTACCAGCCTGATAACAGCTTCAACCTGCACCGCCAAGCCTGTCAGTTTACATCACAATCTATTTCAGATTCTCCTTAAAAAACTGCTCCAGTTTATCAAAAGGAATAACATCTTTTTTATCATAAAGGTCTGTATGGACTGCATCCGGAATTAACAAGAGTTCCTTATTACCGCCCTGTAACTTCTGAAATGCGTCCTTACTAAAATAGCAGGAATGCGCTTTCTCTCCATGCATGACCAGAACTGCACTGCGGATTTCATCACTGTAGCAGAGAATCGGCTGATTCATAAAAGACATACAGCCAATCTTATTCCAGCCACCATTCGAGTTCAGCGAACGGGCATGATAGCCACGGAACGTCTTATAATAGTCATAATAATCCTTGACAAAAAATGGGGCATCTTCCGGCAGCGGGTCCACAACTCCGCCTCCCAGCTCATAACTGCCATTTCTGTAATCAACAATTCTCTGGGCATTGAGTGCCTTGCGGGTTTCATACCGGTCTTCGGAATTGTCATTTTCATCAAAATATCCGTTCGCATTCACACGGCTCATGTCATACATGGCCGATGCTACGGTTGCCTTAATCCTGGTATCCAGCGCTGCCACGTTCAAAGCCATGCCACCCCATCCACAGATGCCGATAATGCCGATTTTCTCTGCATCCACATTTTCCTGCACAGACAGAAAATCCACTGCTGCCTGAAAATCTTCCGTATTAATGTCCGGTGACGCCATATACCGTGGCGTTCCTCCACTCTCTCCGGTAAATGACGGGTCAAATGCCATAGTAAGAAATCCCCTCTCTGCCATAGTCTGGGCATACAGTCCGGAGGACTGCTCCTTTACAGCGCCAAACGGGCCACATACAGCGATTGCCGGCAGTTTGCCTTCTGCTCCTTCCGGCTCATATAAATCGGCGGCCAAAGTAATTCCATAACGGTTATGGAACGTTACCTTTCTGTGGTTTACCTTCTCACTTTTCGGAAATGTCTTATCCCACTCCTGCGTCAATTCCAGTTTCATCGTCTCTGCCATGTTACATTACCATCCTTTCTCCGCATTTCCTGCGTTTCATTTTTATATTAGTTTTTTCATCTACCTCTGGCTTTTCTTTTTTCCATTTGCCTTACCAAAAAGTCAAGACAGTCCACTTTGCTCTGGCTTTCGTGTAACTGCTCTATCAAATGACATCGGTGCCGCCTCAATATTTTCACAGCATCATTAACCTGCCCGTCTGCATACAGCCTGCAAATTTTTGTGATGATTTCCATGTCACAGCCTGCATCCTTCATATTCTGAATGATATCCTCCGTATGACCGCCTCCCTTCCTATTGTGCTTTTAGTATAAGCGATTGACTTTTCTTTTGCTAATGGTTATAATTTATATCATGATATGAATTTATAGAATATCATTAAAAAGGAGAAAACCTATGGAACTGAGAACCATGCGATACTTCCTTGCTGTAGCAAGGGAAGAAAATATGACCCGTGCCGCCGGGCTTTTGCATGTCACACAGCCTACGCTTTCAAAATCGTTAAAATCACTGGAAGATGAACTGGGAAAGAAACTGTTTATCCGCCACAGCTTTCATATCGAACTGACCGAAGAGGGTGTGCTGCTGCGTAAACGTGCCGAAGACCTTGTATCAATGGCAGACAAAATCCAGACGGAATTTCTCTCGTTGGATGATGTCTTTGGCGGTGAAATTTATCTGGGACTGGCGGAATCCTATCAAATCCGGTATCTTGCCGCTGAAATTAAAACACTAAAAAATACCTATCCCGGCCTGCGGTATCACATTACCAGCGGGGACACGGAACAGGTAACAGAAAAGCTGGATAAAGGCGTCATTGACTTTGCTGTGCTGGCAGAAGAACCAAATGCAGAGAAATACCATTACCTGACATTTCCGAAAGCGGATGTATGGGGTGTTGTCATGCCGGAAGACTGCCCTCTTGCAGGGAAGCCGTCCATTTCTGCCGATGATTTGACCGGACTTCCTTTATTCTGTTCAGAGCAGGGCTGGTCTAAGGACATTGCCAAATGGTGCAAAAACAAAATAGACACACTTCATCTGGAGGGTTCCTTTAGACTGTCCTACAACGGCTCTCTTTTTGTGAAGGAGGGACTTGGTTATCTTCTGACCTTTGAACATCTGATTGATACAAGTCCTGACAGTGGTCTAACGTTCCGTCCTCTCACGCCCAAACTTGAAACAAAACTGTATCTCATCTGGAAAAAATATCAGGTATTTACCCCCATTGCAGAAAAAATGCTTGAGAAATTAAAGGAAAGGTTTCATGGATAAAATTTTCTATCTGGACAACCGTTTTAATATATTTTTGTCATAGAAATTTGCCTTAACCGATAACCCTGCATTTATAGTTCTTTTTCTTATAGGTGGCTGTAACCCATAAGTGTGAACTTAAGCAAGCAATCCTGGTAAAATTGCTGTATGGAACTCATCATTCTGGTTTTTCTGGTATTGTTTTTTGACTTCATCCATCTACGGCTTTTATCTCCGCTGATGAAACAAGTCCATCCACATCTGCTGTCCTATATCTTTTCGGAAATATGAATATTCCCACTGCCAAGTACATCCTGGCTTTCCCCGGTACGTTAATGCCTTAACCACCCCCTTCTTATACAATATAGCCTCTCGGATTCTCCAGCCCTTATTTTCTGCGGATTTCAAATCCAATTTTATAAAAATCCCCAACTTTTTTACCAGAAACACTTGACAAGATAGATTATAGATTAAAAGACAGCAGACACCGTTCTTCTAAGATGTGGTACTGCCACCTCTATGCAATCATAATGTTCCAGTTGGTATTCCCTGACAACCATACTATTTCTCCCTGTTCTTTTCACCCCAGACACATAACTGGTCTAATACGCCCATCAGGGATTTCCCCATTTCACTAAGGCTGTATTCAACCTTTGGCGGTATCTGCGGGTATTCTTTCCTGATAATGAGCCTATTCTTTTCCAGCTCCTTCAGGTTGCTGCTGAGCGTTTTATCCGACACGTTTTTTATATACCGTTTCAATTCATTGAACCGTACCACCTCAAATTCCATCAGGCAGTATAAGATAACCATCTTGTGCTTGCCGGATATCAGCGATAGTGTGTAACTGAACCCAGTATCTTCAAAATTTGCCTTCTCAATATATTTCTTTATCATTTTACGCTTTCCTTTATGATAGTACCTTTCACTAAAAACAGTACTTGTATTTTCCCTGTTACCAACTATAATTATATTTACGGGCATAAGCCTTGTCAATCCAATAAAAGAAAAGAGGTAAATGCAATGAGAAAGAAACTCAATATCACAGAAGGCATCTTCCCAATGCCTGTCTTAATGGTTGCAACTTACAATGAAGACGGCAGCGTTAATGTCATGAACGCAGCATGGGGCACCATGCAGGAAAGGGGCAATGTCGCCCTTAATCTGACTGAGACGCACAAAACAGTGAAGAATATCAAAGCAAGGGGCGCTTTTACGGTAAGCATTGCTGACGCTGCCCATGTAGCTGAGGCAGACTATTTCGGCGTTGAGTCCGGCAACAAAAATGCAGATAAATTTGAAAACAGCGGTCTCACTGCCAGCAAAGCCGAAACAGTGGATGCACCTGTCATCAACGAATTCCCGCTCTGTTTAGAGTGTGAGTTTATCGAATACCAGGACAATCCATATGGATGCGGTGTTATCGGCAGGGTTGTAAATGCCACAGCAGATGAAAGCGTCATGTCCGGCGACAAGATTGATATTTCCCTTGTAAACGCCATTGCTTTTGACCCTTATACGCATGGCTATTACAAGGTAACGGAACGGGTTGGCGAAGCCTTCAAAGATGGCCTGAAACTGAAAAAATGATTTTTGCAGAGCGAGGCCTCCATATAAAATGGAAGGCCTTGTTTTTTTAGCATAAATGTCTCATCCAAACCCTGTCCTGTCCTGCAAAAGCCATCTTACAGCTCCCTTTAACTTTCATCAAATCACTGCCATTCCCATATTTCCACTGACGTATTATTCCAGATAAATTTTCTTCCCAAATTCATACACCCATGTAAGTGAGCTGTCTTGTCTATCTGCGGTTTCCCATTCGTGTCCCCCACATCCCCCGGCAATCAAACAAAGCGTGTCATTCCATATCAGGAGCCTGCCCGTCATGTGCTTTCCACATGCATTCCGTAATCTGCATATTGGTAAAGACCGCTTTGAATGTTGATTGTTCCGGGCTGCAGGCATAAATCCCGAATTTTATCTTTCCCGCCCCCTCCCACATATGACAGACACGCATTTGTGTAAAGGAGTGTCCATCTGTTGAACATTCGATGCAATAATCATCTTCCCGGCGGCTGAACCTATACCACATCGTCCTGACATCTGCTGGTATCGCTGTTGTTGCCCAATCAGAATAACCATGGTTTGTTACGACACTTCCAAGATGCTGAAATTCATCATTCTCATATTCCACGGAACCTTTCAGCCAGTTTTCACTATCAAGATACATAACAACGCCACACTGGTCAAAGCGGTGATGGCTCTCTGTAAAGTCCGTTTTTACGATAAAAGAGAAATACTTTTCTTCTGTTTCCAACTGTAATACAGGTGCATTATCATTTCTAAAATGATAATATGTCCTTTGCCACAGGTCTGTCTGGGGCATGGTTACTATTTCTATTTTATCTTTACCAATCCTGTATTGCTCAGGCTCTCTTGTCCATCCAAGAATATCTGTATTAAAATCCATATCTGCCTCCCTTTCCATGTTTCCTTTCCAGTAGTATCAGAACGTTTCCAGGTAGAAATATGGCAAAATGACTTCCTTTGGCACACGGACAAGCCATTGCACGCTTTATTTCCTCTTTCTGCTCCACTCTGGTTTTGTGGACTCATTGACTTCTTTATATAAAGCTTTTTGATACCCTGGCAACAAAATATACGCCTTTTTCTTCTAATTTTTTTATTAAGGCTGCACTTGCAAAACCTCTGTCATAAAGAATAATATCTTTTCCTGGTATGTGGTTTTCTAATAACTTATAAGCTGGTTTATGTTCATTTGCTGTTTCCATTTCAAATCCAGCATCTATAAATTTACTATCCAATACATCAAAAGATGTTACTGCATGGAACTGTGGATATAAACAACCTTTGGAAAGTTTATAATTATCCTTTATTTCTTTTGTATTAGATAATTTACTTTTTACACCATCCACTGCTATTCATTCATATCAATATCAAATTTATCTATGTAACGGAGATAATCCCTTAATATACTGTCAATATTGACTTCTGTATACCCATCCCATTCCTGCTCCAACAATCCATTGTCATTTTGACCCATCTCTTCTAAAAACAGTAGATATGCATATGGAATACTTTTTCCATATTGTTTCAAACCGGCTATTTCCTCCAAGGCATGGATTTGTTTTTGCGATGCTGGCTCAACTTTTTCTGGCCACTGTTTATCTATGGAGTTCATTGTTTTAAAAAGTCCTTCAAATACTATTTTCAATGTATATTTATAGATTCGTTTTCAGTGGTTACACAATTCTGAAAAGGGAGTATTTTTAATTTACACTCCTTACTGGTTGTCCCAAATTTACACAAAAATCAATACCACATATCCACCAGACGGGAAAATATCAGATATTTTTCCATATAAAACCAGAACAGCCTTAGTTAATACACAACGTGTTAAATAAATGCAACAAACAGTTTTCAATTTGTAAAACGGGTCCATCCTACATCAAAATGACTATTTATTTTGCATTTCCTGTAGGACTAAATCAGCCGGAACCCCTTATATTTACTGGGTTATTTCTGACTTGACAATATAATAACACGTTCCCCAGAATCAATTATCCCAACCAGTACACCTTTTCCATCCAGACCAAGTGAACCTTGGACTGGCCTGCCTGTTACATCTGCCTGGACAGCACTGATACATGAAGCCTCCCTGCCATTATTTACGTTATAATACATTTCTCTTGGTTTCTCTATATAAATTATACCTTGTGCCTCAGAAAGAGCAACAAGCTGGGAAGCAGGGAGATTTACCACTGCATAATTATTAAAAAGGCTTGTAGCCTCTGCACCTGTTATTCCAGCAATAATACTATTTATATCTCCATAATATTTCACAATTACACGCCATCTGTCTTCTTCTGCGTTATATCCAGCCTGGGAACTTCCATTTTCACCTGATTCAGGCACTTGAAGCGCAAATTCAAGTGCAGCATCTAATTTCCGGGTATTATTTTCCATATTAACAACAATGTCCTTCCAGTACCTGCAGCTATTGGCAACAGGCACAACAAACTTTTAATTTATATATATTCTTTACAAAGAATGTCTTATTCATTTATATAATACCCATGCCTTGTATTATAAACTTAAGAAATATAAATAGTTATATAAGCCAGGTTATTCCCACTCTGGTTTTACATAGTATTTTACTTGTTGTTTTTATGGCGGCTTTGAAAAACTTTAGTTATATAGTTATTTTTTATTAAGCCTGCTATTAAATGCTTCAGTTGAAGCTAAACATGCCGGTGAAGCTGGAAAAGGATTTTCAGTTGTATCTGGTGAAGTAATGGATATGCAAGCATGTCCGCCTGGCTATATCTATATATTATAAAAACATCCATTTACATATTTTTTTAGTTTTAAATAAAACCAGCATATACCATAAATATGCTGGTTTTTACATTTTTAATATATTTTTATTGTTATCTTGCTTTTTAAGGTACTTGTACCCCTGCCACCAGACTGCCGGCTTAAAAGAATAATAACCTTATTAAACAATAAAATCAGGCTAGATTTTCTGCAAAAAACATATACTCTGTTCTGACACTTTAGCACGGTGCGTACCTCTGACGTTTTTGCCGCAGGCTACTGTCTAAACGTCAGAGGTACGTATGCCGTGCGAGTGACGCAGAACATTGTGGTGTAATGGCTTATAAATTACCAGCCTTGGAGCTTCCCCAAAGCATTCAGACCAGAAAATCTAACCTTTTCTAAAATTGTACCATATATTACAAAAATGTCAACTAATTTTTATCAGATTTTATTAAATTACTTGAAAATTTGTCAAAAATATACTATAATTTTATATAATTATTCAGATATCTTTACACCAGATGGGAGATTGTCCCCTCTTCTACCAAGTTATGATTAATAAACCCCCGGTGGCGTTTTGAATTTGTTAATTAAAAGAAAGGAAAAATTATGAGGAATTTAACATCAGAGGAACAACAACGGCTCTGGAAACCCGATGAGCCTCCAGTCCGCAAAATATTGCTTTGGGGATTAGACAGCAAAAAAAATCCCTGCCTGCTTATTTTGTATGGGAAACAGGAAGTTGAACAGGAATTAAAATATTCTCCCCGTTCCCATTACACAGAGGCATATTTGTTAAAGCCCATGGTAACATATACAAATTATGCTGTCTTTCATGGAACAAATGGACACTTACCTTCTATTCCAAATACATACTACTATGAAGAAAAGAACCTGCTTTGTTATAGTAAAGGTTATAAAGCTGCAGAAAGATACTGGGACTATGATAAAAGAGCAGGCTGGCAGTATTGTGTAGAAATTGACAAAAAATATATTATCCAGGAATTTTATAAAATAGAAAAAACAGTTGTTTTCAACTATTATGAACAAAAGAATTATACAGATTATGTTAGTTATTTAAAAGCAAATAAAATCAGTTTTAAAGATGTTGAATTAATTGAAAATCCTAGTGATTTATTTGGCTTTAAAGCAGACAGTCCATATATGGAGATAATTGTAAATATGTTCTCCAGGGAAAGGTTATATACAAGAAAAAAATATCTGGGCCAGTTTATTAAAATGCAGCCTTCTGTTGAAGAATATGAGCGTATCTTAAAAGTAGCAAGTGTAGAGCTGGCATGTGGCATTTTCCAGGAACTTACAATAGAAAAGAATCCAGTTTTATTAGAAACTGCAAAACAAATTGATAACAGCAATGTATTATGGGCAAATGAAGCATGCCATAACGGGCTCAGGCGCTGTATCAGCCAGTATACCAGCCTGTTTGATGAGAAATTACTACAGAAGCAAAAAGAATTTATATATACAACACTCCCTGAAATGGATTTCCATATTAAACACTTGGAATTAAATGGCAAAAAGCTAAAAGGCGTGGAACTCCAGGAATATTTAGACCAGCCAGGTGCTTATCAAAATATTTTGTATGTTTATGGTGTTTATGGCAGCCAGAACCTTTATGAAGAAAATAATTACAATGACGGAAAAAATGTAAAAAATATTGCATTTAAAAATACAATACAGACAGCAAAAGCATATGGTATGGCTGATGTTATAGGAAAAATAGCTTACTACCTGGATGCTCCAAGAACTAAATATTATTTTAAGGGAAGCCACAGGACCAGTGCATACAATTATTATTTACGCTATCTTAGAAGGATACTTGATGCATACCAGGCAACAGATGAAACCAGCTTTATAACAGCTGCACGTGAAATGCTGGTAAGCTATACAGACAATGATAATTTAGATATTTATTGTGAGAATTTTTATTATAATTTCTTTTTTTATAATTATTTTGGAGAAGTACTTTACAGTAAAGATGCAGCAGAAAATTCCATATGGCAAAGATATCTTTCTGATGTTATTTTTATAGCCCAGAATGCAAAGGCTTTACCAGTACATAAATTCTGTTATGCAATATTAAAAAATGCCGATGAACATAACAAACTGGACTTATATGAAATAAAAGAACTGGCAGCTTTTTCAAAAATACCTTATGAAGAAACTGCAAAAATATTTGAAAAAATACTGTTACTAAAATTAAAAGAGTTACAGGAATTTAATGCAGATATTATGATTTCCTTGATGGACACACAATCAGAAAAATTATGGAATGCTGCAAAAAAATACTTTATACGGACAAATGGAAAATTCCAGCCAGAACATATTTCTGAGTTTCTTTTTTTAGATACAATAGAAACATGGTACAGCATATTAGAAGATAATATAAACCACTTTACAACTGTGGAATATGCAGCTTTCCTAAAATCAATTACTGAAAAAAGAGAGCGTTTTCTGGAACAACAGATAGAACTTTCCGGGCAAATTACAGACTTATTATTAAAATCTGTTAGCAAACTTGATGCCGCAACGGCAGTGGAGCAACAAGAGCTGTTAAACTATTTTATATCCCTGCTGCTAAGCTTTAAAAAAGTTCCTGGATTTCTTTTTGATATAACAGAAAATATTATATTTTTC
The DNA here is from genome assembly GCA_009774235.1 of Lachnospiraceae bacterium. Classification (GTDB taxonomy): domain Bacteria; phylum Bacillota; class Clostridia; order Lachnospirales; family Lachnospiraceae; genus Butyribacter. The sequence goes on from VSNJ01000042.1 coordinate 25,406, forward strand.
ATGCCATACGATGTATTAAAAGATACTCTAAAGGATATTAATTTACAATATAACAGAATTCCAGAAAGAGAATACAACACTGTATCTTTACTGAAATCATTTAAAGAAGATACTTTACCTAAAAACAGCTTAATCCTGTCTATTCTGGAAACAGGTTCTAAACGGCTTGTAAAAACACTTACAGAAATTATAGACAGGCAAAAAGCTGCACTAGCTAGAGAAACAGCCACTCTCCTGCTGCTTTTTGAATGTAATGTATATTATTTGAATAAAATTGCCCAGTCTGTGTTTGAAAGTTTAGAAATTAAAGAAAGAGAAAAGCTGCATATGGTTTTATTAGATTCCCCTGTAGAAAGGGCATACCAGTATGGTCTAAGAAAACTTGATGACTGGTATGGAAACAAGGTTCCAACGCAATTTATTTTACGTATGATGGAACACCCATGTGTTGAAGTAAAAGCTTATCTTTCACAAAAAATGAAACTTGCCTTTTCGGAATTAAATGAAACAAACCCAGATTTATATATTTATTATACAAAAACACTGCTTTATCTTCCAAATAAAGTTTCAAAAAGCAAGGAACATATATATAACACTATTCCATTGTTTTTAAAATATTATCCTGGAAAACGGCAGGAAATAGAGCATATACTTCTTGATATTGGAAGCACAAACAGCAAAATAGATTCTGAAAGAGCACTTGTAACATTTGCCCAGATCCAGAAGGAGGTAGGCACTTTATGAAAGTAGGTTATAAATACGCAAGCCCTTCCCGATGTACACAGGTTAACAACCAGACAACTTTAGGACTGAGTCCTGACTTATCCCGTGATGAAAAAGTTTCTTTCTGCGGGAAATTAAATCATCCTTTGTTGTTCCGTGATGCCATGCTTATGTTAAGGGAAATTGTTATTTCGGATGCAGGAAAAAAGCAAAAAGAAAGAACAGATTATTTTACATGGCTTAATGAAGAAATTGAACGGCGTGTAAAAGTACACAAAGAATACATGCCAAACGTAAGGGAATCTTTAAAGAAAAAAATGGATTCCTATGATTTTGAGCTTTCCAGCAAAAAAAATGAAATAAACCAGTTATTAAATATACAAAAGAATTTACAAAAGCAAATTGACCAATATGATGCATGGAGGGATTATTATAAAATTGAACGGGACTTTTGGAAATTTATAAAAGACAGGGATTACAATTTATGGTTTGTATTAGACCCTGTAATTACTGTACATAAAGACCAGGTTTCATTTGAAGCATTTTCGGTTGATGAATCAATTTATGGCTGCCTGTCTGTATCTATGGATGAATTTGATTTATTGCAGGCACCACAACTTGGAACAACAAATATCGACTTTTCTGCCAAATTAGAAAAAGAAATGCAAAGATTCCGAAGCTATACAGATGTTACATTATCTGTAAATCCAGAAGGTTTTACGATAGACAATGATATTGTGCCAGAGTATATAGAGAAGAAAATTGACCTGCCTGAAACATGGATTAAAGGCTTTAACCAGGTATCTTCTGCTGCAGCATTATCTGGGACTGAACTTGAACTTTCCCCTTCTGATATGTATGATATATGCGCATTTTTAAGAAAGCATAAAGAAAAGAAGAGCCCCCGTTATATGAAATGGATTTTAGAGCCTGGGCAAAGAATACAGATTATATTTGAGCCTTTTGGGACAATTCTTACTCTAAATGCTATTTACCAGGGACGCCAAAGAAGAGAAGAAAAAATCTGGGGCAGAAGGCGCTGGCTTGTAGTTGAAAAATTAATTCCATTATCACAAGCATTTTATGTACGTATTCTGGGATTTGGAATGCCTCAGTTTATCCGTGCTGATATGGGTACAATGCAAATGACAGTTGGCTTCTCCTCATGGTCTTCCAATGACTGGGTAAAAGGAACTGCATTTAATATTATGGCAGGATTTACAGGCGGAGGCTGTTATAAAGATATTTATAAGTTAATGAAAGACCAGCGTTGTTTATCTATGGAGGAAATTTCTGCACATCTTCCAGGCCAGAAGAGCGATAAAATAAAATCTGGAATAGGTATGCTGTTCCGCCGTGGTGAGGGTTATTTTGATATTATAAATGACAAAGTGCGTTTCCGTCATTTATGCAATACCCCAATTCCAGAAGAACTTTATGAAGTTTCCGATATTGAAACTGATGTACAAAAATACAGTGAATCTACATTTGACAATATGAAGGTAAGATATTCGCATAAACAGGAGTTTATATTCACAACAATATACAATAGTGATTCTACGGAAATTGTAATTGACCAGGATGGCCAAATCACAAAAATAGACTGTAGCTGCCAGCAATTTAAAAGAGGCGAAAGAAATCTTTCAGAACCATGTGCCCACATTCTTGCACTTTATGTCGCTTCTTATAAGTTGTTAAAATTAAAAAATTTGGAATACGAAAAAGAATATAAAATCAACGATATTATGGAGATGTTATTATAATGGAT
>VSNJ01000043.1 GCA_009774235.1 Lachnospiraceae bacterium
GCAGAATGGAGGTTTATTTATGAGAAGTGTAAAAGCATTATTATTAAGTGTAAATATTTTTATTGTAATTGTGGTTGCCGCAGTAATCGGGCTTACAGCAAGAAGAAATATGCTGGACCAGATAACAATATCACTTGACGCATATAAGAAGACATTATATGAGGGCTATGATAATGCTGTTGAGTACCAGGTGCAGAGTGTCGTAACTCTGTTACAAGGGATTTATGACAGGCAGCAGAAAGGTGAACTTACAGAGGCTGCTGCTAAGAAAGAAGCTATAAAATATGTTAAAGCATTGCGCTATGGGAAAGATGACGGGGGATATTTCTGGGTTGATGATACAGATTATATATTAATTGCCCATCCTATCCTTGAAGAACAGGAAGGGGATAACCGCTATGATTTAAAAGACCAGAATGGTGTAATGATTATACAGGAAATATTAAAAACTGTACAGTCTTCAAAAGAGGGTGGTTTTAATGAATTTTATTATACAAAGGCTGACGGGGTTACAGTTGCACCTAAAAGGGCATATTCAATGCTTTTTGAACCTTGGGGGTGGGTTATAAGTTCAGGGAATTATATTGATGATATAGAGAAAATTTATGATGCGCATAAAGGTAAAATGGATTTACAGCTACGCAGACAAATACAAATGACAAATCTATGTGTAGCTGTTATGGCAGTAGTTTCAATATTTATTTCCATTATTTATGCACAGAAGTTTACAAAGCCGTTGCGCAAAATACGTGACCTTGCAGTGCGCCTGTCAAAGTGTGACTTGTCACAGCCAGCTAGTATTAAGTCAAAAAATGAATTTGGACAGACAGCACAGACATTAAATAATGCACAAGAAATCTTAAAGACATATATAAATGATATATCCAGAATTCTCCATGAAATGGCAGAGGGAAACTTTGAAGTAGAGGTAGAAGCAGAATATGAAGGTGAATTTATAGAAATATATAATTCTATGAAGACAATTAAAAATTCCCTGAATAATACACTGGCACAGATTGATGATGTAGCGGTACAGGTTTCTTTTGGCTCAGAGCAGATTTCAAATATATCACAACAGCTTGCACAGGCGACAATGCAGCAGACTGGAAGTGTGCAGAATGTATCAGTGCGCATGGAGGAAGTCCTGGCCCAGGCAGAACATAATTCACAGAATGCAGAGAAAGCAAAGGATTGTGTGATACAGGCAGAGAAGCAGATAGAAACAGGCGTGGAAATGATGGGGAAACTTTCACAGGCTATACAGGATATATCAGAAGCATCTGACAATATTGGGAAGATTATTAAAAATATTGATGATATATCTTTCCAGACTAACCTGCTTGCACTTAATGCCTCTGTAGAAGCAGCACGTGCAGGGGAAGCAGGAAAGGGCTTTGCAGTAGTTGCAGATGAAGTAAGCAGCCTTGCGCAGAAGTCAATCAGTTCTGCAAATACTACACATGAGTTAATAGAAAGCAGCATCAGGACTGTAAAAAAAGGAATACAGATTGCAGCAGATACGGAAAAAAGCCTTTTTGCTATTGTAGAGGAGAACAAGGCTATACATAACCTGGTTATGGAGATTGCAAGGGATTCGGCAGAACAGGCAGAATCATCTGGATATATTAACCAGCAGATAGGAAATATTTCAAGTGCTGCCCAGGCAAACTCGGCAACAGTACAGCAAAGTGCTGCATCAAGTGAAGAACTTAGCCAGCAGGCAGCAATAATGAAGGAACTCGTAGAAAAGTTTAATATTAGGAAGCAGATATAAATGATTAGCAGTGAAACAAACCAGCAGGTTAAAGATATAATAAAACTGCAGAAGCAGGCAAAATACAGAAATAAAACGTCACTTTTTATAACAGAAGGCATAAAGATGATTTCAGAGGCAGCATGCAGTGGAAGCCTTGTAAAAATATATATTTCAAAATCCATAATGGAGGGCAGAAAAGATATTCCAGAAAAGCTGCTTAAGGAATATCCATATGAAATTGTTTCAGATAAAGTATTCTCCCATATATCAGATACAGTTACAACCCAGGGTATACTTGGAATTGCAAAGCAGCCTGTATATAATATAGAAGATATACTTAATGATGAAAGGCATATGTGGCTTCTGCTTGATGATGTGCGTGACCCAGGTAATTTAGGAACAATCTTGCGTACTGCAGAAGGTGCAGGCATGTCTGCTGTAATTATGGGCAAAGGGACAGCAGATTTGTTTAACCCTAAGACAGTACGTTCTACAATGGGGGCAATATTCCGCATGCCATTTATATATGCCAGTGATATTACAGATATTATATTAAATATTAAAAATAACGGTTATAATGTATATGGGACAGCTATAGAAGGAAGTATTCTTTATGACAAAGCAGATTATACAAGAGGTGCAGGTATTGTTATAGGTAATGAAGCTAATGGAATATCAGACAGGGTTATGGGATATATAACAGACAGGATAAGTATACCTATGGAGGGAGGTATTGAGTCGCTTAATGCAGCAGTAGCGGCAGCAGTTGTAATGTATGAGGCGGCAAGACAGAGAAGGGCAGGTTGTTAATATTTTGTTGCACAATTACCATAAATGATATAAAATAATGTAAACCATAATAACGGAGCAATCCGCATAAGAGAGGAGGAATATTATGACGCCTTTTTATTGGTTAATAGCATTAGCAGTCCTGCTTGTAATAGAAATTATTACATTAGGACTTACGACCATATGGTTTGCGGGAGGTGCATTAGTAGCATTTGTACTGGCACTGTTTAATGTCCCATTACTGGTACAGATTACAGTTTTTCTTGTAGTGTCAATTTTATTACTGTTATTTACACGTCCAGTTGTGGAAAAAAGGCTTAATGAAAGCAGGGTTAAGACAAATGTAAACAGCATGATTGGAAAAGAAGGAAGGGTTACAGAAACTATTGATAATTATAACCAGAAGGGAATAGTAATAATAAATGGTCTTGAATGGACTGCACGCAGCAGCAGGGATGATTTAATTATACCTGAAGGCTCCAAGGTGGTTATTAATGAAATTAAAGGAGTAAAAGTATTTGTAAGTTTATCCAGCACAGGCGTAGCAGATAAAAGTTAAAGTAAGAAAATATTTATAACAATAATATATTTATGACATTGTATGTCAGAAGGAGGCAAAATGCCAGTTTTAATTTTACTTGCTATTGTAGCAGTAGTGCTTGTATCTTGTGTAAAAGTAGTTCCACAGGCAAAGGCATATGTTCTTGAAAGGCTTGGAGGATACCAGACAACATGGGGAGTTGGTATCCATTTTAAAGTGCCATTTATAGACAGGATTGCAAGAAAGGTTGATTTAAAAGAGCAGGTAGCTGATTTCCCGCCACAGCCTGTTATTACAAAGGATAATGTAACAATGCGTATTGATACAGTAATCTTTTACCAGATTACTGACCCTAAGCTGTATACGTATGGTGTAGAGAACCCTATTATGGCAATAGAAAACCTTACAGCAACAACACTGCGTAATATAATAGGTGAACTTGAGCTTGATGAAACACTTACATCACGTGAGATTATTAATGCAAAGATGAGGGCATCACTTGACAGTGCAACTGACCCATGGGGCATTAAAGTAAACAGGGTAGAGCTTAAGAATATTATCCCGCCTGCTGCAATACAGGATGCTATGGAGAAACAGATGAAGGCAGAACGTGAAAAGAGAGAGGCAATATTGCGTTCGCAGGGTGATAAAGAGTCAGCTATACTTGTTGCAGAAGGTAAGAAAGCAGCAGCAATTTTAGATGCGGAAGCAGAAAAGCAGGCAGCAATACTTAGGGCAGAGGCAAAGAAGGAAGCTACAATACGTGAGGCAGAAGGCCAGGCACAGGCTATACTTGCAATACAGCAGGCAAATGCCGATGGTATACGTATGCTTAATGAGGCAAGTGCAACAGCATCAGAAAACGTTATAAAACTTAAAAGCCTTGAAGCATTTGCTAAAGCAGCAGATGGAAAGTCTACAAAGATTATTATTCCTTCTGAAATACAGGGAATAGCAGGGCTTGTAAAGTCTGTAACAGAAGTAGCTAAAGAATAAAGAACAGGAAGGATGTAAAAGATGGCTATAAATTTAAAAGGACGTAATTTCCTTACATTAAAGGATTTTACACATGAAGAGATAGAATATTTGTTAGAACTCGCAGCAGATGTAAAGGATAAAAAGAAAAAAGGAGTACCAGTTAATAAATACCAGGGCAGAAATATTGCCCTGATATTTGAAAAAACAAGTACACGTACACGTTGTTCATTTGAAGTAGCAGCAAATGATATGGGTATGGGGGTTACTTACCTTGAGCCGCTTAGTTCACAGATTGGCAAGAAAGAGAGCATTGCAGATACAGCAAGGGTTCTTGGACGTATGTATGATGGTATTGAATACCGTGGTTTTGGACAGGATATAGTTGAAGAACTTGCCAGATATGCAGGAGTTCCAGTATGGAATGGTCTTACTAATGAATATCATCCGACACAAATGCTTGCTGACCTGCTTACAATACGTGAGCATTTAGGCAGGATAAAGGGTGTGAAAATGGTTTATATGGGAGATGCCCGTTACAATATGGGTAATTCACTTATGGTTGCCTGTTCTAAAATGGGCCTGCATTTTACAGCATGTACATCAAAAGAATATTTTCCAGATGCAAAGCTTGTAGAACAGTGTAATGAATATGCAAAAGAATCTGGTGGTTCTGTTACATTAACAGAAGATGTACAAAGTGGTACAAAAGATGCAGATGTAATCTATACAGATGTATGGGTATCAATGGGTGAGCCAGATGAAGTATGGGAAGAACGTATAAAGAAGCTTTCTCCATACCAGGTTAATAAAAAAGTGATGGACAATGCTGCCAAAGATGCTATATTTATGCACTGCCTTCCAGCTTTCCATAACCTTGAAACAAAAATTGGCAAAGAAGTATATGAAAAGTTTGGAATGAAAGAACTAGAAGTGACAGATGAAGTATTTGAATCAGGACAGTCTGTAGTATTTGATGAAGCAGAGAACCGCATGCATACAATTAAAGCAGTTATGATGGCAACTCTTGGGGTATAGTCTGGTATTATTATGAAAAGTGAAATATTAAGGGCATTAAGGGAAGCTGGGGACGGTTTTGTGTCAGGACAGGCTTTATGTGAAAAGGCAGGCGTGACAAGACAGGCAGTATGGAAGAATATTACACAGTTGAAAGAACATGGTTTTGTTATAGAATCTGTGCAAAATAAGGGATACAGGCTTGTTTCATCCCCTGGTATATTTTATCCTGCTGATATTGAAAGCAGGCTTGGAAGGGACTGTTTATTCCATAAAGCAGATTGCTATAATGTTATAGATTCAACAAATACACGTGCGAAACAGCTTGCTGAACTTGGTGAAGAAGAAGGTACACTTATAATAGCTGAAAGGCAGACATCAGGGAAGGGCAGAAGAGGACGCCAGTGGGACTCAGGTGCAGGTACAGGGATATATATGTCAATGATTTTAAGGCCTGTAATAGAACCATCCAGTGTACCAGGAATTACACTGGTAGCAGCACTTGCAGTAGTTAGTGCTGCCAGGCAGTTTTGTAATGTGGAAACATTTGTGAAATGGCCAAATGATATTGTGCTTGACAAAAAGAAAATCTGTGGAATACTTACTGAAATGAGTTCTGAGATGGACTATATAAACTATGTTGTTGTTGGAATAGGAATAAATGCCAATAATGAACATTTCTCGGAAGAAATAGAGGAAACAGCAACATCCATTTACCTGCAGACAGGCCAGAAGACAGACAGGGCAGGGCTTGCTGCTTGTATAGCTGGATGTTTTAGCAGGTATTATAAAGAATTTACCAGAGCCAGAAGCCTTGGACCATTTGTAGATGAATATAATTCAGTGCTCGCCAATAAAGACCAGGAAGTTAAAATCCTCTATGGTATGCAGGAAGACAGAAACAAGACAGAAACAGGAATAGCAAGAGGGATAAATAAGGATGGGGCACTGCTGGTAGACACAGGGCATGGTACTGAATGTGTTGTATCAGGAGAGGTTTCGGTCAGGGGGTTATATGGCTATGTATAATAATACCCATGATAAGGCAGTAGTGCTTTGTGCATCAAGTGCCTATGAAGAGAAATACTATTTTAACCAGGAATTTGCAGGGCTTCCAAGGGCTGTAAAGGAAGAACTGCAGGTTATGTGTGTGCTTTATACAGCTGATGTCGGCGGAATACTTACACTGCAGTTTGATAATAATGGAAATCTTTTTATAAATGTAACTTCAGAAGAGAACGATTTCCTGTTTGATGAAATTGGGAGTGTACTTAAGATTAAGCAAATACAGTCTGAAAAGAGAGAATTATTAGAAGCACTTGAGTTATACTACCGTATAAAGTTCCTGGATGAGGATATAAATAATCCAGGGTAATATAATAGGAGAAAAACAGGGGAAAGATGAGGGAAAATATATGTTATTAGCGGTTGACGTTGGAAATACTGATATTACATTTGGTGTATTTAATGACAGGGAGCTGGCAGCGAGGTTCCGTTGTACTGTTAAAGTACCAAGGACATCTGATGAATATGGTGAGCTTATCTGCAATATACTAGCGCAGAAAGGATACCAGCCTTTAAATATTACAAAGGTTATAATAGCATCCGTAGTACCGCAGATGATGTATTCATTTACAAGCGGGATAATAAAATATCTTGGATGCCAGCCTATAGTAGTGGGTGCAGGAATAAAGACGGGTATAAGGATAGATACAGCAGACCCAAAACAGATAGGCCCTGACCGTATTGTAGATGCAGCAGGGGCATATGAGCAGTATGGCGGCCCTGTAATAGTAGTAGATTATGGAACTGCAACTACATATGATTTTGTAACAGAAGATGGCGCATTTAAAGGAGGCGTAATAAGTCCGGGAATAAGAATATCAGCTGATGCACTCTGTAATAATACAGCAAACCTTCCTGAGATAGAGATAAAATGTCCAGGTGCAGTAATTGCAAGGGAAACAATTTCTTCTATGCAGGCAGGACTGTTTTATGGTACATTAGGACAGACTGAATATATTATAAGGCGTATAAAAGAAGAATCCGGGATTAAAGATGTACGGGTAGTTGCAACTGGAGGGCTTGGAAAGATAATTTCAGAAAGTACAGATGAAATAGATATATATGATGCAGACCTTACACTAAAAGGGCTACAGTTTATTTACAACAGGCAAAAGAAATAAGTGTAAAGGTATTCTGGAGGTGCTGGTGGTTTAAGATGCATGGATTTAGTATAGGAAATGTAAACATAAGTGGTAATTTAATACTAGGACCGATGGCAGGAGTAACAGACCTGCCATTTCGTTTATTGTGTAAGGAACAGGGTGCAGACCTTGTATATACAGAGATGATAAGTGCTAAGGGTATTTACTATAATAATAAGAATACTTATAAGCTCTGGGAGATTGATGATGCTGAGCATCCTGTGGCGTTACAGCTTTTTGGTTCAGAACCAGGGCTTATGGCAGAGATAGCAGCAAAGATTGAGTACCGGAATTTTGATATATTTGATATTAATATGGGATGTCCTGTGCCTAAAGTGGTAAATAATGGTGAAGGTTCAGCCCTTATGAAAAACCCAGGACTTGCGGCAAAAATAATAAAAGAAGTTTCACAGGCAGTAAATAAGCCAGTAACAGTAAAAATACGCAAAGGATTTGATGATAACAGCATTAATGCTACAGAGTTTGCAAAGATGGCAGAAGAAAATGGGGCAGCAGCAATAGCAGTACATGGCAGAACCAGGCAGCAGTATTATGGAGGCAAGGCGGACTGGGATATCATAAGAAAAGTAAAAGAGACCGTAAAAGTGCCTGTTATAGCAAGTGGTGATATATTTTCAGCAGAAGATGCTGCCAGGTGCAGAGAAGAAACAGGATGTGATGCGCTAATGCTTGCACGTGGTGCAAGAGGAAATCCATGGCTGTTCAGGCAGATAAAGTCTTTTCAGGAGAAAGGTGAGGAACTTCCAGGACCAGGTATAGATGAAGTAGCAAATATGATGCTGCGCCACGGAAGAGGTCTTATAAAATTTAAAGGGGAAATAATGGGTATGCGTGAGATGCGCAAACATATTGCATGGTATACAGCAGGCTATAAAAATTCATCAGCAATAAGACGTATGGCAAATGGAATTGAAACATATTGCCAGCTTGAAGAATTATGTAAAATAATGACAGGAGAAAAGTAGATATGGATAGATATATAATGAGAAGAAAAATAAAAAAATTAGTAATAGTATTGCTTATAGCTGCGTTTATTTCAGGGCTGGTACCTGGCAGTATATTTAACCAGGTACCAACGGCAAGTGCAGCAGTGCCATCTGTACAGGCAAAAGCATACGTTGTAATGGATGCAAATTCTGGCGGGGTTATATATAAGAAAAGCATGAATAAGAAAATATATCCTGCAAGCACAGTTAAGCTTATGACTGCTATAGTGGCTTTGGAAAATGCAGATTTAGACAAGAAGATTACATTTACAAAGAAATTAAGGAAAATGATTCCATCAGATGCGTCAAAACTGGGATTAAAGGCAGGTACTACATATAGTGTAAGGCAGTATCTTAATATGATGCTTATAGCCTCGGATGCAGATTCTGCAACGGCACTTGCCTCAGGAACAGCAGGAACATATGAAAATTTTATAACGCTTATGAATGATACTGCTAAAAGATATGGTATGGACAGGACAAGTTTTGATAACCCATCTGGGCTTGATACAGGCAATGGTTTTAAAAAAACTTATACTACAGCATATGATTTCGCAATACTGGCAAGACATGCAATGTCATATGAGACAATAAGGAATATAGTATCCAAAAATACATATAATGTGCCTGCGAGAAAAGGTAAGCCTTCATTTAAAATAAAAAATACAAATGGTTTTTATTCTACGTATAAATTAAAAGGTAAGAAATATAGTATAATTGGTTCCAAAACTGGTACAACACGTGCTGCTGGACGTGTGCTTATAGCAACAGCAAGGGATGAAAGTGGCAATGAACTTATATGTGCTTATTTTGGAGGAAATACTTCTGATAACTTGTATAATGGCATAGAGAAACTGTTAGACTATGCTTATAAGCAATATTCCAATGGAAAGACCAGCCTTGTGGCTGGTTTCTGGGATACAAGGTTCCGGGATAGTGGAAGTGTTATATCTAAACATGCTACATCTGGGACAATACCAATGACAGCTAATGGAAAGTTTAATCCAGAGAATATTAAAAACCAGGCTTATACTATTAACCTTATAAATAATGTATCAGGACTAGGCATGGCATCAGGCAGTGGGACGGAACTTACAGTAGCAGACCTTGCAATGTCTTACTATAATTATATAAATACACAGGCAGAAAGTAATATGGAAGATATACAGGCAGAGGATAAAGGGGACACAGATGCAGAAAAACTTACAGAAGAGGAAATAGCAGTAACAAGTAATATTGATAATGTAGATAGTTTTAATATACAGGAACAGAAGCAAATAGCATATTTATATTTGTCAGGGGCAATGGCAGGTGTTAATATAAAAGATGCCAGACACCAGCTTACTAAAGAAGAGGCAGTAGTAATAGCAGATTTACTGGCAGCATAAATTTTAATTATAAAGAAATAATATATCATATCTGGAATACCAGATATTATTTGCGGGAGGGCAGCTATATGTATGATATAGTAATTGCAGGAGGAGGAGCAGCAGGTCTTTCAGCGGCATTATATGCGGGAAGGGCGAAACTTAAGGCACTTGTAATTGAGAAATATAATATTACAGGAAGCCAGATAATATATACAAGTGAAGTTGATAATTACCTTGGAATTCCTTCTGTTTCAGGTTTTGAGCTTGTAAATAAATTCAGGGAGCATGCCTCGGATAACACTAAATTTATGGAAGGTGAAGTTAAAAAGATAACAAAAGATGGAAGCCAGTTTACACTTTCGCTTGCAGATGGAAGTGAAATAGAATCAAAGACTATTATAATTGCAACAGGCGCAGTCCATAATAAACTTGGTGTTAAAGGAGAGGAAGAATTCCTTGGTAAAGGTGTATCATATTGTGCTACATGTGATGGTGCATTTTATAAAGACAAAGATGTTGTTGTAGCAGGTGGCGGTGATACAGCACTTTCAGAAGCACTTTATCTGTCCAAAATATGCAGGAAAGTATACCTGGTCCATAGAAGGGATGAACTCAGGGGAAATAAAGCTTACCAGGATGAAATATCAGCCAGGGAAAATATAGAATTTATTGGAAATGCAGTGATTGATGAGATAAAAGGTGACAGCCATGTGACAGCACTTTTATACCATGATAAGGTATCAGATGCACAATGTATGCTTAAAATAGATGGAATATTTGTTGCCATTGGCATGAAACCAGATACAGGCATTGTTAAGGGAATAGCTGCTATGGATGAATATGGGTATATTATTGCAGGTGAGGATGGAAGAACTAATGTTGATGGTCTGTTTGTAGCTGGGGATATACGTAAAAAGCAGCTTAGGCAGCTTATTACTGCGGTATCAGATGGTGCTAACTGTATTACATCTGTAGAAGAATACCTTAATACATGCAAATAGTAAAAAAGGCAATGCAAATGCATTGCCTTATAATATTATATTCTAAGAACTGATGTTGTCTAGTTATATAAGCCGTTCCAATTACTACATCATTTTATAAAATTATAATTCTAAGAACATTTTATGTATCCTGTTATCACTACAAAGTTCAGGGTGGAATGAAAATCCAAGCTGCTTTTTATATCTGGCAGCTACAGCTTTATTATGGACATAAGCCAGGATTTCTACATTATCACCAGCAGCTTCAATATAAGGTGCACGTATAAATTCCATTGGGAAAGTGCCAAGCCCCTTTATATCCCCGTTATAATGGAAACTGCCAAGCTGCCTTCCATATGCGTTTCTTTTTACAGTTATAGGAAGAGTCTGGAAATATGTCCTGGTATCATTTGAAATATTTTCTGCAAGCAGGATAAGCCCTGCACAAGTAGCAAGTACAGGCATTCCACTTTCTATCTTTTCCTTTAATATATCAAACATGCCAAGGTCTTTTAATAGTTTTCCTTGTACTGTGCTTTCACCTCCAGGGAGAATAAGCCTGTCAAAATCTTTATAAAGGTCACTTTTCTGTCTTAGCTGTATAGTATCTGCACCTAGTCTGTTTAATATATGTTCATGTTCAATAAATGCCCCCTGGACAGCAAGTATGCCAGTTGCCATAGTTTTACTATCCTTTCTGGATTTTAAATCCTAAATTTAAATTCCACGTTCAGCCATAAGCAGTGTAATTTCATCTTTATTAATGCCAACCATTGCCTCACCAAGATTTTTGGAAAGTTCTGCAATCATTTTGGCATCTTTGTAATTAGTGACAGACTTAACAATAGCTTCCGCCCTTTTTGCAGGGTTTCCAGACATAAATATTCCAGAACCTACAAATACACCATCAGCTCCAAGCTGCATCATAAGTGCTGCATCAGCAGGAGTAGCAATACCGCCAGCAGCAAAATTCACTACAGGAAGCTTTCCATTATCATGTACATATTTTATAAGCTCATAAGGAACCTGTAGTTCTTTAGCTTCATTAAAAAGTTCATCATCACGCATTGAAGTAATCTTGGATATTGCACTGTTCATCATACGCATATGGCTTACAGCCTGCACAACATCCCCCGTTCCTGGTTCACCTTTAGTCCTAATCATGGCAGCACCCTCATTTATACGGCGCAGGGCTTCTCCAAGGTTCTTGGCACCACAGACAAAAGGAACCCTGAACTGTGTTTTGTCAATGTGGTAAATATCATCAGCTGGTGACAGGACTTCGCTTTCATCAATATAATCAATCTCTATAGCTTCAAGTATCTGTGCTTCAGCAAAGTGTCCAATCCTGCATTTTGCCATAACTGGAATGGATACAGTTTCCTGTATGCAATTAATCATTGCAGGGTCACTCATACGTGAAACACCACCAGCAGCACGTATATCAGCAGGTATACGTTCAAGTGCCATAACAGCACAGGCCCCTGCTTCTTCTGCAATCTTTGCCTGCTCAGGTGTAGTGACATCCATAATTACACCACCTTTAAGCATCTGTGCAAGTTCCCTGTTAAGTTTATATTGTTCTTTATCCATTTCAAAACCTCCTTAAAATAAAAATACATCTATTTACTAATAAGACATAATAAATTATAATCAAATTTGGCTATATCAAAATACCCAGAATAAATATAGCCAGTAATGCCAGATTAGGAGGAAAAAATATATGCTGACATATTCATTTGAAAATATAGGGCCAGAACCACTTTATATCCATCTTTATAAATGTATTAAAAATGATATACTTGACAGTAATCTGCAGCCTGGCACAAAACTTCCATCTAAAAGGAGTTTTGCAGAAAATCTGGGTATAAGCAGTATTACTGTCGAAAATGCTTATGCACAGCTGCAGGCAGAAGGATTTATATATTCAGTTCCTAAAAAGGGTTTTTATGTGACAGAACTTCCAGGAAATATATATATAAAAGAAGAAAAAGATAATATAAAGGGAGAAATTATCAAAGATAATACATATATAGATAACGGGACAGACTGCCAATATGAAATTGACCTGGTAAGCAACAGGACACATCCAGATAATTTTCCATTTTCTATATGGGCAAAGCTTATGAGAGAGGTTATAGTTGAAAAAAGTACCGCATTAATGGATAAAGCACCTAGTGGCGGGATAATGGAGCTAAGGCGTACAATAAGCTTTCATTTAAAACAGTTCCGTAATATGGAAACAGAACCAGAACAGATAATAACAGGTGCAGGGACAGAATATCTCTATAACCTGATTATACAGCTTCTTGGACATAATAAAGTTTATGCAGTAGAAAACCCAGGCTATAAAAAAGTAGCACAAATTTATAAAAGCAATAATGTTTTATGTGAGTATATACCTGTTGACAATTCAGGGATAATTGTGGAAGAACTGGAGAAACATAAAGCAGATGTGGCACATATATCACCATCGCACCATTACCCTACAGGTGTAGTGACGCCAGTAAGCAGGCGTTATGAAATATTAAGCTGGGCATCACGCAAAGAAGGACGCTATATTATAGAAGATGATTATGATTCAGAGTTCCGTCTTGCAGGCCGTCCAATACCTGCACTTCAAAGCATTGATGTAATGGAAAGGGTAATATATATAAATACATTTGCAAAAAGCCTTGCCCCTACTATAAGAATAAGTTATATGGTACTTCCAAAGAGCCTTATTGGTGTGTTCTATAATAAACTGGGGTTTTATTCATGTACTGTTTCAAATTTTGAGCAATACACACTTGCCCGTTTTATAAAAGATGGGTATTTTGAAAAGCATATAAACAGAATGAGAAACTACTATAGAAATGTACATGGACAGCTGATGAAAGAAATAAAGAAGAGCAGGCTTGCAGATATAAGTGTTGTATCAGAGGCAGGTTCTGGGCTTCACTTTCTTTTAAAAGTACAGACAGATATGTCTGATAAAGAATATGTAGAAATATGCAGAAATAACAAAATAAATGTATCATGCCTGTCGGAATATTATTTTGAAGATGAACCTGTTTCTTTATTTAATAATGAAGATAAACAGCATATTATAATTATTAACTATTCAGGAATAAAGCTTGAAGACGTTGGAAAAACAGTAGAACTTCTTTGGAAATCATTAGACTGTTCCAATATATAAATATAATTTTTATATATTATGATACATATGTTTGTATGACAAGTTGTTTTTGTGCGACACAGAATACCAGACACAGGCAGATTAAAGAAGGGGATTGCCGTAGTGTATTATAAAAAATGCACATGATAACTGGGAAAAGATAAGTTAGAACCGCCGGTTTTGCCCTTATTTTATGCGGAATAGGCAAGTTTGACATGAAAAACGGATATTTGTGACATGAAAATTGTATGAATGTGACATGAAATTTAAAATTTTATGACATTGAAATGACAAATAAAAATTATATAAAATACTTGTAGCTCATCCAAACCATTTTTTAAAAATCTAAAACAGATTTATAGATTAGATAATAGAAAAAAATGGTTGACTAAATACAAAAGGTGTGGTATTATTCTTGAATACAATAGATGGGAGATTATCCTATTATCAAGGATACACTTTTGTTAGTATTTACATTTTTTCTCAATTGGTTTTTTGTATTTTTAGGAAAGGATGAGTAAGGCTGCGGTAGTAGTTTTACTCATCTTTTTTGCCAAAAGGAAGGTGGCAGAGGGAGTACAAAAAACAAAAAGAGTGAAAAATGTAAAAATTCAGGATTGACAAAATACAACATCTGATGTATCATTGTAGAATAAAAATATAAGGAGGCATATTAAATGAGAAGAAATGCAACTAAGATTGCAGCAGCAGTTTTATCTTTAGCTGTCACAATGACAAGCGTAAGTATTCCTACAGACGCTGCAGCAGCAACTAAAAAAGTGAAAATCAATAAGACTAAAGCAACAATTAAAGTTGGTAAGTCTGTAACACTTAAGGTAACTAAAGGTGGAAAGAAAGTAAAAGCAACTTTCACTTCAAATAAGCCAAAGATAGCTAAGGTTGGTAAGAAAACTGGTAAGGTAACTGGTAAGAAGAAGGGTACAGCAACAATTACAGCTAAGTACAATAAAAAGACATTTAAATGTAAGATTACTGTAAAGAAAGCTCCAGCACCAAAGCCAACAGTAAAACCAACAGTTAAGCCAACAGTAGCACCTACAACAGCTCCAACAACAGCACCTAGTACAGAGCCAACAGCAGCTCCAACAGATGTGCCAGCTGATACAGTGGGAGCTATCACAAGCTTTAAAGCAACAAAGGCTGATACTTTTGTAGTAGAATTTGATAAAGCACAGCCAGCAGCAGTTACAGCAGAGGTAACAAAGGGAACAAGCAAAGTTGATTTAAAAGCAACATGGAACGAGGGAAGGACAGCCGTTACATTAGTATCAACAGGAAAGCTTACAACTGGCGAGTACACAGTAACTGTTAAGAATGGCGAGGCTTCTGTTACAGCAAAGACAAATGTTGAAGATGAAAAGGTAACAGCAATCAACATTACAAGCCCTACAGCACTTACAGGTGCTAAAGGTAAAGAAGCATATATTTATTATGACGTAGTAAACCAGTATGGTGACAGCATGAGGACATCAACAAGCATCAACTGGACAATAAGCTCATCATATGGAACACCAAAAGTTGATACATCCACAGGTAAGATTACAATTAAAGCTGATGATAAAGGTGAAAAGGTATTCACATATGGAACAGACATATATATCGTTGGTGTTAATGTAAAGAGCGGTGTATCAGTTAATACAAGCATTAAGATTGGTATGGAACAGGCAGTAGACAGCGTTAAATTTGCAGGTTTTGTAAGTAAAGATGCAAAGACAAAGAAAGTTGAAAGCCTTCCTAAGAACTTTACAAAAGACACTTATTCATTACTGTTTACAGCATATGACCAGAATGGAAATCCTTATTCTGCAAGTGATGTAAAGGGTGAAGACCTTACATTTATTTCAAACAACCCATTACTTGTTGACAGTGCATTCACGTTTAATGACAATGTTTATACAATTGATGGTGAAGATTATGCATCTGTAAGCATCAACCCTGGACAGTATGTTGACAAAGGTGGCGAAGTTACAATTACAGTTGTAGCTAACAAGACAGGTAAGAAGACAGAGCAGGTATTTGTAATTGGTGAAACTGCACTTCTTAAGAGCCTTGTATTATCAGCACCTAATGCAGTAGTAGCAGATGGTGATAAGGATGTTAAGATTCCATTTGTAGCTACAGATGTTAACGGAAATGCTGTAACAAGCTATGAAACAATTGTACGTTCTTCAAACTCTTTAACATTAACAGCTTCTGAAGGTTCAGAACTTAAAGTTAAAGAAGAAAATGATGGTACAGCAGGTATTTACTGGACAGATGATGTTAAGACTTATGGAAAAGATATACGTTTTAAGAATACATCAGCATACAATGATATAGATAGAAGTATTTCATTATCTACAATTGTAGTTGGTGGAGAAAGCAATAACTTAATCCTTAACGTTTCAGATGCAAGACGTCCAGTTGCTATTAAATCAGTTAAATTAAACGATGATAATAATGATGCTATTGTTTCAGGAAACACAGCAACAGTTGAGATTACTAAAGGTAATGATGCACAGATTAAGTATATAGACCAGTATAATGCTGATTTAGCAGATGATATTGCAGAAGCATTCTTTAAACAGGCAGCTACTGGTTTTGGAACAAGCAATGACAAATATGTAATCAGTGTAAAGGCAAGTAAGAATTATGATTTATTACTGCCTAAAGAATCAGAAGTTTTTGAGGATGCATCAAGAAAGATTGAGTTTAGTGCTAAAGAGGTAACAACAGAAGAATCAGTTACAGTAAGGTATTCAATTGCTACCCAGAATTCTGCTGGTAACTTAACAGATGTAAGCAAGGTTAAATCTGTAGCTTATACAATAGTTCCAAGAACAGCTGTAGCAAATGACCTTACAATTGTTACTAATTCATCATTATATAAACTTGATACAGATAACTCTGACAATATTAATGGTACAACAATTCCATCTGGAAGCAGTATCAGGGATGATGTAACAGGACCTCTTACTATTTCAGCTGGTGACAACAAGATAGTAGTTAAGGGTAAAACAAGAAACAATTTAACTCTTACACTTCCTGCTTCTGCATACGAAGTAGCTGCTAAGTCAGCAATCAATGTTGCTAATGGTGTAGTTACAGCAGCTTCATCTGGTGCAATTGCATGGTATGAGTTATATGATGCAAACTCAGCAAAATATACAAGAATTAATGCAACAAAACCTATTGTATTAACTGTATATAAAGATATTGATGGTGGTACTACAGTATCTAAGAATATTACTATCTCTGATTCTGCATCAGCACCTGCTAGCATTGAATTCTGGAAAGACTGGGCAGCACAGACAGCAGTTACTCTTAACCCATCATATACAGAGATTACTGGACCAAAGGTATACAATGGTACAGGATGGTCTGATGAAGATAAAAATGACTTTAGCAAGACTAATGGACACTTTGGTATAATTGTAAAAGACCAGTATGGTAATATTATGGATGACCCACGTATATCAGTAGCACTTAAGGTAGCTGACCTTACAGAAAGCACAACAGAACTTACACACTTAACAAACAGCTTTACTGTTTCAAATAATGGTTCTGCTGCAGGAGTTCTTGCAGATAGCAAGTTAAAGATTACAGGTGCTGAGATTGGTGATAAGTTCAAACTTACAGCAACAATTGAAGGTACAGCAGTTTCTAAGGATATTCCTGTAACTGTTGGTGCTGATACAGAAGCATATGTTTCAACAACTAATGGGGATCATGATAAAGAGTTCCGTACAGGAAAATTCCCTGCTACAGGTAACGCAAAACCTGGTTTAGGAATGAACAGATAATTACTTGTTTCATAATTAATTATCATATATAAATTAATAATAATCCTTCCTCTTTATGAGGGAGGATTATTTGTTTTTATAAAAAATCCATATGAAGAATTAATTATCTTTAATTAATGATATCTTTAGAAAGGAAATTGTGAATTGTGATGAAAAGAAAAGTATATTTAGGAATAATAACAGCAGCAGCGTTATGTATTTCCCTTCCAGGATGTGGAAAAATTGAAAATGATACAAGTAGCAGCACACCATCTGCTACTCCAGTTTCTGAAAGCAGTAACAGCAGTAACACAACAGAACCTGTTGCTACAGATGTCCCAGAAGAAACTGCCCCTCCTGCTGATACAACAGAAACTCCTGTCCAGGAACCACCACAGGTTGATGAATCTGTAACTCCAGAGCAGACCCCAGCTGCAGAAACTAAAACAGAAAAATTATCTGCATCCCAGGATTATTCAGATGCATACAGGCTTGTTAAAGTACTTGGATTAAAAGAGTATAAAAAACTTGACAGTGACAAATACAATGACAAAGCAAAAAAAGGTAAGAAATTTTTAGTATTATTTCTTTCAATAAGAAATGATACTAGCGAAGAAGACTATATAAACTATAATTATATTTCTGCAAAAGTTGATGGTAAAAAAATTGAACATACATTTTTATTAAATGAACCAAAAGGTTATCCGACAATTTTCTCACATATTCCTGCTGGAAAAAGTGCAGGAGGTTTTATTGTATGGGAAGTTCCAGAAGAATGGAAAGAGCTGGAATTTACATATAATGGCTGGAAAGATATAAACAATGTGAAAATGAAGGCAAGTTTTACTCCAGATGATTTATCAGACCCAGTTATATATAATGCAAATGATTTTAATTAAATATTTTATTTCCATAATATAAAATAATAATACTTAAACAGAATGAATAACCCATTCTGGATTTATGTTTTTAGAATGGGTTATTTATTAATATGCTCAATAATACATTCATGTTTTTTACTTTTTTTATTATAGTTAATTCCTACAAGAATTATTTCACCATTATATTGTTCTACTGAGGCACTATAATTTTTTTCTTTTATTTGCTTAATGGCACCTTCTGCTGTTTTGTCCCATTTAAGCTCAACTATTATAGCTGGATTATCTGAATATCTCCTTGGTATAAAAACTATATCTGCAAACCCTTTTCCAGCTGGCAGTTCCCTGTACATTATATAATCTTTCCGTGCACTATAATATGCAAGGGAAATAACACAACTAAGTGAATTTTCATTATTGTATTGTAAAACAGAAATAGTATTCATGTGTACTTCATCAATTCCTCTAGCAACTGCTTCATAGTCAGATGCAAGAGTTGCTTCAAGAAGCGCATCAGATATAGAAATTGATTTTATAACTTCATCCCAATGTGAACTTTCCACAGCCATAGTAAATTCTTCCTGTATTTCGTGGTTTGGAATAAAAACTTCCCTGCTATTATAATTATAAGCCAGATATCCAAGATGTATAAGTAATGTAAGTACATCATCTTTTGAAGCAAATGTTGTCATATCATTTTGGAATGTGTCAACAGAAACTTTTATTTTACTGCCGCCAAGCATCTGTATAATATTGTCTTTAAGTCCATTAAAATTCATATCTATATAAATTTTTAAGGCTTCATATGTTTCTGTCCTTGTCCAGTAACTTCGGAATTTTTTACGTGTTATAGCATTAACTACAGATTCAGGGCTGTATATGTGTATGTTTTCATCAAATAAATATCCATCATACCAATACTGCATTTCATCAGAGTCTATATTAAACTTTTCACATAAGTTTATAACTTCATTTTCTGTAAAACCGGTATATTCTGCCAGCATTGCAGGGTCTGTCATTGAAAACTCATCAAAAATATTTATAGCTGAATGTGAACCATATTTTTTAATAGGCAGTATTCCTGTTATATAGACAAGTTTTATATCTCCATTATCTTTAAAAATACTTCTTAAAAAATTTAAATAATTCTTCTGCGCATCTATATTTTCTATTGCTTCACGGAATACACAGTCCCATTCATCAATTATAAAAATAAATCCTTTGTTTTTATAATTAACGTGGTTTGATATATATGAAATTATAGTGCTTAAATCTGTTGTTACTGGTATATCATAAGTTTGAAAATATTCTTTTAATTCTTTTACTAATATTTTTTCAATGTAGCTTCCTAATTCATTTATATTATTTACTTTATTTATAAACTTAGGTATGTTTAAAAAAATTGTATCATATTTATTTAAGTTTTCTTCATATGTATGGTATTTTTTGATTTTAAGCCTGTCAAAAAGTTCTTTTGAATTGCATCCATAACTATAATAAGCAGCTAACATATTTGCTGCCATAGATTTTCCAAAACGGCGTGGACGGCTTACACATACAAATTCTTGTTCTGTGTCTATAACTTCATTAATATAAGAAATTAGTCCAGATTTATCTACATATATTTTGGAATTTAATGCTCTTTTAAACAGGTTATTTCCAGGGTTTAGATACATTCCCATATATCTTCTCCTTATTTAGTATTTATATTATTTAAAACATTATAACTTTTATCTAATTATCTGGCAATATGTTTTAAAATTTATCCAGAATTAGATTTTTTACACATTTATAGGATAAAACTATCCATTTACACTATTTTTAACCGGTTTTCACCAGATTATCTTGAAAATATACCATTTATTATTATAGAAAAAAATAATAAACATTATACAAAGCATACCTTAATGGCAGGGGTGTGGGGTATTTCACTCCAAATTCCTATAAAACCGGCATTTGTAATGTGCTATAATGTCTTCATATACTGGGAGCTATCACAAGTTTTAAGGCAACGAGTGCTTCAAAGTTTGCTGTGAATTTTGAAAGTGCAGTACCTGTTTCAGCAGAATTAGTTATTACAAAAGGTACAGATAAAGTTGATGGAAAACTCACATGGAATGAAGAAAGAACAGTTGCTACATTTGAGTCAACAGGTAATTTTGCATATGGTGAATATACAGTAACTGTAACAAATGGTACTTCATCAGTAACAGCAAAAACTACTGTTGAAGCTGAAAAGGTATCAGAAATTAAGATTTTAAATGAAGTAGCTCTTACACGTACTAATTCACATATTGCTACTTCAAGTGCTATAAAAGATAATGAAGCTTGTATTTATTATGACGTATATAACCAGTATGGAGAAAGTATAAGGAATTCAACATCAATTAACTGGACAGTAAGCTCATGTGATGCAAAAGCAGAGGATAAATCTGCTGGATTAATTGTAGCACAGAAGAAAAATGAAGCTTTCTCTTATGGTACAGTAATTTATATTACGGGTGTAAATGTAAAGAGTGGTGTTGCAGTAAGTGCAAGTGTAACAGTTGGAATGGCACAAGCTATTGATACTGTTGAATTTGCAGGTTTTGTAAGCAAAGCTGACAAGACAAAGAAGTTAGATACTCTGCCAAATGATTTTTCAAAAGATACTTATTCACTTCTTTACAGGACATATGACCAGAACCATAACTTAATTGAGGCATCTGCTGATAACATAGCACCTGCTAATGACAGTGCAAGACTTACATTTATTTCTGATAATGTTTTACTTATAAAGAGTGAGTTTAAAGATGGGGACATCTATGTTATTGATGGTATTGAATATTCATCTGTAAAAGTTGAGCCTGGTATGTATGTAGATAAGGGCGGTGAAGTAAATATCACAGCTATTTCAAATAAAACAGGCGGTAAATCAATTAAAAACTTTGTAGTTGGTACTAATGGATTACTTAAGAGCATGACACTTGGGACACCTAGCAGTACTATTGCAGATGGTGATACCAATGTAGAAATTCCATTTACAGCAAAAGATGCTGATGGAAAAGACATAACAAACTATGAAACAATTGCACGTTCTTCTAATTCTGTTAATTTAACAGCAACAGAAGGTACATTAGTTCTTTATGAGAAGAACGATGGTACAGCAGGTCTTAGATGGACAGATGCTGATAAATATGTTGTTGGATACCATGATGGTGTTGTTAATGGCAACTGGGATTACGGAATGGGTGGCAGACATATAACATATAACCCATTTAATGGACTTGACAAGAATGGCAACAAGATTAGCATAAATGATGATGTAGACCGTAATGTATCATTAACTTCAGTAGTAATAGGTGGTGAAAGTGATAATATTATCCTTCCAGTATCTGATATGAGACGCCCTTCTGCTATAAAAGAAGTAAGGCTTCCTGATGATAATAATGATACAATTATTGTTGGTGGTGAAGCAACAATTAACTTCTATGAAAATATCACATATCTTGACCAGTATGGCAAGGAGCTTCCATTAATTACATCAAAAGCTTTCTGGAAGGCAGCAAAAGAAAATGGTTATATTGGTGATTACAAATATGGTATACATGTAGAAACAATTAAAGATAATCTGTTAGGCGGAGCTTATAATGGTGTAATATATGATGGAACAATCAAATATACAGCAACAACAGGAAGTGATACAACAGGTAAAGTAATTCCAAATACAGTTAAATATTCTATTTCTGCATTAAAGAAAGGTGAGCTCCAGGCTAATGATATAAGTAAAGTGAAATCTGTATCTTATAATATAGTTCCTATTAGTGAGATTTCAGACTTTTATATTACTGATGTATCAAAGCTGGGTGTAACAACAAGTTACTCACTTGAAGACAATGGTAATGGTATTGAAAATATTACAACAGGTGCAGCAATAAATGATACAGCAGGTGATTTATCTGTAACAACTAACAGGAATGATGTAAACAAAGCTTCTGTAAAAGCAACATACAAAGGTCTTACACTTACTGTGCCAAACACTTATTTAAGTGTAACAAATGATGTTTATGCAGAACCAAATCCAAAGCCAGGTTCAGATTTCCTTATAAGCAATGATGGATGCTATAAGTTTAATATTTCTGCTATAAAAGCAAACAAACTTCTTTGGAGAGAGTTATATGACATCAACTCAGCTAAGAATATAAGAAAAGATGCTATTAAGAAATTAGAAATTGAAGTTACTGACTCTAAGGGAGTAAAATTATCAACAATAAGCAAGAGTATCAAAGTTTCTGATGCAGAGTCTATGCCTGCAAGCATTACATTTACAAAGAATTATAATGTATTAGAATCAGATGTATTTAATCCTTATTTGACTGATATTACATTAGGATTTGCTACTGAAGAAGCAAAAGAAGATACAGTTGCTGGATGTGGAAGCCATAAGTATGCACAGTGGAATGCACCTGATATGTTATTTGCTAATGTAAAAGACCAGTATGGACAGAATTATACTGGACGTGATATCCTTTATACTGTATCTGCTGTAAAAGAAAATACTGGTGCATTTGCACATAAGGCTGATAACTTTACAGTTAAAAATAATGGTTCTAAGGATACAAGAATTACAGGTGCTGAACTTGGTGATACATTTACAATTACAGCTACAGTTGAAAACACTAATATTACTGACACACTTAAAGTTACTGTAGGTGCTGATAATTCTGCAAATGTTGCATCAGGCAAATCAACAAGCGAAACAGCTGACCATGCACTCCGTGAAATATTAGATTATGACAGATAATTAGTTTAGTTATATTAATTTGTCTTTTCTAAATATGAAAAGTAATTAGTAATATTAATTAAAAAGAAATAATCCTTCCTCTTTATGGGGGATGGATTATTTTTTCATTGGAAAGGATTTTATATTATGAAGAAAAAATTGTATATTACTTTATTAGTATTATTATTATGCATAAATATATCTGGATGTGGCAAAACAGAAAATATAAATAATTCAAATAAAAATAGTTCTGACATTTCTTCTAATGTAACAGAAAATAATAACAGTAGCCAGAATATAAATACCAAAGAAACACCTAGTACAGATAATAGTACAATACTAGAAGAAACTATAGCTCCCAAATTTTCAGAACTTCCAGAACAAGTTGTACCTACACAGTCTTCAGAACCTGAAAGACATAAATTATCTGCCAGCCAGCAGTATTCAGATATATACAGGGCTGTAAAGGTTCTTGGTTTAAAAGAATATAAAAAAATTAAAAGTGAAAAATATATTGACAAGGCAAAAAAAGGAAAAAAATTTTTAGTATTATTTCTATCTGTTAAAAATGATACTAATAAAGAAGATTATATAAATTATAATTATATTTCTGCAAAAGTTGATGGTAAAAAAATTGAACATACATTTTTGTTAAATGACCCAAAGGGATATCCAACTATTTTTTCACATGTACCAGCTAATGAAGGAATAGGAGGGTTTATTGTTTGGGAAGTACCTTCTGTATGGAAAACATTAGAATTTGAGTATAACGGATGGAAAGATATAAATAACATAAGTCTCGAAGCTAAATTTACCAAAGATGATTTATCTGACCCAGTTATTTATAATGCTAATGATTTTAAATAAATAATAAGCAATATAGAAGAATTATAAAAAATATATATTTTCTAAAATACAAAATTAAATTAATTTATTGATATAATCTTATCTTAAATTTTTGTTGGATTGAATAAACTTAATCTTGTTATATTTATATATATTAAGATTAATATTATATAATTTATTGTTTTATTATATTATTTCTAAAGAATATAATAAAACAATAAATTTTAATTTGCAAAATAATTAAAAATTCCTATATAGAAAATATCTAAAACCAAGCGGATTATCCACTGGCAAAACAACTCCATTACCGGATTATGGCAGAAGCTTGAACTCCTGCCAGACTAAGTAAGCTTAAGAAGTGTGCATTTTAAAGAGCTTACTTAATTTTGAAACTTATATAGAAACAAAAATATAGTATATAAATTAATTTTTTTCTTGAACCACCTTTTTAACTATGTCCAAAGCAATACCTGATAAATCAGAAATAGTTTCTACATCACATCCTTTGTTATACATATTTAATATAATTTGTTTTCCACCTTGTTGTATTCCTTGTTGTATTCCTTGTTGTATTCCTTGTTGTATACCATCATTTGTAAACTTTTCAACAACAGTGCACATTGTAACCACCTCACCTTTCTTCTGTCTTTCAAGGAGACTATATTTTATTTCTTCATATTTTTTATCACCAGTAAATACTTTAAGCAAATCTAAAAAAGCTTCCAGATGTTCTATTTCTTCATTAAGTGGCTGGTATTTATCAAGCATACGCTTATTTTTAAAAAAATGTGCCACATGTTTAAAAGTGCTTTTAAACTGAGAAATTATTTTATCTGGCAGGAACGCTATATCAAATACAATAATTTTATAATCCTGTACAAATTTTCCCATTCCTTCTGGTATTTCCAGCATATCTTTAAGATGTATTGGTTTATTCCATTTTTTATCTGAAAAATTAAGAACTATTGTTATTATTGGATACCTTACACCACCCTTATCAATTTGTGCACGGTATGCACTATAATCATATCCCATTACCCTTACTGGCATGTTATCTTCTTCTTCAGTTTCATTTTCCATTCCAAAACCAGCAAGCATAATGCCTGCCTTTTTATAATATTTAAATGTATCCCTGTACTGTCCACGCAAATTTTTTTCAGCTGCTTTGTATACTGATTCTGACGGACCATCTTCAAGAAGGGATGGCAGTATTAAATCTTTTTTAAAAAGTAGTGTATTTAAAATATCTGCAAATACATCATTGTAATCTTCAAGTTTCTTTTCTGACAAATCCTTACCTGCCATTATTTACCTCCTTAGTATTTATGTAATTGTAAATAGTATATTCTGCATTATAGAAAAATGCAAGGCTTTTTTGGTATTATTGTTTATTAAACTCCGTTATATCTGTTGTTTATATTGTATTTTTATACCAGGTTATGTATATATAACTATTCATTGGTGATGCCAGCAAGGCTAGGACGTGTTTGAAAATTACTTTTAGAATGTCAGATTACATAAAAATTATATTGCTCTGTCATCAAGCTGCTGGTCTTGACTCTTTTTTATGGTCCAGATATAAATTTTAATCCCTATTTTATATAAAATATGTTTATTTTTTGAAATTTTTGGCATGATATATATATAACATTAATTATACCATACATGAAAGGAAGTTTATTATGAGAAAAAGAGTGTTTATTGCTGTTTTAATTATTTCATTTTGTATAAGTGCACAAGGATGTGGAAAAATTAGTAATCAAAATAATGCTGATAACGCAAATAATGAAACACAGGCCAGTACAGCTCCATCTACAGATGTTTCAAAAGAACCAGATAATAATATACAAGATAAAGAAACAAATAAGCCAGATATTACAGACAGTCCTGATATTTCAGATACTCCTGGAGATAATGTACCAGCAGAAACCCCAGAGCCTAAATCAGGTAAACTATCAACTAATGAACAATATTCAGATGCATACAGAGTTGTAAAGTTTCTAGGGCTTAAAGAATACAAAACTTTAAAAGGGGATAATTATACTGATAAAGCAGATAGAAATAAAAAGTTTCTTGTTTTATTTTTATCTATAAAAAATACAAGTGCTGATAATGATTATATTAATCCAAATTATATTTCTGCAAAAGTTGATGGTAAAAACATAGAACACACTTTTCTAGTTAATGACCCTAAAAGTTATCCTACATTATTTACCAACATAGAAGCTGGTAAAACAATAGGTGGTTTTATAGTATGGGAAGTACCTAATAACTGGAAAAAATTCCAGATGGAATATAGTGCATGGAAAAATATTGATGGTCTGGTTTTAACAGCAAAATTTACTCCAGATGATTTGAAAGACCCAATAATTTATAATGCAAATGATTTTAATTAAATATATTTTAATAAATATCCAAACAATATATTTTTATTTTATACAAATTATAACTAAATTGCCATACAAGTAATAAAAAATATAATGTATATTTGTTTATTTGCATGTTACACATTATATTAAATTTACATTGTATGGCAGTTTAAACTTCTGCCAGAATCTTGTAAAGTAATAATGAAGTTATAAGCAGGCAGTGGAACACATTGCGTATGTCATTTGGTTTATAATTAAAGAAACTTAAATATTACAATTAAACATATTTTGGAGGATTAAAATAGTCATCAGGGGTAAATGTACAATTTATACTTAGATTGTCACTATCTTTCCAGCCATTATATACTATTTCAATTTCTTTCCAGTCTTTTGGAACTTCCCATACAATAAACCCACTTAAAGTATTTTCTGGTTCAATATTCTGGAAGACAGTCTGGAAACCTTCGGGTTCATTAAATAAAACAGTATTTGTTATTTCAGTATCATCAACTTTAGTTGATAAATAATTCACATTTATATAATCTTTTTCATTTTGTTTATTATAGATTTCTAAAAATAATACAAGATAACTTTTATCTTTTGCTGCCTTATCTGTATACATTTCACTTTCCAGTTTTTTATAAGTTTTAAAGCCTATTACATTTATCTGGCGTTTAGCATCTCCATAACCTGCTTTGGCACTAATAGTTGCTTCTACTGGTTCCTTTGGTTCTTCTTGTATTTCTGTACCAGAAGTAACTATATTGGCTTTAGATGAATTACCATCTGAATCAATTTTTCCACATGAAGAAAATAAAATTGTTAAAATTAATATTACTGGAATTAAATGAATCTTTTTTTTCATAGAACAATTCCACGCTTTCTATATCAGTATTATAAAAAATATAGAGGAAATTCTATATGTTTAAACATTAAGAACCTCCTCTATATAAATTGTTTTA
>VSNJ01000044.1 GCA_009774235.1 Lachnospiraceae bacterium
TTCCACCTGTGCGGTTGGATTTTTCAATAATAAAGGAAATTTTAGGCACACAGATCTAAAGGTTTGCCTCCAGATATTGTAAAAGATATTTTCTCTTGACCAAACCATATATCCTCGTATCCATTTTGAAAAATCATCTTTATAGTAGCTAAAGAGCCACTTCCATCTTTTGACCATGACATGCCATTATGTTTTTGTCTTTGAGCTACAAGTATATCATTCTCTTTCTCAACGGAATTACTTGAATTGCGTAATCCTAATTTTGCTCTTACTGCATAACATTTTATCATTTCCTTTTTTCGTTCAAGATAGCTTATTTGTTCTTCTAACCATTTTTCATTTTTTATTATAGTGGATGACAAATTTTGCAGATATTTTATTGCACCATCTGCATCTCCTACCCACAAAATACGCAATAATTTCTCTAATACTTCATTCTTGTTTTCTTTCCCTTTTAGTGACATACTTAATAATTCTTGACACTTTTTCTTTAAATGAAACCAATCAAGAATAACTGTATATGGATGGAATGAAAATACACTTTCTATATGGCTTTTTATATTTTTTGCTCCATCTGTCAAAAATATTAATTCTTTATCTAAAAGGTTGTTAAACAAAAGAAACGACAACACAAGTTTCATAGTTTCTCTCATTCCTATTGCTGTAAGAGCATAACTATCTTCTCCATATTGAATGTGTGCTACTGTATTTTCTATATATTTTGAGTCTTTTGTTTCTTCTTGCTTGCGGGAGGATTTTTGATGCTTTACACCAACATCATCTATGGATATATAGACACAATCTAAAGAGTTTGTTTCAATTTCCAATTCTCTTGCATTAAAAGGTATTTTTTCTTCCCGTTCTGTATTTATATTATCTATGGCATTCTGAATGTACTGTTCTTCAGAGGTATCTTTAGCCTGAATATTTGGTATCTGGATATTTTCTGAAAGAACTACTTCTTTTTCTGGTAATCCAGTTTCTTTATTAAATCCGCTCATCATAAGAACTTTTCCAGATACTTCCTTTAGTTTGCTAGATATTTTACTACCAATACGGTTCATAGAATCAGAAAGAGTACGTGATTTAATAGAATCTTCTTCATCACGGTGTAAAACAAGATTAAGCATTTCAGCCGATTTTCTATAACTAAGATTTGTACACATTTTTGATGTAAGAAGCTGGTATGATACACTTTCAATTCTTTCTTTTGGTTGTTGAGACCAAGCTAATTCATCAAAAATTTGGGCATTAGCACGTCCTAATTCAGATTCCACTTCTAATTTTCGTTTATATTTGAAATTTTGTTTTTTTTGATGTATTATCAAGGGCTTCTTCTACAATATCCTTGCCAATTTCATTCCTTGCTTTAAGTACTGCTTTTTCCAGTTTATCAAAATCCCTAAGAAAGCCTTCTTTTGTAGAAAGATCAAAATCCTCGGGACAAGGAATACCTCCTGCCTCACTGACACGATTTCCTATAATATTTCCATTATCATCTATAATTTCAGCAGTAAAACGCACTTTCATACTAACTTCTCCTTAAATCTGAGTTATCATTTTTAGTATAATAATAACTCAAATATCCTAAATTGGGTATAGAATTTTTATTTTTAATTGATTTCATTATTTTATTTTTTCAACCGCACAGGTGGAATCTTTTTGAAAAAGTTTTTCCTTTTGTTCCCGAAAAGCAGGAGATTCATTCCATACACCTAAAAAACTGATTTTTTTTGTCGATATAAAAAGTGTAATGAAGATGAAATAACTTGAAATTTGATGAAGGTTATTTATGGTTTGTTACATTTTGTGGATGCCTTTATAGAATTTGAGGTGATAGATTTTGAACATAGTAGTTGTAGATGATGAAAAATGAAAGGGGAAATGAAGATGGATTTTGGAGTAACAAGTAAGCTGTGGGACTATGGTATAAACAACCATACCAGCGCAATAACAGAAAAGAATATAGACGGAAGTTTTGCTGAAATTGCAGAACATCAGGCAGGAAAAAGCTATGTGTTTGAAATGCAGGTATCAGGTGTATAAACAGGAAAATAATTATTTTATTCTTTTATTTACTTATCAGACATTATTGGACAGTATGTAATAAATAGTTGATAGTAAAAGAATATAATATATTGTACTTAGTTAAGGCAAGATTAAAAAGGAGATAAATATATGAATAAATCCAAAAAACAGTTTCTAACATTTACTGCATTAAACTTAATAATTTTATTTAACCTGGGTATAACAGGATGTGGTTCAAAAGATTATAATACTAAAGAAGAAAAAATAGCAAAAACTATTTCTTCTGGTTCTTCTTCTGTAATAGAAACTATTTCTTCTACCGTTCCAAAAAGGGATATAACAGAAAAAATATTTGAGGATAGCAATAACATAGATAAAACTATTTCTTCTGGATATTATCTTTCCCTTGGGACTTTAGATGAAAATGTTTTAATAAATGAAACAGAACAGAACAAGTCTGGGATAACAGTTGTAAACAAAAATATTATTTTTCCACAATGCAGAATTAAAAGTATTAGTATGAAGAGCTGGTCACGGAAAGAAAAACATTATAATCCTCCAAAGCATGAAATCGTACAATATGTAGATGCTCTGGAAAATGCAGAAATAGTAGATAATGTTCCAGAAAAGGTTTTAAAAAAAATGGTTAAAATAGAAACGCATATATTATATTTAAATAGCCATAATAAATTCCGGACAATAAGTATAATAAATTTTGGAAATGGATACCATGAGATTTCTGTTGCAAAGGATAACAAGAAAAATTTTGCAAAAAATATTCCAGTCCGGACAGATACAGGAAAAAAATATTATCAAATCTTTTTACACTCGATGAAAGCAGAAAATATTATAAAGAAGTGGATTAACTGGGAAAGCCAGGGGAAAGACGGGTTCAGTTCTATACAAAATGCCAGCCTGTCTGTTAATGGAAGTATGGATGTGACTGAGTTTACAGAAGACCAGTTAAAGAAACTGGAAACATATTTGAAATCAGATAAAAAACTAGCTGAAGCTCCTTGTGGTTATGAAAATTATTTTGAATGTATACAAGAAGACGGAAGTAAATTCCACTTTTCAATATCTGCAGATGGAGAGAGTATTTCAACAGACAAGGCAGTATATGTAGTGGATTATCCAGATAATGTAGAAATAGTAGAATTATTTAAAGAAATCCATAAATCTGCCAAAAAGTAAAAAAATTTATAACTAATAGCACTTTTAATTACAAGAGTTTTGCGGGAAAATAAATAAGTATTTATATTTTAATAGACAAAAAACTAAAATAGCAGTATTAACTTTCACTTAGAAAATAGGGGATTTCTGATTTTATGGCATATGTACAAAAATTTTTCTTGAAATTTTTTCCCTAATTGGGTACAATAGGAAAGGAGGATATCCAAAGCAGTATTCTGGCAGGTTTTTCCATATCTTTCCATTTATGTCAAAGATATAGTCTATGTACAAAGGACAAGCCTGCATAGTATAAATCTTTTTATTTAGGAGGAATTAAAAAAATGGCAGTTAAAGTTGCAATCAATGGTTTTGGACGTATTGGACGTCTTGCATTCAGACAGATGTTCGGTGCAGAAGGTTATGAAGTAGTAGCTATCAACGATCTTACAAGCCCTAAGATGCTTGCACATCTTTTAAAGTATGATTCATCACAGGGTAAGTATGACAAAGCTGATACTGTTTCAGCAGGTGAGGATTCAATTACAGTTGATGGTAAGGAAATCAAGATTTATGCATTCCCTGATGCTAACAACTGCCCTTGGGGTGAGCTTGGTGTTGATGTAGTTCTTGAGTGTTCAGGTTTCTATACATCAAAGGACAAAGCACAGGCACATATCAATGCAGGTGCACGTAAGGTAGTTATCTCAGCTCCAGCAGGTAATGACCTTCCTACAATTGTATACAACACAAACCATGAGACATTAAAGGCTGATGATAAGATTATTTCAGCTGCTTCATGTACAACAAACTGTTTAGCTCCTATGGCTGATGCACTTAACAAGTATGCAGAAGTACAGTCTGGTATTATGGTAACAATCCACGCTTACACAGGTGACCAGATGACACTTGACGGTCCACAGAGAAAAGGTGATTTAAGAAGGTCACGTGCTGCAGCAGTTAATATTGTTCCTAACAGCACAGGTGCTGCTAAAGCTATTGGTCTTGTTATCCCAGAGTTAAACGGAAAACTTATTGGTTCTGCACAGCGTGTTCCAACTCCTACAGGTTCAACTACTATCTTAACAGCAGTTGTTAAGAAGAGTGATGTAACTGTTGAAGGCATTAACGCAGCTATGAAAGCAGCAGCAAATGAGTCATTTGGATACAATGAAGACGAAATCGTTTCTTCAGATATCATTGGAATGAGATTTGGTTCTCTCTTTGATGCTACACAGACAATGGTTTCTAAGGTATCAGATGACCTCTATGAAGTACAGGTAGTTTCATGGTATGATAACGAGAATTCTTATACATCACAGATGGTAAGGACAATCAAGTACTTCTCAGAGTTATCATAATATGTTTTTTCTGGAAGTATAATTATATCTGGATTACGCTTCATGTACGGGTCCGGTCTGTTTTGGACCGGGTCCGTTTTTCTATACTGGCATGATACCAGTATTCTATCTATATGTATTAAGGGAGGTAAATTATGTTAAATAAGAAATCAGTTGACGATATCAACGTAAAGGGTAAGAAAGTATTAGTAAGGTGTGACTTTAATGTGCCATTACAGGATGGAAAGATTACAGATGAAAACCGTCTTGTAGCAGCACTTCCAACAATCAAAAAGTTAATAGCAGATGGAGGAAAGGTTATCCTTTGTTCACATTTAGGCAAGCCTAAGGGAGAGCCTAAGCCAGAGCTTTCACTTGCACCAGTTGCAAAAAGGCTTTCAGAACTTTTAGGACAAGAAGTTAAATTTGCAGCAGATAATAACGTTGTTGGTGATAATGCAAAAGCTGCTGTAGATGCTATGAATGAAGGTGATGTAATACTTCTTGAAAACACACGTTACAGAGCAGAAGAAACCAAGAATGGTGAGGCTTTCTCTAAAGAACTTGCTTCCCTTTGCGATGTATTTGTAAATGATGCATTTGGTACAGCACACAGGGCACACTGCTCAAATGTTGGCGTTACAGAGTATGTTGATGGTGATTGTGTAGTTGGATATCTTATGCAAAAAGAAATTGATTTCCTTGGAAATGCAGTAAATAATCCAACAAGGCCTTTTGTAGCTATTCTTGGTGGTGCTAAAGTTTCTTCAAAGATTTCAGTAATCAATAATCTTCTTGACAAAGTTGATACTCTTATTATTGGTGGTGGCATGGCTTATACATTTATGGCTGCACATGGTGAAGAAGTCGGCAAGTCACTTCTTGAAGAAGACTACAAGCAGTATGCACTTGATATGGAGAAAAAGGCAGAAGAGAAGGGTGTTAAACTTCTTATACCTATTGATACTGTTGCAGCAGATGATTTCTCAAATGATGCTAATTATAAAACTGTAGGCCGTGGTGAGATTCCTGCAGACATGGAAGGTCTTGATATAGGAGAAGAGTCAGCAAAGCTTTTTGCAGATGCCATCAAAGGCGCAAAAACAGTAGTATGGAACGGACCTATGGGATGTTTTGAAATGCCTAATTTTGCTAAAGGAACTATTGAAGTAGCTAAGGCTATGGCAGAACTTGAAGACGCAACAACAATTATCGGTGGTGGCGACAGTGCAGCAGCTGTAAACCAGTTAGGTTTCGGTGACAAGATGACACATATTTCTACTGGTGGTGGCGCTTCCCTTGAATTCTTAGAAGGTAAAGAGCTTCCAGGCGTAGCAGCAGCAGACGACAAATAATTACAATAGTTATTGTGTGCACAGGCACACAGAAAGAGGTTTATAATGGCAAGGAAAAGAATTATTGCAGGCAACTGGAAGATGAATAAGACTCCAAGCGAAGCAGTTGCTTTAGTTAATGAATTAAAAGATTTAGTTAAAAATGATGCTGTAGATGTAGTATATTGTGTACCTGCTGTTGATATTGTACCTGTTATAGACGCTGTAAAGGGTACTAATGTAGAAGTTGGTGCTGAAAATATGTATTTTGAAGAAAGTGGAGCTTATACAGGTGAAGTTTCAGCTGCTATGCTTGTAGATGCAGGTGTAAAATATGTAATTATTGGACATTCAGAGCGCCGTGATTACTTTAAAGAGGACGACTGCCTGTTAAATAAAAAAGTTAAAAAAGCATTTGAAGCAGGGCTTACACCAATTCTTTGTTGTGGTGAGTCACTTGAACAGAGGGAAACAGGTGTAACTATGGACTGGATACGTCTGCAGATTAAGTCAGACCTTGCAGGTATAACAGCAGACCAGGTTAAAAACCTTGTTATTGCATATGAACCAATCTGGGCTATTGGTACAGGCAAAACAGCTACGGCAGACCAGGCACAGGAAGTATGCAAAGGAATACGTGACCTTATAGCTGAAATATATAATGAAGAAACAGCAGAAGCTGTACGCATCCAGTATGGCGGTTCAATGAACGCAGGCAACGCAAAAGAATTACTTGCAAAACCTGATATTGATGGTGGTCTTATTGGTGGTGCTTCACTTAAAAAAGATTTTGGTGATATTGTCAATGCATAAGTATAGGTTTTCTGCAAAAATCTGATACTTCAGGAATGCGGTAAAATGGGGGTATCAAGGGAAATGGATTCCTTTGATACCTCTTTTGGGTGTCTTAGAAACCAGCTAAACTATCATAAATATATATCATAATATCAGAAATGATAAATTTCAAAAACTATCATACATCAGAAACTATCATATATGCAGTTTTATGGAAACTATCATACAACTATCATAATTGGAGGAGGATATTATTGAAGACAAAAAAGAGTAATGGAGAAGGTTCATGTAGAAAAATATCCCCTGGAAAGTATGAATGTGTCATACAATCTAATCTTATCAATCCTAAAACACTTAAACTTAAAAGATTTATGAGGAGGGGTTCAACAGAGAAAGAAGCACGTCTGGCTGCTATTATGGCTATGCAGGCATGGGAGAAAGAATATAAAAACAATGGAAACGATATAAATTTTAAGAAAACCAGAATATTAGGGGAATATATGACTGAATATATGGAAGGCAAAGTCAAAGGAACAATTACAGATAGTGCATATTATTCTTATTATAGAAGTATGCAAAGATATTTCCATCCATATAGAATATCGAAATTCCAGTTGCAAAATTTATCTGTAAAAGCATTTCAGGATTATTATGATGAAATTACACAAAAATACAGTAAAAAAACCTGTTCCCTTCCTATTCAGTTATGCCGGAGGTTATGTAAGGATTTAGTAAACCGGTGTCTAATACCAGAGCAGGATAACCGCATAAAAAGTTATTGCCAATAAAAAGAATTTATAACCTGTTTTTTTAGTTTGATACTTTATATAATGCTCGCTTTATAGCATCTGCTGATAATGCTGACAATATATTTTCCAGTTCTTTTTCACAGTCCCTTGCTATTGTTTTCCTTATCCTTTTCCGACTCTGGCCATACAATGTCTGCACAATGCGCAGTATTGCCAGTGCTATCTTTTTTAACATCTGCATGTTTTTAGCACATGTTTTTTCTGCTGTTGTATTGTAATCATCCTTAAATGTAAAATCCAGATGACAGTGGAGCTTGTTCTCTACTCCCCAGTGTCCCCCTTACTGCTTTTGAAAACAGTTCCACATCTACTGGCAGGCTGCTTATATAATATCTTCTTTCTTCTACTATTATGCCATCTGGCTTTTCCAATTTCTTTTTCACCATTCCAAATGTTGCAAGGCCTTTCCATTTCTTTTTGTCTTCATACCATCCGGTTTCATCTGTCTGGTAATATTCCCTTATTGCTATTCCGCCATGTTCTTTTTCTGTTGTTTTTTTATAATGTCATGGTAGTTTTTCCATCCCATCCAGTATTTCTTCTGAAAAATATTCCACCAGTTCTTTATAAAACAAAGAATGGTTCCCTTTTAATGCTGCCACATAGTCCCCTTTCCCACGTATAACTGCTTCCACTGTTTCTTTCTGGGTATTAAGGGCATCCCATGTTACAACCTTTCCTTTTAAATCCATTTTTCCTAACAGCACTGGCCCTGCTGGGATTTCATTTGTTTTTTCCTCTATAAATTCCTGTCCTATGCAAAAACCACAACCTGATGGATATAAATTTAATGTGTGCAGAGGCTTTATATTACCATTATTACTGTCTGTTCTTTTTGAACCTCTGCTTTCCTTGCCATCCATTGAAAGGATTCCCACTTCATTGTCCTGTCCTGTAACAGCAGTATGTACATCATTTACTAGAGCTTCCATGGACTGTATTACAGCCTGGTAAAAATATGCAGCATCAATATTCCCTGCCACTACCCTTATAGTGCCAGAAGATGGTACACCATTAGGAAGTTCCAGATACTTTTTTGGCCACTTTTCTTTCTGGCGTGCGGAATCTGCTATTTCTTCCAATTCATTGCAATCTGCAAGAAACCCCAGGATACATATGGAAAGAATATCCTGCAGTTTGTGTTTTACATAAGACGGATGCCTGTAATCTGGTACTTTTGCTGCTTCTTTTGAAAGACTGTGTATAAAAATATCATTGTTTCCAATATCTTTTATACCAATGTTGTAATCTTTTAATGTTTCCTGTATATCTTAGGTTTTTCCTGATTTCCGTGCCATAATTTTCCTCCTGGTATAATCTTTACTAAAGATTATACCAGGAATATACAGTTCTGGAAAATAAAAAAATGTTTATATATCATTTGGTTTTATAAAATATTTATTTTATGAGGTTATCCTGAGGGATAAGTGCGCCCTTTTTTCAATGTTTATTTTATATCTTTCCAAAATTCCACAATATTCAATTGTCAACACACAAATCTAAACTAGCTATTATGAATCCGAGAGGCTATTGCAGACTGATTCCATCTCTTAATCATATATTCATCCTGGCTGTTTAAACGAACGCTCAAAGTATGAGGGACAACTTGCTTAACCGAATACATTATGACAAGTATGGCTAACTGTTCTCCCCTGCGAGCGCGAAGCTCAAGTGTGGTGCACGTTAACCAGTCCTTTACATAATAAAGAAAAAGAGTATAAGATTCAAATCTGAAAGATTTAATTCTTATACTCTTATGGTACCAGGTGGTTTGATTGATTGAAGTATTAAAAAATAAAGAGCAAGCTTCCATGATTGAAAACATGCTTGTCATGATGATTAATATGGTTGTCATGTGTGCATTCTTAGTTATCATCTTTGGTGCCTTTTCTGGTATCTCTGATAAGTGGGGAATGAGACAGACCACAAGAGAGTATATGCTAATCATGGAAACGGAAGGTTATCTGCCAGCGTCGGATCAGACAGCTTTGATTGCAGAGCTTGAAAGCTATGGACTATACAATATTTCCCTTAGTGGTACGACTATGCGGGAAGTAAATTATGGCGATCAAATCTATCTTAAGATTTCGGGAACCTACAACAAGAATGTGTTAGCTTTTGTGGGTGGCATCTCAAAGGTATCCAATCATCCAGTGACAATAACGATTAACCGACAGACCACGGCGAAGCAGTAGGGGTGGCAGGATGAAGATGATAGTAAAAAAGAAGAAAACCACTGGAGCAATCGGATATGTGGTGATGTTCACTCTGGCTCTTATGATGGTAGTGCTTACACTATATTTGGCACAGGTGGCAAGACTTATGACGCATCAGCATCATGTGGATGATTCCCTTGCTGATTCTGTGCTCGCCAGTTTGATAGCGGATGATATCTACTATTTTGAAACTTATGAGATGACGGAAACATCGGTTATTAGATTTCGAAGTGTAGATGAGGCACATGGTTTGTTTGTGGATTACATGAATGCTGCTATAGCAGAAACAACAGGTTTTTATTATAATTTCGCATTTGATTCTTACATCTGCTATGGGGTGGAAGGGCGCCAGATGAAGATTACGTCCTACAGTGGACCAGGAGGAAACAAGAGTGTATCGACCGGAAGAGTAGGAAACGTAAGATTTCCGAAAGGGGATATTGTCAGAGAAACATCAGCTTATGGTCGTGTGAAATTTGACATAAAGAACATAATCGATGGAAATTTTATAACAAAAACCAAGGACATCTATTGTACCTTGGAGATCAACAATTAAGGAAGGAGAATTTGAAAAATGTTTGAGAAAAAGATTAGTGATGAAGATAGAAAGAAGATGGAGCGTAAGGCAAAGAAGAATGCTAAAGCTTCCAAGAAGAAAGAAAGCACAGGTGCAGGTGTAAAGGATAAGCTCATTTCTGTTTGCAAGGTAGTGGTATTGCCGCTTATCTTTGTAGGCATTGTAGTATGTGCATTGTACCTTGTTATGCAGAATAAACTTGAAGAAGAAAGCTTAAAGGACTCGGTTCTTGCCATGCGTGAGGATGTGGCTGTTAATACATTTGTAAAGAGCGAAGACGCAGGAAAGTATTTTGAAGTGATATCTGTGGACTTAACAGCGATTCCAACCTGTGCCTATAAATCCTTGGATGAGTTGCCCAAGGATGGGTTCTATATTGAAAATGCCATGACCAAGACACAGATGGTTATGAAGGATGATATTGCAGACAAGGATATTGTGATGGATAAGTACAAGAATGATTATGAGATTACATCATTTCCGACAGAATCCTTTGATGGTGGTGTAAACGGATCTCTTCGAAAAGGAGATATCGTGGATGTGTATGCGCTAAATCCTGAAACAGAACTTTTGGAATTGTTTGCTGAGAATGTCTATATGAGCGAGGTATATGACAATGTCGGTAACAGAATCACGAAGCCGGATGAGGTGGCAACTTCCTTTACGGTATTGGTTACTTCGGAGAAAGTGGAGAGTGTGAATCTGGCGGTTGTGTATGGTAAGGTGCAGATTTACTTGAAAACTGAATAAGGAACGAGATTATGTTGTTTGAAGCACTTCCTATGTGGAGGTGCTTTGTTTTTGTTATGGCTAGAATTTATGCGTGTTTGAGAGCTCATTTTGAGATGAATTATTATTGCAATTTGTTTGACATTGTTCGCCATGATGTATAGAATAAAAATGAGACAGATTATTGTTTCAAAATATGTATTGTTGTCTGATTTTATAAAGGAATTAAAAGATGGAAGGATATTTAACAATTAAACAAGTAGCTGAAAAATGGAACGTTTCACCAAGACGAGTACAGGAATTATGTTCAAGTGGAAGAATTCAAGGTGTAGTAAAGTTTGGACGAGATTGGGCAATTCCGGCATTGGCTGAAAAACCATCTGATGACAGAGTGACAACTGGTCAGTATAGAGATTGGAGAAAGAAGTAGGGAGGTGTACTATGGCTCTGCGCGATAGCGTACTCTTGATAAGAGACTATGAGAATATAAGGCAAATTCTGAGGGATATTTATATTTACGGTTGCTTTACACGAGATGATTTTATCGAAATGGGAATCAGCGGAAGAAAATACGATAATGAACAGAGAAGAATAAGCGCTTATCTTCCTGATAAGTTCATTCAGAAGCGTCGTGTTGATAAGAAGGTTCTTTTGTATTGTTCGTATCATATAGAAGATAGTGAAAAGAATTATTTGTCAGGAACTTTTCGCAACAAATCTTTTACAGCATTGGATGTAATGGCATTTTTCTTTGTGCAACAGCTGTTGGGTGAGAGAAAAGAAATGACTGCTCCTGAAATATTGGAGGCTTTGCCAAATTACAATACAACGGTTGTTTTTACCAAGGATAACTTACGAGTAAAGTTGGATGAACTTGTTGAAAAAGGGTATATAAAGTTCCGTAAAGAAGGAAGAACGGTTTTTTATAGTTTGACAGAGGATATCTGGGAAAACTTTACCGATGATGAGCTTTACGATTTGAGTTTATACCTAAAGTTTGTAAAGAATGTTTCACCATTGGAAGTTCCATATTACTTTTTTGAGGAAAAACTTCATTTGTATATGAAATGCGAGAGAAATCTTGAAATCGATAATGAAAAGGTTTTTGCCTTTAAACATAATCATTTTTTTGATTCTTTAGATAATGATGTTTTGTTAGATATTCTGCGAGGATGTAAAAGTGGACATTCATTAAGCATACAGATGCAAGAGCAAGAACCAATCGAAGCTTTTCCGGTAATTGTAATCCATGACAGTACATATGGAAGACAGTATTTGTACTGCTTTAACAATTCAAATAATAAACAGAGAGTAATACGAGTGGATAAAATTACTTCAGTAAAACCTAGAAGAACTATGGATTCAAAAGAGAAAAGCATTGTTGAAAGTATGAAATGTTTTATTAAAGAGTGCTGGTGTACGTCTGGAATAAATGAAGAACTGAAGGAATTAATTATAGAATTCAGATTTGATGAAGAGAAGGAACCATATATATTACGTCGTATTGAGTATGAAGGTCATGGTGGGGAAATAACAAAAAAGATGGATAGAGTATATGAATACAAAATAAAGGTACGAGATCCAGATGAGATGATTCCTTGGATACGTAGTTTTGGGGAAAGAGCAAAAGTGATATCGAGTGAAGGCAGAAATACTCGAGAAACAATAGCAAACGATTGGAAAAAGGCGGTTATGAATTATGAATCTATTTGACGAAACTGAAAATAAGTATTTTGAGTTCATATCATATTTACTCCAAAACAATCAGAAGTATAGTAGAGGGGAAGTGAACTTATTAATTGAACAGCTGTTGACAGGAGAAGCAGATTTCGATGTGACAGATGCGATTTTTTCTATCAAAGAGGGAGAGGAACTTGTCTTTAAATATTCAGATGGACAATATGAATCAGCAATTGCTGCAGATTTTCCAATCAGAATGGGTATTATTGAACAACAAGCAGCTAAGTCTTTGTTAGAGAATGAATACATAACTCATTTCTTATCCGAGGAAACTATTGAAAAATTGAGAACAAACACAGAGAGCATTCCGGTGGATTGGTCTACGAAAGATATACAAGTGAAAAATGTATTCTCGGGTGGAGCAACTGAAAATGGAAAAAACTTCGGACCTATCATTTCGCTAATTGTAAAATCAATAAAGGAGCGTAAAGCTATTATTTATGACAATGTTCGAGAGGGAGTGTTTGAGTATAGAAATGTTTCTGTATTTCCGGTGAAAATTGAGTTCTCAATTGTGAATGATAGATTTAGGATTTGTGCATTTGAATCTAGTCAAAACAGATTCTTAAAGATGAATCTAGATATAATGGAAAATATAAAGCTTTCAAGTGAAGTATATGAGAAAGATTTGGAAGAAATGTATCAAACCTTTCTTAAGAGTAACACAAGAATTGTAAAGCTAGATATTGAGCCTGTTGACCATGTGATTGAAAGATGCTTTCGTATTTTTTCATACTACGATCGAAAGGCTCGATATGACAAACAAGATAATAAATATAGACTTGAAATTTCATATTTGAAATTTGATGAAACAGAGATTATTAAAGACATTCTTTCATTGGGTGGTTATGCAACAGTTATTGAACCCAAGCACTTGCAGAAAGAGATTTATAGAAGAGTGCTTGCGGCAAGCAAATTGTATGAAGATTAAGTTCGCACTGTTTTTTTAATTTGAGATCCGAGGAGAGATAGTATAGTTTCTGTTAGAAAGGGGAGAAAATAGAGTATAGATATTCGACAAAGTGTCCTGCTCATGGGCAAACGTCCAATTCATCAAGATAGAATAATGACCACCAAAAATTCAATTGATGTAGAGATATACAGTGGGCTTCCATTGTTCTATTGCATAGACTGCGATAAATACTATATTTCATGTTCTGAATTTGAAGAAAAGAGAATTGGAAGAATCAATCAAAAAGATTTGGTTAATTGTTCTTGCAAAGTGGATGTGACGAATCCGGATAATGGAAAGTTAAAGAATGTTGGTAGGTGTAGTAGTATGGAGGATTTATTCAAAAAGGCGAATACTTCTGATAATGTGAAGCAACTAGAAGAAAATGAATTAGAAAACTTTTTCGAATGGACCGAAGAGAATACAGAAGAAGAGTTGTTTAAGGATTTATTTCATTCATGAAGAGTAGAGGAGGAATATACGATGGGATTAAATGATTTTAGTATTACAAAAGAAAGAGCATTACCTATTTTTATTTTGGCAGATACAAGTGGAAGTATGGAGGGCGAG
This sequence comes from Lachnospiraceae bacterium, assembly GCA_009774235.1. Lineage (GTDB taxonomy): Bacteria > Bacillota > Clostridia > Lachnospirales > Lachnospiraceae > Butyribacter. The sequence continues at coordinate 14,261 of VSNJ01000044.1, forward strand.
AAAATCCAGGCTCTGAATAAAGCAATCCAGGAAATGATTGTTTCATTAAGAAATGTAAATGATATTAGAGGAGTATTTAAGGTTAGTATTATTACATTTGGAGGAGACAAGGTAACGGTACAGCAGTATCCAACAGATGTTAATGACATTGATTTTGAAGAATTGGAGGCAGCTGGACAGACTCCTATGGGAGAAGCAATTTCTGTTGTTACAGAGTTAATTGAAGATAGAGAAATAATTAAGTCAAAGGATTACTTACCAACAGTTGTATTAATAAGTGATGGATATCCAACAGACTATCCAGATGGTGCGGGACATTCTGTCAGTGATTATCTTGAATGGGAACCAATCAAAATTATGCAGGAAGGCGAGAGAAGCAAGAAATGTATGCGTGTTGCTTTAAGTGTGGATTCTGCAACTGATTTGAATATGCTTAGTGCATTTTTAAATAATGGAAGTAAGCCAATGGCTGCAAATGATGCGGCTGATATCGCTAAAGCATTTCAATGGATCACAATGTCTTCTATTAACCGGATGACAAGTACCAATCCGAATGATATACAGAGTTTCCTTAAGTGGAAAGATGAAGATGAGGATGAAGTGATTATATGATTGATATGGAGGATGAGAGAAAGGTTATTCAATTTTCATATAGTGAAATAGGGAAACGACATGAAGAACTGAATCTGGGAAATCAAGACACAGTTTTTGTTGGAAAAGTTTGTAATGATACATATTGTTTAGCTGTTGCAGATGGAGTCAGCTCTTGTAAATGGGCAAAAAAAGGTTCCGAGGCTGCTATTGATACAGTAAAGCGATTGGCATTAAAACTATCAGAGTCCGAACTGAGAACAGATGATAGTGATGAAATAAGACACTTTGTTGTTCGCGATTGGAAAAATCATTTTGATGATTCATGGAATGATTACGGAACAACATTAAATTTCGTTGTTTGGTGTAATGGTGATGTTATAATAGGACAGATTGGTGATGGATTAATAGTTTCGAGGCTTGGAGATGAACAGATTTTGGTGACAGATATGGATGAGTTCTATACAGTCGAGACATATGCTTTAGTAGAAGTTGTTTTAAAAAGTTCATTCAAGGTGAGAATGGAGAAAAATGTTAAAAATGTTATTGCAATTGCAATGACGGATGGAATTAGTAAAGAACTTGATTTAGAAGCTATTGATGCATTTCAAAGATATCTAGTTACATTAGTAAAAGAAAAAGACGGAAAAGAAAGAGATATAGAGATTGAATTGTGGATGAATCATTTGAGAGAAAAAAATGATGATGACAAAACAATCGGATTATTAGTATTGGAGGGAGAAGCGTGAAAGACCTAGAAGGTATGATTATTATATCGACATCTGGTCAGAATTATCTTCTAACCGAGAAGGTGGATAAGCAAGGCGCCCAAGGCGTTGTGTATGAAGAATCAACAGGAAAGTTTATTATTAAGCTTTATAAAAGAGGAAACGAATTTCAGAATAGAAATAGATTAAACAAGTTGGAGTGGCTTGCAAAACAGAGTTATCCAGATCAGTTTATAAAACCATTGGATATTTTTGTTGAACCATATATCGGTTATGCAATGGAAAAGGTTGTGGAGCATGTTTCTCTAAATAAGTTGTTGGTTCCTTCAAGAGAGATGAGCTTGTCAGAGTGGTACAACGAAGAAACAGGAGGATTAAGGAGAAGACTATTCCTTGGATATAAAATTGCAATGCAGTTTGCTCTTCTCCACGAATCAAACAGAGCTTATTGTGATATTTCTGGAAATAACATACTTGTTAATAAGGATCCTGGAGTTGCATCTATTTGTATGATTGATATTGATAATATTTATATTCCGGGGGGAGATTCTGGAAATATCCTTGGAACCTCAAGATATATGGCTCCTGAAATTATGAATAAGCAGATGCAACCAGATATTTTTACAGATGATTATTCTTTAGCGGTAATTCTTTTCGAACTGCTAAGATGTGGACATCCTTATGTTGGAGATATGGTCGAGGATGGAACCCCAGAACAACAAGAACAGGCATATAGAGGATTATATCCTTATGTTGATGAAGAAGATTCCCCCAATATGTCGACACAGATGTTGCCAGCAGAAGTAGTATTTACAACAAAATTAGCAAATCTGTTTCATAAGACTTTTGTTAAAGGGAAGGAGAATCGTGTTGCTAGAGCAACAGCAAGAGAATTTGCACTTGCTTGTTTAGAGGCATCCAATAAAGTGATGAAATGTTCAGAATGTGGGCATTGGCATTTCGCAAATCCTGACAAAAACAGAAAATATTTTTGTCCATGGTGTGATGAGGAAAACCCAAGACCTTTTTTCTTGCAGTTTAAGGACAGATATTATGTACTTGATGCAAAGACCAGAAAGCGGGTTTTTATGGAAGAACATCCAGTTGAGTCATTTGTATTAAGAGAAGAAAAGAATGCGATTACGAATAATTACATTTCAAATCTGTATGTAAAACGTGATAAGTTTTCAAGACCGGTAGACCAATATTTTGCTATTAATAAAGCAAAGGATGGAAAGTTTTACTTGGTAAACAGCAAAAATAGCGTTTTGTATTTACTTAAAAATGGACAAAAGACCAGAGTCCCTATTACAAAAGATTTAGGAGCAGTTGAAATAGGATACAAAGATCGAATTTTCTTCAGTGATATAGATATTGATATTATGGCTGATCCAAATTCTGAGATAGATGATAAATATAAAGGTTTGGTATTTAGATATGCCATTTTCTTATAGGAGGAGACAATGCAAGCAGAAGATATTATATGGGGCGGAAATAATAAATGCGAAATCAAGCTCCTTAGAGATATAGGTGTTATAGCAGGTGATGTAATTGACCTTGTATATAATTATATGAGTGATACATACGAAGCAAAAAAAGATTCAGAGACTTCTTCAATTGTAGTGAATCAGGTTAATAGAAGAACTTTGGATAACATTTACTTAAGTGGAAATTCTCCAGCGACAATCGTTAGAGTAATTGATGCAGATGATCAGAATTTGATTGTTGAAGTAAAGGTTTTTCAGGATACGATTAACTTTAATGCTATGCAGGGAATCGAAATTGAGGCCGGAGAAGAAGTCATTGGAAAGATGCGGGTAAAGGATCGTCAGGATCCAATTGAATACCTTAATAACGCTTTTAAGTATAATGATATGCTTTTTGTAAAAGGGTATGGACATAAGGGGGCAAACTTTACAATTGTATCCAAAGACAGAGCTTTGCATGTATCTCAGGTTGATAATGTGTATGTGGCAACAAATCTTGTTAGATATGATAGAAGCCGGGCAGATTTTGATAACCTATTTATCATGCGAGGTCATGTATCTTTTGTGAATGCAACAAAGGGCGCATCTATTTCAAGAGAAGTGATTGAACGAATGACGAAGATTGTCAGCGGAGGAGCATATTTTGATATTTGGGATGCATATAACGATTTAGAGCGTCTATTTGTATTGAAACAAGCTACTGAAAATGGTGTGATGGAATATACCAGTTATGAGTGCGTGCTGACAGACTGCTTTGAGTATAGATTTCATCTTAAGAGTTCATTCGAGGAACCATTTCCAGATGATGCACAGATAGATTGTACAAATAATGAACAAATCAAGAACCTAGACCGGTTTGATAATTCTGATCAGATTCGAGACATTAAACCTATTCATGTAGGTACGTTTGTAGAAATTGATGATGATATATGCGTTATTTATGATAGAATCGGAAGCGAGAGAAAGAAATTGCCAAATCAAGGATTCCTTTACTATTCAATCGCAGGCGATTCCGTTCGTTTGATGAGACGCGAAAATGCAAGAAACACAATTCTTGCAAGAGAGTGCCCAATTAGTAATTTAGCCATGATTATTGATAAGGGTGTAAGTGTAGATAAGACAAGCATCCATGAGCAACCTATAACCAATATGTTATTACGGAAGTTCCCTGACAAGGTGTTTAATGATGCTCAAAGAGAAGCCATTGAAGTAGCATTGAATACTCCTGATATTGCGTTGGTTTTGGGACCTCCTGGAACAGGAAAAACAACAGTAATCAAGGCTATTATTGTGCGATTTGAAGAATATTTTAAGAAGCATAATGATAATCAGATTCCAAGAATTCTTGTTTCAAGTTTTCAGCATGAGGCTGTTGAAAACGTCATAGTTGGGGTAGAAGGAAATGGAATACCTTCTAACCGAAAAGGCGGAAAGAGAGATGAAGCTGATAGACAAACTTTGAATATAAGAGAGTGGAGAAATCATGTTACAACTAAGCTGTCAGAGAAGATTGAAGAACTGACAGATGGCATCGATTATTCAAAAGAATCTTTAAGAGATCGTGTTTATGCATGGGAGAATAAGGGAAAGGATGCAGCAGCTGGAATACAACTTCTAAAAGACAAACTTGAGGATAATAGATTAAAACTTTCGCCAGAATTGATTGCTGACATAACTGAACTATTGAGTAGAACATCATATACAGCTCCGTCCAAACAAGCTACTCAGGAATGGGAAGATGATAAAAACGATGAGATCATCTCGATACTGAATGCGCAAATTCTATCTATGAAGGGATATCTTGAAGATGGCGGAAAGCAGCAGATTATTCGCTTAAAGGTTGCAATATTTAATGGAAATATTGAATACCCAGATGGAACAGAATTTATTGATGCTGTTTTGAATACAAAAGGAAAAGACGAAACTGCATTTAAAAAGTATATTGAGGTAGTTGAGAAACTAAGGAATCGATATAAAAAACAAGAAGTAGTAGCTACATCTATTGATAATCTTACTTCCATTGAACAGTGTCTTAAAAGGATGGATGAGGAGCTAAATAAAGAAAGATTACAACGGTTAGAAAATCGAGATGAAGCGACTGCTTACATTATGCAGAAATATCTTGAAATGATTCAGGATGAACATGAGATACAGACAATTGTTGATCGTTACTCAAATATCACTGCAGCAACATGCCAGCAGGCTATGGAAGTTGGAAGATTTGCCTCTTCGCATATTTACGATTTAGTAATTGTTGACGAGGCAGCACGTGCTAACCCGTTGGATTTGTTAATTCCGATGTCAATGGCAAAGAAAGTTATTTTGGTTGGAGACTTTTTGCAGCTTCCTCATATGCTAGATCCTGATGTAACTAAGCAGTTTGAAAATGATGAAAAATTTGAAAGCTTGGACATTTTAAAGAAAAGTTTGTTCCAAAGAATATATGAAGCATTTGATGACCCATCATACAGATTAAGAAGAACAGCTCAGCTTACAAAGCAGTTCCGAATGAATTCGGTAATTGGTGAATTTGTAAATAGAGAAATCTATAGCAAGGAAGGTTTTGTTTTGGATTCATCAGATGTCAACGATAGTAAAAAGCAAGCAAATCTTGGCTTATATGAAGACAAGCCATTAGTCTGGATAAATGCTGACAAGAATCATTTTGGTTTAGACGAAGGAAAGAGAAGTAAGATAAGACCATTAGAAGCTGACTTAGTAATTGAGCAGATTAAGAATGTGTTAAAAATCAATCCTTCAAAATCAATTGGTGTTATTTCCTTCTATAAAAAGCAATCAGAGTACTTGGAAAAGAAGATTAAAGAAAGATTAACTGATACGCAACAGTTGCAGGTTGAAGCCGGAACTGTAGATGCATTCCAAGGAAAAGAGTTTGATGTGGTATTCTTGTCATGCGTAAGAGCAAACACAATTGATATTGAGAACCAGAGACAGCGTGTAGGACATTTGCAAGATAAGAGCAGATTATGTGTTTCATTAACACGAGCAAAACAGTTGATTGTAGTAGTGGGAGACAGAGATACTGTTGAATGTGTACCTATATTAGGAATTTTAATTCAGGAATGTGAGAAGGGAGAAGGACATTATGAGCAAGCTGAATGATACTAAAATCCTTTCTTTTCGTAGATTTGAAAGAGCTGATGCTGATACAGAAATCACTTATGATATTGCATGGCCAGTAAAAGTTATAGAGTGTTATGCAAACAAGGCAACTGATGGAGAACTAGATGCATTAGCTGAAACAGTTTTAGAATTATTAACCGTTCCGGAGATGTCTTATCGAAAGATAGCAAGTCTTTTAATGGTAAGTGATGAAGTTGTTAAAATGATTCTTTCGAGTTTGGAGACAAAGGAATACTATTCTGAAAAGGAAGTAACTGACAAGGGAAAAGAATATTTGCAGGATAAGGAAGTAGGGGAGTTTACTACAGAAAAAGTTTTTGGAAATATGTTCATCAGTTTAATGGATGGAGAAGTAATGCCTTATTTCTATCCGGGAAAATTACCATGGGCTGTCAGAGGAGAAGATATTTATACATTGTCATATGATAATGAGATTGAGGGCATCAAAGGAAAAGGAAAGAAGGATGTTGATTTGATTGATAAAGTCAATCGAGCTTATCATATGTTTGGCAAGATTAACAAAATGTCGCAAGATCAAAGAAGGGATTCTTCAAAGCGTGAAATTGAGTTCTATGAAGAAAGCTTAGTTGAAAGAGACTTTAGTGAGCCTGAAAATTTGGATGAAGCAGAAGAAATAAAGAATCTTGGTAAAGCTAGGGTAAAAATACTTGATACAGAAAGACGAAGAGTATATATCAAGACTCGTTTTACTGTTAAGAAGGCTGATCCAGAAAAATTTATCGTTGAATCTCCTTTTCCAGTTAATTTTACTTCTTGGTATTCAGAGAGCTTTAGAAGAATGAGAGAAAATAATGAGCTCATATATGATCCTGAATTTGAAGAACTTGGGTTAGATTATTTTTGTGAGAATATTACAACTAAGTTTTATGCCGATTATCCGGAAATGCAAAGTACTAATTTCGAGCAATATATTAAGGTGAACTTCCCTAATATGAGAAATTTACCGGCTGCAGAGGCTTTGCTTGAAAAGTATAGAGAGGTATTCAACTTAAATATTTTGTGCGAAGAAAAGCATCAGGTTAAAAGACATACTGTTATTACTGAAAGTGCTAAAACTATTGAACTTATTTTGAATAATTATGTGGCTAATACGGATAAAGCCAATATTGTTAAGCAATATGAAACTGTTATTCGAAGGCAAGAAGATATAGATTCAATGCTTGATGATTTTGGAATTGAAGAATGTGTAGCTAAATTCAAGGAGATGAAAGCGATTGGATTAAAAACAGGAGTTATTGTTCAGGATTTATCGATATTTAATTCCTTTAGAAAGTATGCAGGAAAAACGGTGCTTGAAAAATATTACTATCTTATTGCAGAGGCATATTTTAATGAGCACTCCAAATTCAGAAAACTATTATTAACAGGAGGTACAGACATTATTCAAATGTTGGACTATATTAATGAAAAAAGAAATAAGTATGGTGCTCATAACGATGGAACAAAACCAGTAGAGATTCCACAAGATGAGTACATAATATACCAAGATTACTTTAAGAAAGTGACAGTTATGCTTGTGAATTATATGGATTAGGAGGGAAACCAAATGGCTAATAGAAAAAGCAAAGGGAAAAATAACGGAAGAAATAAGTCTTCTGCTATACCGATTAGTGAAGAGGATGCAGCTCTTTTAGAAAAAGCCAAGCAAGCGTCGAAAGCTGGAGAACTTGATCTGGCTGAGTATAGAAGACTTTTGGAAGAAGACTTAAAAAAAGAAATTGAAAACAAACGTAAAGAACAAGAGACCCAATTAGAAAAGTCAAAAGAAATATTTGAAAGAGAGTATGCTAAATCGTTAGACGAGAAGTATAAAACACTAAAGAAGGATATATCAGATTTAGAGAAAACAAAGGTAGAATTGGAAAAAAGCGTTAGCAGACTTGAAGGCGGACTTTCTAAGATTTCAGATAAGATTTCAGATGCTGACAAAAAGGCTGAGGGAATAATTGGAAAAGCTGAAAAAGAGGCAGAAGGCATTATTGAACAGGCGAAAGAAGATGCTCTGGCTGCAATTCAAGAAGTGTTGGACGAAATTGAACAGAAAAAATCCAATTTAGAAGATCAACTATATGACATCGAAACAAAGCAGTTTGAATTAGAAGCACGTGAGGCTCAACTTGCATCAAAAGAAAAACGAGTTGCTAAACAAGCTGAGGTATATGATACAGCAAATCCAGATATGGTGGAATCACTGCAAAGACAGTTGGGCGTTACTCGTGAACAATTGGATGCAGTACGTAATGAGTATGAGCATGTGCAACTCGAATTGAATAAAATCAAATTAAAGCAGATAAAGATGGAAGGCGTTTCGCCGGAAGAACTCCAAGAAGAGAATGAACGCCTTCTTGAAAAAATCGAAGCATTAGAGAATAAATGTAACAGATATTCTGATTATGAACTACTAGAGATGAAGCGTGCATTAGATGCTGAAAAGGATTATTTAGTTCGAATCCAGAATCAAGACCGAGAAATAGCTGAAAGTAAAGCGGAGCTTGGTAGATTACAGAATGGACAGCTTGAGTACGAGCAACTCCGTTCGCAATTGGATATGCTAAGAACTTTGAACGATCATCTTAGAGCAGAACTTGATAATACAAAGAAGATGCTTGAGAGTAGTGTTGGTGAAATTTGTCCAGCTTTAACAGCAATTGATATTGAGCAAGCGGAAACTTCTGGAGAAGAATATAATCGTGTACAAGAGAGAGCAGATGCCAAGGTGGACATGCGCCCGATTAATTTGCCCCAACTTGTTTCTCACGTAAAAACTTATGCAGCTAGTAGAGCTAAGCCATTATTCTATTCAGACAGAGATCTGAGAGCATATTTGGCGGGAATGGCGTCCTCACACTTTACTATTTTACAAGGAATGTCAGGAACCGGAAAAACTAGCTTGCCTAAGATTTTCGCAGAATCAATTTTGGGAGAAATTAATGTTGTTGCTGTAGAGTCTTCTTGGAGGGATAGGAATGAATTGCTAGGATATTATAACGATTTCAGTAAGAAATTTACTGCTAAAGAATTTACTTGTGACTTGTACAGAGCAGGTAGTGAGCGTTATAAAGACACAATTTATATTATTGTCCTTGATGAGATGAATCTGTCACGTGTGGAATACTATTTTGCAGACTTTTTATCAGTTTTGGAAGATAAGGAAATAAACTGGAAGATTAAATTAGTTGACACAGACTTAAGACAGCTTCCAACAGAAATAACACAGGAAGTGAAGGATGCTTTAGAGAAAGAAAAAGGCAAAGAAGCGAGTGAATTAAGAGAAATCATTGAGAAGTTATATCCTGATATGTCTTTAAGTGAAGACGAAGAGACAAAGGTATCTTCAAATGATAAGTTACGTTTAATTTCTTACTTATCTGGAAAGAAATTTAAGAATGCAGCAAATACCAGATATTTAGTAGGCGGACCACAGAATTTATTAGATGGTAATACAATTAGAATATCATCTAATGTATGGTTTGTTGGTACAGCTAACAGAGATGAGTCAACTTTTGAAATTACAGATAAGGTATATGATAGAGCACAGGTATTGGAGTTCAATAAGCGTGCAAAAGGAACAAAGCTTGATGAAGTAGAAAAAATATATCTCCCATATGAAGTATTGGAGAAATTGTTTAAAAAGGCAGCAGCAGATTTTGAGTTTGATGCCGAGTCAAATGATTTATTGGCAGAAATAGAACAGATATTACAGGCTAATTTCAAGATTTCATATGGTAACCGGATTTTAGATCAAATTAATACTTTTGTTCCGGTATATGTTGCAGCAGGACAAGGTTTAAGTCTTTCTGATGAACAGCTTATTATCGAAGCACTTGATTACCAGCTTACATATAAAGTTTTAAGAAAACTGGAGTATATCGAAATGAATCGAGATGCAAACAAGGATGCAGGAGATAAATTACGTAAGAAGTTTGAACAAAATGGAATGAAACTTGCAAAAGAATTTATGGATTGGAAACTCCGTGGGGAGGAATAATTTGTGATTGTAACATATGTAAATGATAGGAATCCAAAACAGAAAATTTCTGATGATGCTACTGCATATGTTCTTCCTTTTTCTGGAACCATAATGATATCAGATATTGCATCACCATTCGCTTATGTGAATGGTGATGCAGTGAAGGTTGAGAATGGGAAGGTAAGTGTCGAAATTCAGGGAAAGTCATTAGAGATAGAGGCAAATGAAACAAAATACAATATTTGTGTGTTGTGTTCTGCATGGTCGTCGGCATTACTTTTAGACTATAATTCTTTTGGCAGAACTGTGGAAAATAATTCTATTGATGATAGCATGGACCAGGAAATACTGTTTTCTGCAATTGAAGATGAAGATTCAGAAGAACTGCATATTTCGTTATGTACATTTAGCCGATCTTACGAGAATATAACAAGTCGTGAGTTTGATATTGATAAAGCTTTGGATTATACACAAAGATTGCCACATGTGTTCTACAAGCCAAAACAGCATTTAAAGCAAGTGAATGAAATAAGGCCGGCAGCAGTTGCTTCAAGAATAGGTCAGGAGTCAATTAGATATCTTGCATCACATAGTGAACATTGGAAAGGAATTAAGGCGAACGGATTAATTCCAGAAAGACTATTGGCAAGAGTCTTAGAGGAGGATCTTGCAATTTATGAGAATAAGGCAGCCAAGACTCTGGTTGATGAATTCATGAGAACTGTAACACGATTGCGCCTTGAAACAATGGATTGTCAGTTGCAGATAAATATGGATGACTCTCATTCTGTAAGTTCTGAACAGAAGAGCTATTTCAAGGCGAAGGATGCTTTATTAAAAGGTTTAGATGATGATGATATTTATATTCAACAGAAAATCTTAGCAGAGCAAACCGAGAAATTGAGCAAGATTTTAGATTTGCTTAGTGAATGCAAATCAACGCAGTTATATAGAGCCTTGAGGCGAAGTGCACCGGTACGAGGAAAGTTAAAGCAAACCAACATATTTATGAAGGATAAATATTATAAGTATGTATATAAGCTTTGGAATCTATTGGATGGAGCAAACAAAGTTGGTATTGAGGAAATCGCGAAACCAATTGAAGATGAGTATGATATTTTTTGCAGAGTTCTTTTACTCTTTGCGTTGAGATATTACAATTTCCAAGCAGAAGATGGGCAGCAGGATGTTCTGTATAAAGGAAAGTTGGCAGATTCAGTCTATAGATTCGGCAATTGGAAAGCAAAGGTCCATGAAGAAGATGCAGGATTTGTGCTTGAAATGTCTAAGCATAACGAGATTCAAGTGAATTTACAGCAGTTTGAAATTGCAGATAATTTGCTAAATAATGTACTTTCTGGAGTATGGTATAAGAATGGTATATTGTCGGTAGATCATGCTTTGAATGATAAAGAGCAAGAGACATTAGTATCTGCAGCAAGAGTTTGCTGGCCGAAGAATAAACAGAAGACGTATGCAAGTAAAATGAAGCAAAGAATGTATGCGGAGTTTTTTAATTATTCAACAACCAGTCATAAGATTTTATTTGTTCCTTGGAAATATTGTCTTCCAGATAATGTCGAGCAGATAAAGGAAACATTGAAAATAGTTCAAAGTGAAATACCGATGGATTGTTATGATGAATGCTTTATTTTGACGATTTCACGACCAAACGAGGTGACAGGTGTTGATGATGCAAGCGTATTACAACAGTTATTGAATTATGGAGATGCGAACGAAGACAAAGGTTTGAAACAGAGTAAAATTGGAGTAATTCCAATTAGTCTTAGTGACATCAATTCTTATAGACGATATACTAAAATATTTTTACGCCATATGGTTGCACTTGATGATACTAGAGATATTTGTCCAATTTGCGGTCAAAAATTATATCAAAATGGAAACGCATATGAATGTAGAAATAAATATTGCCAGTTCGAACTGATAGAAACCAAGTGTCCTAAATGTAAGGAGAAATATGTGTTTTCAAGGTATCCATTATCGAAGTTAGCTGTAACGAAGCGTGTTGATTTAATTGGATTCAAAATGTTGTATGAGGAAAATAGACTGGCATTTAAGAATATAACAGAAGCCGTTATTGATAAGAAAGCTGAAAAACTGATTCCGATATGCCCACACTGTGGTCATAACACGCAAAATGAATAAACAATACCATAGTTATTATCAAAAACTATGCAAAGTTGTTTCAACTTCGCATGGTTTTTTTGATTTGCAAAATGTTAAAGGAGAGTATTATCAAATTATAAAATAGAGCGGAGGTAAGTGATATGGATATGGTAACTGTTAAAAGAGATGGAGTATTTATAAGTTTTTCGGAGTTTGAACGCAAGAACGGAGATGTGAGAGATGATGTTATCTTGGGTGCACGAGTGAATAAATCAATTAACTCATGTAAAAGAAGAAATGTACCAAGTAAGAAAAAGACAGCTCAAAAACCTAAAAGTGTAATAAAAGTAAATACAGGAAAGCGATGCATGAGATGTGGAAAAGCATGCACAGATGAAACTTGATGGTTCTAAAACATATGGAAAAGTGTTTGAGGACGATGGCGAGAATGTTTGGATTTGAAAAGAGGTTGAACAGGTGCTTCGTAAGTACAAGGATTCTTTCTTATACTAATTCCACTTTAAATCAGGAATAAAATATGTTAAAATGTAAATATGAGTTACAATAAAGATTTAAGGGAAAGAGCAGTAAAATATTATAAACCAGGACATACATTAAAAGAAACAAGTGAAATATTTGGTGCAGGAATAAATACAATAAGCCAGTGGGTTAAAAAATAT
>VSNJ01000045.1 GCA_009774235.1 Lachnospiraceae bacterium
TATGTTAAATAATTTACGTAAGAATTTTATTTATATAACTTTCAAGCGTCCTATTATTTTATATAACTGGCTTAATTTTAGTATGAAATTTTAAAAATAAAGCCAGCTATATATAAATAAATTATTAAATTTTTGTATACCAGCATCCCACTCCTTGGCTTTATCTTATAATTGGATTTTTCTATGTTACAGGAATGTATTTAAAAATATATTTTCTATAATTATACATTTTCTATAACTGCTGTTTCATATTTTCCAAGTTCCAGTATGCCATTAACCTGTTCACCATTTAAAAGATTTATGCCTTTTACATCTTTAACTTTCTGGACTTCTTCTGAATTATTCAGGTAAAATTCATAACTTTCACCATCTGACGTCCTTTTATGGTACTCTACACCATATGGAAGTTCTTTACGAGTTATACCTGCATTTTCTGCCATTTCAAGGAAAATACTGCTCATTTTTTCATCACATATTCTTGCCCCAATATAATACGCACAGCCTTTTCCATATTTTTTCTTTGTAACTACTGGTGTACCACTGTAAAAATCATCTGTATAAGATGCAATTACCTCTGCATCACTTACACGCAATGTTTCTGCATAATCTTTTATACTTGCAAGGCTTCCATCTTTAAATAATGCATTATTAGTATCACAAGGGTACAATGTGTCTATTTCTTCACTTATTACTCCAAAAAGGTCTTTAAGGCCGTCACCTGGAAAGCCTCCAAGATAACAAAGCTGGTTAATATCAACATATCCTGTAAGATATGTTGCAAGCAGCTGTCCGCCTTTTTCCACAAATGCTTTCATTTCATCTGCAACACCTGGTCTTAACATATAAAGCATAGGTGCAACTACAATGTCATAATCCATAAAACCACTGTCCGAAGCAATAACATCCATTTCAATTCCAAGCCTTAAAAACTGCCTGTAAACATTATAACATATATTGTTGTAATTCTTTGTTTCATTACTAAGCCCCTTGATATCTTCTATTGCCCATCTGTTATCCCAGTCATACAAAAGTGCTGCTTTTGCTTCTATAATAGTTCCTGCTGCCTTTGAAATCTTCTTTAATGCATTGCCAAGGTCTTCAGTCTCTTTAAATATCCTTGTATCATCAGTTCCAAGATGGTCAACTACTGCGCCATGATACTGTTCAAAAGAGCCTCTTCCTTTTCTCCACTGGAAATATTGTACTGTATCAGAACCACATGCAACTGCCTGTAATGAAAATAACTTGTGCACCCCTGGACGTTTTACTTTATTGTACTGCTGCCAGTTTACAAGCCCTGGTGCACTTTCCATAAGCATAAATGGCTTATCTTTCTTCATAGAACGCAGTATTGCATGGTCAAATGAATTGCTTTCCATGGATTCTGTAAATGTTTCCCACTGGTTATGAAGTGCTGGATATGAATCCCATGAAACAACATCAAGTTCCTTTGCCATTACATGGTAATCAAGACCTCCATACATCTGCATAAAATTAGTAGTAACAGGTATTGCAGGTGTCAGTTTCTTTAAAATGTTTATTTCAGATTTCATATAATCTGTCATATTCCATGTTGTAAAACGTTTCCACTCAAGGTCAAGTCCAAGGCTGCTAATTTCACCATTGGCAAATGGCGGCTCTATTTGGCTGAAACTGTTATAATTATGACTCCAGAATGTATTCCACCATGCATAGTTTAACTTTGAAATATCATTGTCAAACTTATCCGCAAGATAATCCTGGAAACGCTTTACACAAAGAGGACAATAACACTCACCTCCAAATTCATTGGAAATATGCCACATTACAAGACCTGGATGGCTGCCTGCATTTTCTACAAGTTTATGGATAATATTTGAAACTTTTTCACGGTATACAGGTGAACTCATACAATGGTTATGCCTGAAACCATGATGGTTCCTGTGTCCATAATTATCAACACGCATAGCTTCTGGATACTTCTCATCAAGCCATGCAGGACGTGCCCCGGAAGGTGTAGCAAGCACAGTATAAATACCATTTTCATAGAGGTTGTCCATAACATCTGTAAGCCATCCAAAATTGTATTCTCCTTCTGATGGTTCATAAACAGACCATGAAAATACACCAAGTGTAGCGGAATTAATACCTGCTTTTTTCATCATTTTTATATCTTCTTTAAGAATATCTGGCCTGTCAAGCCACTGTTCTGGGTTATAGTCACCTCCATGCAAAAAGCCTCCTGTTGCTGGAAACAAACTTTTCTTCTTCATCCTGCCAATACTCCTTTCAATAATAAGACAACCGGGCTTATATTCCCGGCTGCCTTTTTTACATAATATAACATATTACCGCTATAATCAAGCTAAACCATACAAATCCTGTTATAAATATACAACTATTTTACTAATTTTGTAGAGCCTGTTACAAATACTGCCTTTGAAGAAAGCCCTTTCTTTAATAAAATATCTTTATAAAGTTTAACTTTGTTCTTTTTAACCTTTACCCTAGGTGTTTTATACCCTCCAGCAAATGCATTTTTACCTATATCTGAAAGTTTAAGGTTATTTGACTCAATACGTATATAACGCAGGTTCTTACATCCATAAAATGCTTTTTTGCCTATCTTCTTCACATTTGATGATATTTTTACCAAAGAAAGTTTTTTACAATTACTAAATGCCTTATCATTTATTGAAGTAACATTTTTACTAATTGTAACCTCTTTAAGCTTCTTATTTCCAGCAAATGCTTTCTTGCCAATAGATGTAACTTTATATTTGACACCATTATATGTAACTTTCTTAGGAATAGCTATTTTTGTTGCCTTTGAAGCTTTGCTGCCAATATACTCAACCTTTGCATTTGTTCCTGTATTTATAACTTTGTATACTGCTTTTGTCTTATTATTAGTAAATGCAGTACCTTTCTTTACTTTTTTACCTGAGTCTTTATTATTATCCTGGTTATTATTATTGTTATCTGGAACATTAGGTGTTACAGTTGGTAATGGATTTGTAACTTCACCAGAAGAACCAGAGCCGCCTGGAACAGGTGTTGGTGTCACCACTGGTTTAGCAGTTGGTGCTATTGTTGCCTTTGGTGTAGCTGTCACTTTTGGTGTAGCTGTTGGCTTTACAGTTGGTGCTGCTGTTACAGAAGGCTGGTATCCACCACCAAATCCTCCTCCACTGCTATTGCCACCACTATTGCCAGGGTCTGATGGCTTCTGTGTTGGCTGTGATGGCTTTGTTGTTCCAGACGGAGTTTCTGTAGGTTCTGCCGTTTCACTTTCTGCTATACTGCTGTCTCCTGCCCTTGAATACAGCTTTGCAATTTCCTCATCTGTCAGAAGCCTGTCATAAAAACGTATATCATCTACATATCCCCTGAAATCCCATGCATTCCACCAAGGAAGAAAAGTACCAATCTGTATTTCAGTTGTATTCTGTTTAATACTTTCAATAAGAGACGCACATGTACCACCGCCTAATCCATTAACTGTTTCTGCAAGTTTACCATCAACATATACATAAATCTTGTCACTGCTGCCATCAATAGACATTGTTACCTGCTGCCATTTACTTGATGACAGGTTTATTTCTTCATCTTTCCTGTCAACCCAGTTATTATTTTCAGCAAAGTCATTTATCCAAGGATGGAGGCTGGCATCAAGGGAAACAAAACCTGGTTTATATGCATCAGTACCTTCCTGCCATGAATCAGGTGTTGTCTTAAAGTTAAATATACTCGTATTTTTTCCACATATGCCATCTTCACCAGTTTTTGAATTATTAGCCTTTGCCCACATTGTAACAGTAAATACATTATTAATGTTATTTACATAGCTCTTGTCAATCTTAATATATCCTGTTGCCTGCCATGTACCTCTCATTTCCATTACATTGCCACGTGATGCATCTTTCACAATTACAGGCTTATTGTCATCTTCTTCTCCTATTATTTCTGCCTGTTTTGATGGATTTTTGCTGTCTATAAGGTTGCCATCAAATAAATATTCTGCCATAAGTCCTTCCTTAAGAGAAGCATCATCTGGATTAACTGGCGGAGTAACTGGTGGAGTAATTTCTGGTTCATTATCCCATGGTAATTTATCTATGGAAGCTGTTTTCATAATTTCTGAACATCTTATACATTTCTTTACCTTTTCTCCTTCAGAAGTTGTTGTTGCAGGGGTAATAACTTCCCATTCACCAGCAGTATGTCCCAGTGCATCTACATCTGCTTCTCTTTTTGTTTCATCTTTACCACATAAACAGCATATTTGGTTTGCCCGGCCTTGTTCTGTACAAGTTGGCATTTGTATATAGTCTGTATTTGTATATTCATGGTTAGCACATTCTAATGCTTTAATAGCATCTATAATGTCTTTTTCTGCATTATCAATAATTTCCTGGTCTTCTGATGCAAGTGAACGGTCTATCGCTTTTGCTGTGTTTACAGCATTCTTTAATACATCCATAGAAGCACTTGTATATGTTTCTTGTATATCACTAAGTTTTATATATTTCTCTCCTGATTTTATAGCTTTGTCAAGCTCTTCATAATCAGCAGCACCAGGTTTTCCTATAGCAATATTATCAATACATACAGATGCATTTCCTCTTACAAATGAGAAACAAAGACCTGCTGCCCCGCCACTTATATTACCTGTTCCATTAATACTAATTTCTTTTCCATCAATAGTACCAATAATCCCACCAGAAGAATCTTTAATTGTCAATAACGCCTTAGTCCTGTCATTATCCATATCAAGCCTTATATTAATCCAGCCATTAGATGGAAGCTCAACTGTATCAGATGTATCATTAATAATAAATTTCTGGTTATTGGCAGTGTTAGACAGCTTAAGGATATATCCACTGCTAACAACCTGGTTAGTCTTGTTTGTCATATCAGTTCCACCAACCACAATCTGGCTTTCACCAGTATGAGTCTGTGTACTGGCTTTATAAGCGATATCAAAAGAAATATAAAATTCTCCTGATGGTTCTTCTGCAAGGTTAAAAAAGTCATGGGTTACTCTGCCGCCAGAACCACTATTTGTCATTTTAAGATAATTTGTATTATCATTTTTCAGTTCAAGAGCTACTGCATTTGCCCCAGTATTATCCCATGTCAGTTCTGACACATTTGTAACATCCTCATAATCCTGGTAATAATAATAATTTGAACCTAAAGAAGTTTCCTTTACTGGTTCAGCCCAAATTTCAAAATTACTAATTGTGCCATTAAATGCCCCCTGGTCTCTCCAGGCAGCCCATGTACCAGTTCCAAAGTTCAGATAAGCAGCTGTCTTTGACAACCAGTCAAGTACTTTTCTATAATCACTAACTGTGCCTGTACCTTCTGTTGTCCCATTTGCAACAGTTTCATTTGAATATGCAAATTTACCATTTGAATATACAGAATAACCATCTGGCATAATCCTGATTTCTATTTCTGCTGTTCCATCTCCGATATAATCTGTTACAAATGTATAATCTTTCATATTGGCATCAAAAAAACCACCTTCAGCATTATATCCAAGATATGTAGAATTTGTCATATAAAACCTGCCACCATCAGGATCTCCTGTACTGTCAAGGTTAAATGAAAAAATTGTAGCAAGTGGTCCTACTGCTATTTTTCTCGTTGCATTAAACTTAATTGTTACTCCATTTTTTATATTTAATCCATACAAAGGATTTTCAAATGATTTAATATTATCATTTGAAAGTTCTAATGGAGCTGTATCAAAATATGATGCAACCTTTCTTGCGCTGTCACCTGCTTCTGACATAATAGTTGTATCAAATTTTTTATAAAATACATAATCTCCTTTTGTAATTGTTGCTGTTATAGTACAAGACCTGTCTATTACTGGAGGAATCACTGTACCATCACTAAGCAGTGAAGAATTACCTTCCCATTCAATAGATGTTCCAAAAAGCCCTTCTGTTTTAAGTTCTATATCATTAGTAATAATCTTTGGAAGTGTAACCATATCTGCTGTCATAGCTACTGCTACATCATCTGACGGATACTTGGAACCCCACAGACAAATATCATCTGTTCCTACTATTGTAAAACATAATGTCTGTACATTAGTACCTTCCATGTCCTGTTTTACAAAAGTCCCTTCATATACAATACCATTAATTTCCATTGATACCAAAGGACTGTTATCTTTGGTTGTCCATGTTCCGGTTACATCTCCTGTAATATCACCATTTTCTGATAAATTAACCACCTGTGGCTTATTATATTCCAATGAAGCAGAATTTGTGTTTTTCTGGAATAATATTTCATATGTACCTGCTATTTCACTTGTTGTATAACCAGAATCATTTACACTATCTGTAGATGTATACTCAAATGGTGCTGCTACAAGATAACCATTCTCAGAAGTAAAAAGCTGGTGTACCCTCACTGTATGCCCTTCTGTGCCATCATTTGTTCTTGTATGGTAAATAACATATGCTTTGCCATCATCATCTACAAAAGCAGAATTATGTCCTTGTGCCACATGTGCATAATCCCACCAGCTCCACTTATAATATGACATAAGACGCGTGCCTATTTTACCATCAATAGTACCTCCAGCAGTAGCTAAATCCCCAGAAACATCTGTATATGGACCATCAGGATTTTGAGAACGGAACACTCTCATCTGATAACCACCATTTGCTACTAAACCTCCATATGAAATAAAAAGATAATAATAACCGTTAATATATTCTATATATGATGCTTCACCTGAAGCACTTGACCCTCCAATCTTTTTACCCATATAAGAATCTGTATAATTTGCTTTTGCTTCTGTAGTATTTTTGCGGAAACCCGTTTCTCCATCAAGTTCAAATATATATATGCCACCTGACCATGAACCATAAGAAAACCAAAGTTTACCATCTTCATCGTAAAATACACATGCATCAATAGCATGGGCACCATATCCTTTATTCCATGTAGTTGCTGCACATGAGGTTCCATTATCTTTTTCAGAATATGGATTTCTAATAAAATTGGCATCTAATGTATCATTTCCTGTTACTTCTTTATAATCTGTTTTTTCAAAAGAATGTATGCCATCTGATACATCATTTTCTGTGAAACCAGAATAAACAACAGGTCCTACATAAGTCCAGTCACCATCAAGTTTATCTGCGGTAAGAAGACATATGCTTGAATTCCATGAACACCCATTAATGCTCATGTACATACACCATTTTTGCATTGACTCATTCCATATAACATCAGGTGCCCATACATTTCCTGATGGCTGGTAAACAGAATCTCCTGCTCTAGCCCATTCAAATTCCTCTGCAAACAGAGTTTCATAATCTGTACTGATATTATTACTAAAAGCAGTCCAATTTTCCAAGTCTTTAGATTTAGCCCATGCAAGGTGGCTGCCAAATATATAATATGTACCATCTGTATCTTTTATAATTGATGGGTCATGTACAGATACTCTTGATTTATTACTTTTTTCATATATATCATCCATATCTGTAATTTCTGTTACTGCCTGTTTTCTATTATCGGATATTTTTAAATTTTCCGCTGCCTCTGCATACCCCCTCCCAGCCATTCCAAAGCTATTACTTGTAACTGCAAGTGACAATGCTGCTGTAAAAGCAACTACTTTTTTAATGCCTTTTCTAAACACACGCATCCTCATACTTTATCCCCTTTCTTTTTAATAAAACCTATAGTTACATAATGCCTTATGTATTATAAATACCTCCCTTCTAATGCTGCTGTTTTTATAATTAAGCCACGCCCTGATACCATAATGTACTGTCTGGATTATACATAGACAGCATACTAACTGCCGCATTATTTTATAATTTACTAAAGTAATTTAATATTATTATATTTAGGAAATTTATGCAATATGTTTTTAAATTTACTTATTTTTTTATATATTATATATAATTTACATATAAAGTTTTTATACAATACTACCAAAAAATCAGTCTATTATTAGTAAAATAGTTAAAAAATACTATAAACTTAAAACAATAAAAAAAGGTATAAAACTTTATTAATTAATAAAATTCTATACCTTTTTATAAAATTATATCTAAATAGACACTTTAGCCACCACATACCTGTTCTATAAATTTCTATATATAACTTTATACCATAACACAGAAACCGTTCATCCCCAAAACAAACCACATAGAAATTTATACCCGTAAAACCAGTCCTTTCACAACCTCCCCTGCAATAACCAGCCCTGCTGCAGAAGGCACAAATGCAACACTCCCAGGCACAGGCCTTCCATTTTTACCTTCTTCCATATCTGCTGCACTTCCAGGTACTAATGGTACTTCTTCCGAATACACCACTTTCAAACCATCCACTCCTCTTTTCCTAAGCTCATGTCTCATAACTTTTGCAAGAGGGCAGACCTTTGTATTATAAATATCAGCCACCTTAAATTGTGACGCTTCAAGTTTATTACCTGCTCCCATGCTGCTTATTACAGGAACACTACATTCCTTTGCTTTCATAATAATCCCAATTTTCGCTGTAACCGTATCCACAGCATCTACTACATAAGAATATTCACAAAAAGGAAAATCCCCCTCATTTCCAGGCAGGAAGAAACATTTATATATACATACTTTTGCATCTGGGTTAATATCAAGTATCCGTTCTTTCATAACATCCACCTTATACTGTCCTACAGTCTTTCTTGTAGCAATAATCTGCCTGTTAATATTAGACAGGCTTACAGTATCATTATCTATAAGGTCAAGGCTTCCTATGCCGCTTCTTGCAAGTGCTTCAGCAACATATCCGCCTACACCGCCTATGCCAAATACTGCCACCCTTGCAGCAGCAAGCTTTTCCATTGCTTCATTTCCAAGCAAAAGCCCTGTCCTGGAAAACTGGTTCCACATAATAATATCTCCTTATCTATAACGTTTACAAAAATTATATATTATATTGTTCATGTACAATACTGCATGTCTTTTTATAACACGTCATTCCATACTGGTGTATAATCTTTATTCCATCTTGTCTTAAAGCAGTTATATAAGCCTTGTCTTTAATTTGTTTCATTGCCTTGCTGCATGCTGTATCAAAATTACCTTTTTCCGCATACTTAATTTCAAAAATACATCCTATATTTTCTTTACAGATTTTTAACAAAATATCTGCATAACCAGCACCAGATTCCTGGTCAGACTTTACCCTCCAGCTGCTTTCTACTTTTAACAGACCTAATAAAAGGCCATGGTAAAAATTCTTTTTCATAGGTTTTGCAATATTTACATCCCTGATACTAATTGTATCTTGCAAATATCCAGTAAACATATCTTCAAAAACCTCCCATCACCATTCTGTACTGCCCTGCAAAATTTAATTCTTCTTTATCAATATCTGAAAGTTTACTGCTTTGCAACAAATACTGGTGTTTCCTTGCCTCTCTTTTTATAATATGTGACATCCTGGTTAAAGCATCTTTGTATGATAAACAACCTACATCTTTTAAACTTATAGAAATAACAGGAAACTTGCCTAAATATTTATTACATAATTCTTTTTCCCTGGAAATCTCCAGCCCGTCAAACAAAGAAATATCTGCACCAATTTTAAAAAATCCCCTGAACATATCCATATTTAAACTTTTACCAAAACGGAGTGAACATGTAAATAATGTTACTTTACCACCTGGCTGGAGCAAATCCCGTACCAGTCTGTTTTATCCACATAATAATAACCGTCATTCCTGATTTCATTAAAAGAATCCCTGCCAACTGGAAGTGCTTTCTTTACCATAATTACTCCTCCATCCTAAAATAAATATCTTTTACAATTATGATAAAACTTGTTTTTTCTATATTTGTTTAAACAGATTATACAACAGCACCAGACTTAAAACAAGCAGACTTTAATTTCCTGTTGTCTTAGGTTAATATCTTTAATATAAAAAATTATTATATACACCTCAAAAACCGCCATAAAGATTTTCACCTTTATAGCGGTATACAAAAATTACTTACCGGATATTTGCAATGCAAAATCAACCCAGCAGATAATTTGAGTTTCCCCATTTTTTAAATTACCCAAAGACTATATTACTCTGGCAAATTCCAAATGTTTTACCAAAAGGCAGCTGTTATGGATATGCTGGTGTTTAAATCTGGTTTTTTCAGATTTTATGCACCACTGCATATCCATCCAAGCGAGAGCGTGCTGTCGGTGGTAAAACTTTGGAATTGCCAGAGCCAAAATACATGTGTATTAAAAAAATGTAGAAACTCAAAAACAGATAAAAAATTTATGCACTTTTTAATTTCAAGACCCGCACACAGTTTACAAATTTGTATATCCCATCAGATACTTATCGGCCTCTTTTGCAACACCCCTGCCTTCACTTATACCCCATACAACAAGTGACTGTCCCCTGTGCATATCACCCGCTGTAAATACTTTGTCTACAGATGTTTTATACGAATCTTTTTCTGTTTCAACATTAGTGCGTGCATCCAGCTTCACTCCAAACGCTTTGGCAATATAACTCTGTGTACCAAGGAAACCAGCTGCTATAAGCACATAATCAGCAGCAATTTCAAATTCACTTCCTGGTATCTCCGCCATATTAATCCTGCCTGTCTTGTCATCTTTCTTAGGTTCAAGTTTTACCAGTTTAACTTTCTTAAGTTTCCCGCTTTTATCTTTAATAAATTCCTTAACTGTTGCCTGGTAAATACGTGGGTCTTTGCCATATACTGCAATAGCCTCTTCCTGGCCATAATCTGTCTTACAGACACGTGGCCACTCTGGCCATGGATTACTCTCTGCACGGTCTTCTGGCAGTTTTGGCATCATTTCAACCTGCACAACAGATTTAGCACCCTGGCGTACTGCTGTGCCAACACAGTCATTACCTGTATCACCGCCTCCTATTACAACTACATTCTTTCCCTTTGTATTTACAAAACCCTCAGTCTTTCCAGAAAGCACATGCTTTGTAGAACGTGACAGAAAATCAACAGCAAAATAAATCCCTTCTGCATCACGTCCTTCTGTTTTTATATCACGTGGTTCTGACGCCCCACATGCAAGTATTACACAGTCATAATCTTTAAGCAGGTCCGCTGCCTTTACATTTTTACCAACATCAGCATTTACAATAAACTCTATGCCCTCTTTCTCCATTACTTGCTGTTTCCTGTCAATTACCCACTTTTCAAGTTTCATATTTGGTATACCATACATAAGAAGCCCGCCAATATGGTTATTTCTCTCATATACGGTTACAGAATGTCCACGCTTATTTAACTGGTCTGCTGCCGCAAGCCCTGCTGGTCCTGAACCAACTATAGCAACTTTCTTTCCTGTACGTACCTTTGGAGGTACAGCTTCCATAAGCCCGTTATTATAACCATACTCAATTATAGCCATTTCATTTGCCTTACATGTAACGGGTGTATCATTAAGCCCACATGTGCAGGCAGCTTCACAAAGCGCAGGGCACACCCTTGCTGTAAACTCTGGAAAATTATTAGTATGCATTAACATCTTTAATGCCTTTTCCATATTACCAAGATAAAGCAAATCATTCCATTCTGGCACAAGGTTGTTTAAAGGACAGCCTGATACCATGCCATTTAACACCATGCCAGACTGGCAGAATGGCACACCACAGTTCATGCAGCGTGCAGCCTGCTCCTTTCTCTCTTTGTCACTCATAGGTGTATGGAATTCATTAAAGTTTTTTATTCTCTCCAAAGGCTCTGCTGCCCTATCATCTTTTCTATTATATTCCAAAAATCCAGTTGGTTTTCCCATAACAATAACCATGCCTTTCCACAAACTTTTATATTGTAACCAGCCCTTGCCACTATGCCTCACTTTTCCTGCTTGCATAGAAAGCTTCTATCTGTGCCTGCTCATAACCAAGACCATGCTCTTCCATTTTAGCAATAAGCTGTAACATCTTACTGTAATCATAAGAAATAATCTTTTTAAATTTAGGAAGATATTCACTAAAACTGTCAAGAACCATCTTTCCTTTTTCTGAACCTGTTGCTGCCACATGTTCTTCAATTATTGATTTAAGTTCAATTACATCATATTTATCCGTTACAGGTGCAGAAGACACAAGTTCTTTATTTAATTTAAGATATAAATCGCTGTTTTCGTCAAGCACATATGCAATCCCGCCGCTCATTCCTGCTGCAAAGTTCTTTCCTGTATTACCAAGAATTACCACACGTCCTCCTGTCATATATTCACAGCCATGGTCACCTACCCCTTCTACAACAGCAGTACATCCAGAATTCCTTACACAGAAACGCTCCCCTGCTATTCCATTTATAAATGCCTTGCCACTTGTAGCTCCATAAAATGCAACATTTCCTACAATTATATTTTCATCTGCCTTAAACTTTGTCCCTGCTGGCGGATATACAATAATCTTGCCGCCTGACAAGCCTTTGCCAATATAGTCATTAGAATCACCCACAAGCTCAAGAGTAAGACCTTTTGGTATAAATGCACCAAAACTCTGCCCGCCGCTTCCATGACATTCCACAGTGATAGTATCCTCTTCAAGGGTATCATTATATTTCTTTGTAATCTCTGAACCCAGTATTGTCCCAAGTGAACGGTTAATATTAGTTATGTTTACAGATATCCTTGACTTTTCCTTTGTTTCAATGGCTTTCTTAAGTTTAGGCAGCAGCACCTTTTCATCAACTGTCTTTTCAAGCCCAAAGTCGAAAATATTCTTTGGATTAAATTTATTTTCTTTTCTTTCACCTGCAAATGCTGGGTCAAGTATTTCTGTAAGGTCAATACTAACTATCTTTGCCCTGTCTTCTTTAACTTTAAGTAAATCTGTACGTCCTATAAGCCCGTCAACATTCTTTATTCCAAGTGCCGCCATATATTCACGTAGTTCCTGTGCCACAAACCTCATAAAGTTTTCAACATATTCAGGTTTTCCTTTAAACCTCTTGCGCAGTTCAGGGTTTTGTGTTGCCACACCTACAGGACATGTATCAAGGTTACATACCCTCATCATTACACAACCCATTGTTACAAGTGGTGCTGTTGCAAATCCAAACTCTTCTGCACCAAGCAGTGCTGCAACAAGCACATCACGTCCTGTCATAAGCTTTCCATCTGTTTCAATACGCACATGTGAACGCAGCCCGTTCATAATAAGTGTCTGGTGGGTTTCTGCAAGCCCAAGTTCCCATGGAAGCCCTGCATTATAAATAGAACTTCTTGGGGCAGCACCTGTACCGCCATCATAGCCTGATATAAGGATTACTGCAGCGCCCGCTTTGGCAACACCTGCAGCTACAGTACCTACACCTGCCTCTGATACAAGTTTTACTGAAATCCTTGCATCTTTATTACTGTTCTTAAGGTCATAAATTAACTGTGCCAGGTCTTCAATAGAGTAAATATCATGGTGTGGCGGAGGTGAAATAAGGCTTACACCTGGGGTTGAATGTCTTGTTTTGGCAACCCATGGATATACTTTGCCCCCTGGAAGATGTCCTCCCTCACCAGGTTTAGCTCCCTGTGCCATTTTTATCTGTATTTCCTTAGCACTTACAAGGTAACGTGATGTTACACCAAAACGCCCTGATGCAACCTGTTTAATAGCTGAACAGCGGTCTTCTTTTTGTCCTGCTGTAAGCAGCCTTTCAAGACTTTCCCCGCCTTCCCCACTGTTTGACTTTCCATGCAGCCTGTTCATAGCTATGGCAAGTGTTTCATGTGCCTCCTGGGAAATAGAGCCATAAGACATTGCACCTGTCTTAAACCTTTTCACTATTTCCTCTACACTTTCCACCTCTTCAAGCGGTATACCCTTTCCAGGATAATTAAAATCAAGCATACCTCTTAAATTCATACAATGTTCTTTCTCATCAACAGCTTTTGAATACTGTTTAAAAAGCTCATAATTACCTGTCCATGCAGACTGTTGCAACAGATGTATTGTTTCTGGGTTATATAAATGCTCCTCTTTATTTCCACGTGCTTTATGCTGCCCCCTGCTTTCAAGGGTTAAATCCACAGAAAGACCAAGCGGGTCAAACGCTGCTGAATGAAGCCTGTCAGTTTGTTCTTGTATATCTTCAAGCGTGAGGCTTCCAACACAATATTTTGTATCTGTAAAGTATTTTCCAATAACATCTTTTGAAATACCTATTGCTTCAAATATTTTAGAACCTTGGTATGACTGTATTGTAGAAATACCCATTTTAGATGCAATCTTTACAATTCCGTGCAGTACCGCAGCATCATAATCATCAACTGCGGCATAATAATCCTTATCTAACATCCTGCTGTCAATAAGTTCTTTAATTGTACTATGTGCAAGATAAGGGTTAATTGCACATGCGCCATACCCAAGCAATGTTGCAAAATGATGTACTTCTCTTGGTTCTGCTGATTCAAGTATCATAGCAACCCTTGTTCTCTTCTTGGTTGTTACAAGATGTTGCTGCATAGCGGCAACTGCAAGAAGTGAAGGTATTGCCACATGGTTTTCATCAACACCCCTGTCTGTAAGCACCAGGATATTAACACCTTCCCTGTATGCACGGTCTGCCGCAAGGCAAAGACGTCCAAGAGCCTTTTCAAGTGAAGTATTTTTATAATAAGTAATAGGAATATCTTCACATTTAAAGCCTTTTTTATCCATGCTTTTTATCTTAATCAAATCTGTATCTGTAAGAACCGGGTTGCATATTTTTAATACACTACAGTTCTCTGCTTTTTCTTCAAGCAGGTTGCCATCCTCACCGATATATACACTTGTAGATGTAACAATTTCTTCACGTATAGCATCAATAGGAGGGTTTGTTACCTGTGCAAAGAGCTGTTTAAAATAGTTAAATAATGGCTGTGGCTGTCCTGACAACATAGGCAGTGGAGAATCTGTACCCATTGAAGCAATAGGCTCTGCCCCGTTCTGTGCCATTGGAAGTATTGATGTCTTATATTCCTCAAATGTATAACCAAATGCTTTCTGCAGCCTTGCCCTTTCTTCATCTGTAAATTCTGTAACCCTTTTGTTTGGTATTTTTAATTCCCTAAGGGTTACAAGATTATTATTAAGCCATTCACCATATGGCTGGCGTGATGCATACTTCTCCTTAAGCACATCATCATCTACAAGCTCACCTTTTACAGTATCTACAAGCAGCATACGCCCTGGTCTTAAACGGTCTTTCTTTACTACTTTTTCTGCAGGAATCTCAAATACGCCTACTTCTGAAGAAAGCACCAGCTGGCCATCTGTTGTTATATAATAACGTGAAGGGCGCAGCCCATTACGGTCAAGTACAGCACCCATTAAATCGCCATCAGAGAAAAGTATTGAAGCTGGACCATCCCAAGGCTCCATCATTGTTGCATAATACTGGTAGAAATCCCTTTTCTTCTGGCTTATTCCAAGGTCATGTTCCCAAGGTTCAGGAATTGTAACCATAACTGCAAGCGGAAGCTCCATGCCACTCATTACAAGAAACTCCAGTGTGTTGTCAAGCCTTGCAGAATCTGAGCCATTTGGATTTACAACAGGAAGTACCTTGTGGAAATCACCAGAAAGATAAGGTGTTTCCATGGTCTCTTCACGTGCAAGCATCTTATCTGCATTACCTACAATAGTATTAATCTCACCATTGTGTACAATAAACCTGTTTGGATGTGCCCTCATCCAGCTTGGGTTAGTATTTGTGCTGAACCTTGAATGTACTATTGCAATAGCTGATAAGTAATCCGGGTCCTGGAGGTCCTCAAAAAACAGGCGTAGCTGTCCTACAAGGAACATTCCTTTATATACTATAGTACGGCTTGAAAATGATACTACATAAGTGTCATCATTACTCTGTTCAAATACACGGCGTGCTATATACAGTTTCCTGTCAAAAGCAAGCCCTCTTTCAATATCTTCTGGACGTTTTACAAATGCCTGCATTATACATGGCATACATTCTACTGCCTTATTGCCAAGTATTCCTGGTACAACTGGCACATTTCTCCATCCTAGAAGCTCAAGCCCTTCTTTTTTTATAATTACCTCAAACATCTTTTTTGCCTGGTTTCTCTTTAACTCATCTTGTGGAAAGAAAAACATACCAATACCATAATCACGTTCCTCCCCAATTTCAAAGCCTGATGATTTAACTGCTTTTTTAAAGAAATTATGTGAAATCTGCAGGAGAATACCAACTCCATCACCAGTTTTTCCTTCTGCATCTTTACCAGCACGGTGCTCTAACTTCTCAACTATGCCAAGCGCACCAGACACAGTGTCATGTGTCTTGTTTCCTTTTATATTTACAATAGCACCAATACCACAGTTATCATGCTCAAACCTTGGGTCATAAAGCCCTCTTCTTTTATTTCCTAATACTTTAGAAGCCTCATTAATTATCATATTTACCCTCCATTCCACTTAAACAACGAAAAAAGGGTCCAGCAATAAAAGCTGAACCCCTTTGTCCATCAATCTTGTAGTATTATATTATAGTTTTCCACAAAAAGCAACAAAAATTAGTTAAAATACTTATTTTTTTAATAAAATTAAGTTTTATCAAAAAAAACTTAATTTTATTTTGATTTATATAATTTCTTTCCAAACCTTTACATATCCTGCACTATACCAATAAATGCTGGAAGCCATGTCTGGCAGTCTGCAATTATATAAATAAACGGCCTGTCAAGGTAAACTTTCTTAACTTCACCTGGCATTAATGATGTACATTTTATCATTGAAACAGCTGTTACAGCACCCGCCTTAGTCCCTTTTTCATCTACTTTAATAAATGTTTTATGTATTACATCATCTATACGCAGGCCATCACCATCTAAAAACTTGCCAATCCCAGTGAAATCAGCTTTATTAGTATCAAATGCATCTATAATTCCCATATCCGCTAATGCATCATTAAGCTTTGTTTCAAATTCAGACTCAAATTTTGGAATAGCAGTTTTAACTTCTGCATTCCTTTTGTTTCCAATAAGGCTGTCAAGTTTCTGCCCGTCAAGGTTCTTTATATAATCTTCCATTCCAATACCTTCATTTGGAAGAAGAGCTATAAAAGCATACTTGTTATCTGCATAATATTTTATAAAACCTGTAGTGTCCTTATCCTCAATATATATATCCTCTTCAGAATACATCATCTGTACATCCTCTTTCTTGCCATTCTCCTCTGTAAAAACACCCTCCCTTACCTGGCTGCTGTTATAAGGTTTCCTCCACTCTGCATCAAATGCCAGCGCATTAATTAAATACATCTGTGCATCCTCTGGAATCTCATCTATAACCTTGTTAATCATGCCATCTGTATTTTTATTTACCCAGTTATTTATATTATTCTTAGTTTCATTATTAAATGCAGCTGGATAAACTGAAGCATTAAACACTTCCATATTCTTATCAATAAAATCCTGCTCTACAATAAAATCTTCCCTTTCCTTAATCCATATAGAATTAGCAGGGCTAAGTTTATACTTGCTGCCAGAAGGAAGCGAACTGTTATATGATGCAAGATAATCATTACATTCACTTAAAGACATACCAAATGCATTTTCAATCTGTGCAAGGGTTTCTCCTTTTGCACCATTAGCTGCCATTGCAAGCGCATTGTATACAGATATTGGTGAAACCATTATATTTTCACCTTTCTCCCATGTATTCTGTAATAATTCTGAACCAAAACCAGCAACTGCCCTCCATTTTTTACTTTCCTCTGGCTGCTGTGTAGTATTTGTATTGTCTGTTCCATCTTGCTGTGGTGAAACTTGTGGTCCATCTGGTTCTTTAGAAGTATATGGCAAGGCTGACACATTCACTTTACAGGTATATGTCTTTCCTTTAAACTTTGCATTTACACTTGCACTTCCTGCTTTCTTTCCATATATTATAACTCTATTTGCTTTAGCACTTTCTAATGAAACATTATCTTTGCCACTTTTTATACTCCATTTAACATTCTTTCCTGCCCCTATAAGTCTAAGGACATGGCTTTCACTTTCCATAATATCAAGCTTCTTACTGTTTAACTGTATCTTTTTACCTGCAAATGCCTCACTTACAGATAAAAATACCAGCACTCCCGTTATAACCAAAGCAGATAAAATGGTTACACTGCTTTTTATAAACTTTCTCTTCATATATATACCTCCTTAAGCCGCTTTATCTGATAATACCACATCCCTATTATAACAACACCATCCAAAAAACACAACAAAAACACGCCCTGGTACAGGCCAGGAATTTACAACAAGATACACAGAACAAGCAGTAGAACAGATTGCGGATATCCGTCTGGCTTTTCAAATATGCCCTATAAAATTTACAAAACAGACATATATAAGTATTGATTTTTCTTTAATTATCTATTAGTCTATTATATATGTACAATAAGAATGGAGGAATAAACAATTATGAAAAGAAAACTTATATTATTAGGAACTTGCCTTACCCTGTTATGCACCTCATGTGGTAAATCCACCAATGAGCCTTCAAGTGTGCCTTCTAAAGACACCTCTTCCATAACAAGCAATATACCAGAAGAAACAAACTCACCAGAACCTGCCGCAACCAATGCTGCCTCACAGGAAAACGGGACAACAGATGGGACATCTGGTGAAGAAGATAAAAAAGATGAACCTTTAGCACTTGGAACCAAGGTCACTGTAGGCACATGGAAATTCGCTATTAAAAAAGCAGAAATACAAAATAAAATACTTAAGGGAAAATATTACCAGTTTAAACCTTCAAAAGGTAAAAAATTTATATGTGTTACTGCATCAGTAAAAAACCAGGGCAAAAAAAATGCTACTTTCCTTCCACGCATGGGATATAGTAATAAAATTATATCTGCAAGGCTTTATTATGGAGATACTGAATATACAGCAACCAACCTGCTTGGTTATGATAAAGATATACTTGATAAGAAAATTGGTGCTTCAAAAGTCCAAAGAGGAATTATTACATTTGAAGTACCTAATAAAGTTGCCAAAAATATAAAGAAGCTGTCGCTTAAAGTAGGAACAGACAGCAATTATGTAATATATAAATTAAAATAAACAACTTCCAATGAAAGATTTTTTATAGGAGTATTATAAATTAAATACTCTGTTTTTGTTATAGCAACTATTATTTTTTATGGAAAGTGGTATGATTATTATGAATACACCAAAATACAAATGCATTTTTATAAATATTTTAGCAATGTTCTTAATTTTTGCCTCTTTTTTATATAGTAAAATACCAGTTAATGCAAAATCTTCTTCTAAACAAACTATACGTATACCATGTGGAATTAATAATTTGCTGTACTATGACAAAGAAGGCAATATAGCTGGATATTGTAAACCATATCTGGACAGGCTTGCCAAAATTAACAACTGGGAATATGAATATATAAAAGCTGACTGGGCAGAAGCAGTCCAAATGCTTGAAGATGGCAGGATTGACCTGCTTCTCCCAGTTACAATGCTGCCAGGACGTGAAAAAACAATGGATTTTTCTTCAATGATTGGCGGATATATGGCACCTGGCATATTTGCACTAAAAAACAGTAAATACAATTATGAAGACTACAAAAGTTTTAATGGTACAAGAATTGCTGTAACACAAAGTTCATCAAACGCTTCAATACTAGAAAATTTTGCACTTGAACATAATTTTAATTATGAACCTGTATATATTGATTCAATGGCAGAGAAAATACAGGCATTAAAAAACGGTAAAGCTGATTTAGCAATATTTAATGCAACTAACCAGGTACCAGGCAGTAAAGTTGTATCGGTACTTGATACTTACCCTTTCTATTATACTGTAAAAAAAGGTAACTCCAGCCTTTTATATGAACTTGATAAGGGAATGAAAGAACTTATTATTGAAGAACCTGGTCTTGTAGGTGATGTATTTAAAGCATGTCTTATGGGTACAAATAAAGGAAATGCCGCTTTTACTGCAGATGAAAGCAAATTTATTTCTAATGGAAAAAGTATTATTGTAGGATTTTATGAAAATACAGAACCACTTGCCTATACCTCATCCGATGGAAAATACAGTGGGATTTATGCAGATATTATGCGGAAAATCCAACGTGATACAGGACTTAATATCAGCCTTTATCCTATTAAACGTGAGTATTACTGGCAAGACCTTATAAAAAATGGTACCATAGATTTTTATATAGGTTCTTTTGGAAATATTGCATCCCAGGACAACAATTTTCTTACTACCAGCCCCATTATGGAATATGAAACAGTAATGCTTTCAAAACATAATTTCAAAATGGATAAAAATATAAAATATAAAATAGCACTTACCAAAGCACGTGCATACTGGCGTAATAATCTTCCAAAAGATTTCAAGAATGCAAAAATAGAATTTTATAAAACAGCAAGGGACTGCCTGGTTGCTGTAAAAAAAGGAAAAGCAGACCTTACTCTTTTAAATACAATAGAATATAACTACCAGTCAAAAAATATAAGATTTGCAGAACTTGTACAATGGGAAAATTACAGGTTCAGTTCAAGTGTTTCCATGACTGCCAGCAAAGACATTGACCCTGTTAAATATTCAGTTATGGATAAGGCACTGGGTACATTAAATAAAAATGATATTGATAATATTACCAAAGCACATCTTAATATGTCATACCAGCAAATTGGATTTGTTGATTACATATATCCATCAAGACATATAATATTATTCCTTTCAGTTGTTTTTATAATGACTCTGTGCACAGGTATTGCTATTTATAAAATACGCAAAAAACAGAATGATATAATTAAATCAAACCTTGAGTCCGAAAAACAACAGTTAAGCATTATGGCAGCATTAAGCTTTGATTATGATGCTGTATATTATGTAGACCTGGATAAAGACACATATATTGTTGTAAAACCTCCAGATAAGCCCCAGAATGAATTTAATACTAAAAAAAATGAAAAAACTGGATACTCAAATAAAATAAGAAAATATATTGACCAGTACGTTCTTCCAAAATACCAGAAAGATATACGTAAAATGTCCAAAAACAATGCACTTATAAGTTATTTCAAAAAGGAAAATGACTTCACCATAAGATACCAGACAAAACCTGATACAAGAAACCAGGAAAATTTTGAAATGCACTTTGTAGACGTAAGCACAGAACTAGATGAACATATTATGGTACTTGGAGTACGTTGTGTTGACAATATAGCAAAAGAAGAAATTGAGAAAAGAAAAGCCCTTAAGGAAGCTTTTGAAGAAGCAAACAGGGCAAATAATGCAAAATCAGAATTTCTTTCCAAAATGTCACATGACATACGCACCCCTATGAATGCAATTATTGGAATGACTGCTATTGCAGCAGCACATATTAATGACAAAGAACGTGTGCAGGACTCGCTTAGCAAAATTGACGCTTCAAGTAAACACCTGTTAGGTCTTATTAACGATGTACTTGATATGAGCAGGATAGAATCTGGCAAAATTAACCTTAATGAAGAAGAATTTAACCTTCCAGAACTTTTAAACAACCTTCTTGTTATGGTACAGCCACAAGTAAAAGCACATAACCACAATTTACAAGTACATATTTTTAACATAGAACATGAAGATGTTATTGGAGACCCACTACGTATACAACAGGCATTTGTCAATATTATGAGCAATGCAGTAAAATATACACCTGATAATGGTACTATATGCCTTACTGTTAACGAACTTCCAACTATTATTGAATCTTCCGGATGTTACGAATTTATATTTGAAGACAATGGAATTGGCATGTCAAAAGAATATCTTGAACATATTTTTGAACCATTTTCAAGGGCAGAAGATACCAGGACAAACAAAGTACAGGGAACTGGTCTTGGAATGTCAATAACCCAGAATATTGTACATATGATGAATGGTAAAATCCTTGTAGAAAGTGAAGAAGGAAAAGGCTCAAAATTTACAATTACAATGCATTTAAAAATACAGGATAATAAAGATTTATTTACCGAAGAACTTGCAGGACTTAATGTACTTGTTGCAGACAATGACCAGGTTTTCTGTGAATCAGCCTGCAGTATGCTTGATGAAACTGGTATTAATAGTGAATGGGTACTTTCTGGCAAAGAAGCTGTAAAAAACATTAAGAAAAAACAGTATGAACATAACAGCTTTTATGCTGTAATTATTGACTGGAACCTTGATAACATGAAAGGATTAAAAACCGCAGAAGAAATCAAAAGTATAACTGGACCTGGTTCCACTCCTTTTATTATATTTACTGCATATGGCTGGGAGGACAATGAAACAGAGGCAAAGAAATATGGCGCAGACCTTTTGTTAAATAAACCTGTTTTTAAATCAAATCTGGTAAACATATTTAAAAATCTTAGAAATGGTAACATAAATGAAGAACTAACCCAGAAACTTGACAATGTAAAAGAAAGCGATTACTCAGATAAAAGACTGCTTCTTGTAGAAGATAATGAATTAAACAGGGAAATTGCAATAGAAATTCTTGGCATGACAGGTATAAATATAGAAGAAGCTGGCAATGGTAAAGATGCTGTAGATAAATTCTCTGGTTCAGACATTGGTTATTATGATATTATTTTTATGGATATACAGATGCCAGTTATGAATGGCTATGATGCAACTTCTGCAATACGTTCACTTGACAGGCAGGATGCATCAAGTGTGCCAATTATAGCTATGACTGCCAATGCATTTACAGAAGATATTATGGACTCAAAAAATGCTGGTATGAATGAACATCTTTCAAAGCCTCTTGATGTTTCAAAACTTACAGCGGTACTTAAAAAATATCTGGATTAAGGAGCAATCATGAATAAAGAAAAAATACTGGAAAACAAATTATTTTTATATCTGACTGAATTTTTTGCAGGCATGTCAGTTATGGCGGTAGAACTTGGTGCAAGCAGGCTTCTTGCACCATATTTCAGTTCTTCACAAATTGTATGGACTATTATTATTGGTACAATTATGATTGCTATGGCACTTGGCAATATATTTGGCGGCAAAAGCGCAGATAAAAACCCAGACCCTGGAAAACTTTACACACGCATATTAATTGCTGCAATATGGATTGCCGCAATACCTGTACTTGGCAAATATATTATACTTGCTGTATCAGCGTTACTTGTATTTACAGTAAACAATAATTTCCTTATAATTGCAGCATTTGCTTCATGTATGCTGGTATTTGTATTTCCATTATTTTTATTAGGGACAGTTACTCCTTCCCTTGCAAAATATTCTGTAGAAAGCCTTGAGGACAGTGGAAAAACTGTAGGTACACTTGGCGCATTTAATACTATTGGCAGCATTATTGGCACCTTTGTCCCTACATTTATAACAATACCTGCTGTTGGTATCAATATTACACTGCTTGTATTTGCAGGAATACTTTTTATAATTTCAATAGTCTATTTTGCAAACAGTAAAATGTCTAAAAGAAAGGTAACTGTTTCTGCAGTGTTATTTCTTTTATGTTGTATACTTGGTTCATCAGGTTCATTTGCATTCTGGGAAAACGGCCTCACATATGAAGGTGAGTCTGTCTATAATTATCTACAAGTTAAAGAGACTGACAAGGATGTAATCCTTTCAACTAATGTACTTTTTGGGGTACAGTCTGTCTACATGAAGGATACAGGGCTTACAGGAATGTATTATGATTATGCTATGGCTGCACCCCTTATGGTGCCAGATATAGATACAGAAGATATGGAGGTACTGGTGCTTGGCATGGGGACAGGCACATATGCTACACAATGTAAGAAATATTTTGGTGATATGGAAATTGAAGGGGTTGAAATTGATGAAAAAATAACAGAACTTTCAAGACAATATTTCCATCTGCCAGATAATGTACATGTAACAACTTATGATGGCAGGGCATTTTTAAATGCAACAGACAAGAAATATAATATTATAATGGTTGATGCATACCAGGATATTACAATACCATTCCAGATGTCTTCTGTAGAATTTTTTACACTGGTAAAAGAGCATCTGGAAGATAATGGTGTAATGGTGGTTAATATGAATATGCATAGCAGTGAAGAGGGAAATATTAACCAGTACCTTGCTGATACAATCTCTTCTGTATTTAGTGAAGTATATACTGTTGATGTGCCATATTCTACAAACAGGGAATTATTTGCTTCTAATAATGTTAATCTATACAAAACCTTTGAAGAAAAAAGGAAACTCCTTGAAAACAGGGATTTGTATAATCTTATGGGGCAGGTTTCGGATAACCTTAATAAATATAATGCAGGAAATTATATTTTAACAGATGATAAAGCACCCGTAGAACTTCTAGGCATTAAGGTAATCGACGGCCTGATAAAGGAAGAAGCTGGTTATTATAAAGAAATCTTTAAAAAGGAAGGGATAAAGGGGCTGGTTGGTTCTTTTTGAATTTGGATTAATTTGAATAAAGTTTTTTGATATGCCACAAGTTAATTATTTTTCACCTTGCAGCACGCTCCCGCTTAATGGTCTAAGCACTGGCGTTTTCCAATAGCTGCCTGCTGCAAAATAATTAACTTGTGGCATAAAATATAATCTTTGTGCAAATATTTCCTCCAAGCAACAAAATTTTGATATCCTGAATTTGAGATTTCTTTTTCATCTTGTTAAATTCATTAAATATAAATTTTTTCAATGTATTAAGGTCTGGAATAATCAAGGTAATATACACAATATCTTTTTTAATATATCAATATTTATTAATATACTTTGTGCCTTTGACAAAATATGTACAGGAAACTCTTCATTTTTCTTTGGCATTCAATAGCTTTATTTTCACTATTACAATTTATGTATAGCTTTTTAACAACATTTTCTTGAATAAGTTGTTTTTTCATATAGATTATTCTATTTTTCATAAGTTATAAGAGTTTCATCATACTTATCATATATAATGGACACATAACCCAAAAACCATATTTATAATTTTCTACTATATCCTTTTAATAATTAAATATTTGTTATTATACTATCTTGGAATTTTAATTCGCATATTTCAATTTCCCCTAAAAAGTCCTTTGTAAAATTAGGTCTTATAACAAAGCAAATTTCGGAAATATCCTTCAAATATTTTTTAGGCATTGTATCATAAGTTATAGGAATTTTTATTTCAAAATAAACACTATTTACTAAAAATGTCTGCTCATAAAATTTAAATAAATTATCTCCACATTTAAATTCAATTGTCATCTTTTGAATTGACCCATTATTACTTCTACATTTACAACAAAATATACTATTATTAGTTATGTTACTCCAATCCTTATGTGGCACAAACTGATAAACACAACTAATGAAATTACTTGGAATAGGATAAAATTCATTTGGTTTAAAATTACATATAATTTTATGGACATTGTCATTTGATTCCAGTTTAACTGCATCTGGGTCACCATTTTGTGCTACACAAATAATATTTGCATCTTTAAAATTAAATCCATAATTTTTACTTACGTATATTTTTACATCTTCTGTAAACTGTTTTATTTTATCAAATAACCCGTGCTCTTGCATAAAGTTTAGTCTCGGAATAATTTGTTTTTCTACTAATTTATATTCATATAGTTTTTTAAATAAATCTTCTGCATCACTTAATATCATACTTTGAATTATTTTTAGAGGAGTATCATTTAAAATACTATAATCTAATGGTGGTACAATAATTGGGAAAATATTATCTTTAAATGCCCATGCCGCTCCCATTTCCATAATACAAAATTTACTATCAATATAATTCTGTGTAATCAGAAAAAGTACAATTTCTGAATCAAGTAGATTTTCTTTTATGCTTTTAATAAAATCCTCACCAACTCTTAATGCCTTATCCATAGATGTACAAAATATATCATCATAATCAATATGAAAACCTTGGACAAGTAAATCAACAAACATTAATACTAATTCTTTATCTTTTGAAGAATGGCTTATAAAAATTTTCATAGTTTAGTCCCTTTCATAATCTAATATTTATAGTATAACACATAATTGGTATAT
>VSNJ01000046.1 GCA_009774235.1 Lachnospiraceae bacterium
CTGCCTTTATATCAGAATATTTTCCCATATGATTATAACAGTTTTTTTGCATTATGTCCAAAAGACTAATTGAAGTTTTCTAAAAAGGTACTTGAAACCTAAGCCATGTTATGATATACTATACAAGTATGTTATTTTATGGTAATATATAGTATTATATAAATAGATATCTGTGGATATTTATTTATATACTGGTTATACTGGAATGGAGGGTAATATATATGATCAAGATGATTCACGGCATTTTATTAATTGTATACATTATTGTATCTGTTGCATTAGCTATTGTTGTGCTTATGCAGGAAGGCAAGCAGGCAGGTCTTACAGGTGCGATAAGCGGGGCTGCTGAAACATACTGGGGCAAGAACAAAGGGCGTTCAATGGAAGGCGGGCTTATACTTGCAACAAGAATACTTGCAACAGTGTTTATAGTGCTTTCATTGTTATTAAATCTTAGTATTTTTTCATAAAGATGGCAGTTGTCATATATACATAGTTATATGTGTACAAGCTGTAACAATGGTACAAAAGTTTGGAAGTGCAGCGTGCATATAGTGCGTTGCACTTTTTTACTAATATAAATCCTAATAGCAGCTTATTTCAATTTATACAAGTGGATATATAATAAAACAACAACTAATTATACAAAGTGGCATATGCCAGAATAAATAGCAACAGAATTAATTTATACCAATGGTATATACCAGAACAATAATCAATTTATACAAAGAGTATATTTAAAGGCAGCAATTAATTATTTTGCACTAAGCGGCTATTGGAAAACGCCAGTGCTTAAATCTTGTTTTCAATGTTTAAAAGAAACATTTGTTTCTTTTAAACATAAAGATTTTATGCACTGTTGCGTTTTACATTAAGCGGGAGCGTGCCGCTGGGTGCAAAATAATTAATGCTGCCTGGCAATAAACCTTTGTAAAAATTGTAAACCGCAATAAATGTATTGCCTTTGCAACCATACATTGTGCAGGGAAGCATTTGTTTTATATAAACGGGGGTGTTAATATGACGAGAGAAGATTTAGATAGCAGAAAACAGATGATTATGGAATTTCTTGCATCAAAAACGTACAGGCCAATGACGCTTAAAGAGATGGGGTCTGTACTCCAGGTACCTGCAAAGCAGAAAAAAGATTTCCGTAAAGTCATTGAAGAATTAATAGAGGAAGGGAAAATACATTATGATTCCAGAGGCAAGATAAAACTTGTACCAGACAATATCAAAACAGGAAAATATATGGGTACACAGAGAGGTTTTGGATTTGTCAGGGTAGAAGGTGAAGACGAAGATATATATATTGCTGCACAGAATACAAAAGGTGCAGTTGACGGGGACACAGTAAAAGTAGCAGTAGACGGGAATAAAACAGGCAAGAAGCGTGAAGGCACAATTACAGCAATTATTGAGAGAGGTACTGGCATAATAGTCGGAACATATTCAAAAAGTAAAAGTTTTGGCTTTGTAATTGCTGATAACCAGAAATTTGGTAAAGACATATATATTGCCAAATCTGACAGCAAAGGGGCAGTTACAGGGCATAAAGTAGTAGTAGAAATTACAGACTATGGTACAGGTGAAAGAAACCCAGAAGGACGCATTATAGAAATAATAGGACATATAAATGACCCTGGTGTTGATATTATATCTATTATTAAAGCTTACGGTCTGCCAGAAGAGTATCCAGATAAAGTAATGGCACAAGTAGAAGGGATTAAAGATACAGTATCTGAAGAAGAAAAGCAAGGCAGGACAGATTACAGGGAATTGCAGACTGTTACAATAGATGGGGAAGATGCAAAAGACCTGGATGATGCTATTACATTGTCAAAAGAAGGTGATATTTATAAACTTGGTGTGCACATAGCTGATGTAAGCAATTATGTTACAGAAAATTCACCTCTTGATAAAGAAGCATTAAAACGTGGTACAAGTGTTTACCTTGTAGACAGGGTAATACCTATGCTTCCGCATAAACTTTCTAATGGTATATGTTCCCTTAACCAGGGTGAAGACAGGCTTGCGCTTTCATGTATAATGGATATAAAGCCATCTGGTGAGATTATCAGCCACAAAATAGAAGAAACAATTATTAATGTAGACAGGAGGATGTCTTATACAAGTGTAAATAAAATTGTTGAGCTTGGCGACGAAGAAGAAAGAGAAAAATACAAAGAGTTTATACCTATGTTTGAACTTATGTATGAACTTGCGGATATTTTAAGAAAAAGAAGATTTAAAAGAGGTTCAGTAGATTTCGATTTTCCTGAGAGTAAAATTATACTTGATGACAGAGGGAAGCCTGTTGAGATAAAAGAATATGAGAGGAATAATGCACACAGGATTATAGAGGAGTTTATGCTTGCGGCAAACCAGACTGTTGCAGAAGAATATTTCTGGCAGGAACTGCCTTTTATATACCGTATACATGAAGTACCAGATAGTGAGAAGATA
Source organism: Lachnospiraceae bacterium (assembly GCA_009774235.1). Taxonomy (GTDB): domain Bacteria; phylum Bacillota; class Clostridia; order Lachnospirales; family Lachnospiraceae; genus Butyribacter. The sequence continues at coordinate 2,467 of VSNJ01000046.1, forward strand.
CTACAATTAGGAATTTTTGTAAATAATTTTGGATATATATTAAAAACAGATGCTAATGGCGAAGTACATCCAAAAGAAATACAGAAACTTATAAATAATGTAAAAGACAAGCCAGAGGAAGCGCTTATAAGCAGGCTGGCACTGCGTTCAATGAGACAGGCAAAGTATTCTGTAAGCTGCGAAGGGCATTTTGGGCTTGCTATGAAATATTACTGCCACTTTACTTCACCAATCAGGCGTTACCCTGATTTGCAGATACACCGTATTATCAAAGAAAATATAAGAGGAAAACTGGTATCTGGAAGGATAAGCCATTATAATAAAATCCTTCCAGAAGTAGCAGACAGGTCAAGCCAGCTTGAAAGGCGTGCTGATGATTCAGAGCGTGAGGTTGAAAAGCTTAAAAAAGCTGAATATATGGAGCAGTTCATTGGTGAAAGCTTTGATGGTATAATTTCCGGATTGTCATCATGGGGAATGTATGTAGAACTTCCTAATACTGTTGAAGGAATGATAAGGGTGGCAGATATTCCTGGAGATTATTATTATTTTGATGAAGAACGTTACAGCATGGTTGGTGAACGTACAGGAAAAATGTATAAGTTTGGCAGTAAAATAAGGGTAACAGTTGCTTCTGTAGACAAACTTTTAAAAACAATAGATTTTGTTATAGCAGAAGAGGAGGACAACACTGCCAATGCAGGCCAGTACTCATCTGGTGGACAGAATAAACAGAAAAACAAAAGAAAAATAAAAGATAAAAAATCAGCCACTCCAGATATAAAAATTACAGAAAACAAAAAGTTAAAAACTAAAACCCCAGAAACTAAAGCTTCTGCTAATAATACTAAAGAAACAGTAAAACCTGGTTCTTCTGCTGTAATAAAGAAAAATACTGGACATCAGAAAGTAACAAAGGTTAAAGGGATAAAAGCATTTTTAAAGAAGAAGCCATTAAAAGAACAGGCTGCCAGCGTACCAAAGAAAGCTGTTGCCATGAAGAATGGCAATAAGCCAAAGCGGACTGCTTCTATAACATTACGTGGTAATAGTATATTTGTAGTGGAAAGCGGGACTAGCAGGGTAAGGAGAAAGAAAAATAGTATTAAATCTTTAAAGCCCCAGAATAAACAGCTGGCAGGCAGAAAATCTTTATTGAAGAGAAGATTAAAGATAATATCAGGTAAAAAGCGTATGGTAAGGAAAATTAAGTCTAAGAGATAAAAGAAAGGCATGGTTGTTTTAGGATATGGCAAAAGAAACAAAGAAACTAATAGCTGGCAATAAAAAAGCTTTCCATGAATATTTTATTGAGGATAAATATGAAGCAGGGATTTCACTTGCTGGTACAGAAGTTAAATCATTGCGTATGGGGCACTGCAGTATAAAAGAAGCATTTATACGTATTTATAAAGGGGAAGTATATGTTTATAACATGCATATAAGCCCATATGAAAAAGGCAATATTTTTAACAGAGACCCTGTAAGGACAAGGAAACTTCTGCTACACCGTCATGAAATACGGAAGCTTGAAGGTGAGATAACACAGAAGGGTTATACAATGGTACCATTAAATGTATATTTTAAGGGAAGCCTTGTGAAAGTTGAAGTGGGGCTTGCCAAAGGTAAAAAACTTTATGATAAAAGACAGGATATTGCTAAAAAAGACCAGCGTAGGGAAGCAGAAAGAAAATTTAAAGTACAAAAGCTTTATTAATTCTGTATTTTAAGACATCGGCGGGCAGCAGCATGTGCACTGCCCGTTTCTGCAGGTAAAAAACAGGGAGGTTATGATGGAAACAATATGGGATAAACAGTTTGGAAGGGCATTTCTTAAAATAGCAGCAATGTTTACAATGTTATGTGACCATATAGGCTTTATATTGGTTCCTGTAAACCGTTTTCCAGAAATTTATTATACATTAAGGATTATAGGGAGAATAGCATTTCCACTTTTTTGTTTTATGTTAGTGGAAGGCTTTATACATACACATAGCAGAAAGAATTATATAATAAGGCTTGCTTTATTTGCGGTAATTTCAGAAATACCATTTGATTTGTTTTCATGTGGCAGTACATCTGACTGGGGAAGCCAGAATGTAATGTGGACACTTTTAATTGGATTTATAGTTTTGTGTGGGCTTGAGAAATTTGAAGAACAATATCTGTCAAAGCTGGTTATCGTGTTTGCAGGAGGGCTTGTGGCATATTTTATGCATACAGATTACAGTATGTTTGGTGTATTTTTAATAGCTATATTATATATATGCCGTTATAATAATAAAATAAGGATAGCTTTACTTGGGATAATGGTACTTATGCAAGGAAGGATAGAAGCATTTGCAGCACTTTCAATACCATTTATAATGAAATATGACCCAGATAAAAACGATATACATCTTCCAAAATACTTTTTTTATGTATTTTATCCTGCACATCTGTTTATTTTGTATTTAATACATAAATTTATATTAAATTAACATCCAATACCAGAATTCTAATTTTACACAATCTGTCAGATTTTTACATAATCAAACCAACCATTTACCTGACAATCTGGATTCTTACATCACAAAACATGCAGTGAATGGTAAAGACTTTGAGTTTCCTTATTTTTTAATACACAGGTATTTTGCCATAGTAATATAGTATTTGTATAATTTAAAAAATGTGGAAACTCAAAAAAAGGCTGGTTATCAAATTCCAGATAAGGAGATATAATATCCAAAATTTACGGCAATGTCCATGAATAATGTTGCTTATGAACATTGTCTGTTTTATTTAGATTAGAGGAATGTTATTAGGTTAAGACCTTTTCTAAATATTTTGGAAGTAAAACAAATCCATCCGGCATTAATTTAAAACTAATAGCGGATGGATTTGTTTTTATTAGTGGAGCTGAGGGGAATCGAACCCCTGTCCGGACCTATATCCAATGTACTTCTACTGTCATAGCGGATGTTTTATCATTCCCTCCAGATAACGCCCACCAGCAGGCTTTATCCTTTAGTAGCTTCATAAATTTTCTACTGCCTCAAAGCTTTGGCAACAGAGTGTTCCGCTGGGGTGACACTGGTTATCCCTGCCGCGGAGAGCAGAGGCCAGTGAGCTGCAACTAGGCAGCTAATGCTAAATTGTCTTCAGCGTTTATATTTTAGTTGGACTTTTAACGTGGTGCCCGCCACGGACAGCTTCTCCATCTTCAACAAACCCGTCGAAACCAGTACAACCCCTTGTACAAGGTTTTTATACTGAAAACAGATATATAAATAATATATACAATTTCTAAGTTTTTATACTATAACACATAATTAAAGCTTTGTCAAAACATTTTCTTGTAAGTTCTCCATTTTTTAATTTTCAAATACGCCATAGAAAAACATCTTGAAAAGCTTGTAAAATTTGTTATAATATGAAATGATATAAATTCTGTACCTGGCAGTTTGTGTTAATTGTACATTTATGTATAATATATAGAGTGGAAAGAAAAGTGGTTAGTTTGTGAAAGTAAAATTTTGCAAACTTTTATTTTGTGTTGTAAAAAGGCAGGTTTTATTACATTTATTTCTTGGAAAGAAAGTATTGTATGCCTGTTTTAATAAAAAATAAAGGAGAGACATAATGCGTTATTATTATCCTGATTATTTTAAAACTTTCAAATGTGCCAGTGGTAAAGCATGTCCTGACAGCTGTTGCCATATATGGCAGATTACAGTTGACAAGAAGACTTTGAAAAAGTATAAAAAAGTTAAAGGCAGCCTTGGAAAGCGTATGTGTGAGAAGATTGATAAAAAAACAGGCAATATAAAACCATATGGTGAAGATAACCGTTGTGAATTTCTTAATAAAGATAACCTGTGTGATATAGTGCTTGGACTTGGTGAAGATTATCTGTGCCACACATGCCATACACATCCAAGGCATGAGGAAGTCTATTACAATGTACGTGAACGTTCCTTGGCAATTACATGTCCTATAGCTTGTAAAGAGCTTCTTATGCGTGAAGAACCTGTTGTTATAGAAATGGAAGAGGATAATAAAAAAGACCAGTATTATAAATACTTTGACCAGCCATTATTTGGCCAGCTGGAATATATACGTGACAGCATGCTAAAGCTTGTACAGGACAGGAGTATAGGAATATGGGAGCGTATGGCACTTTTGCTTGGCATGGCACATGATTTACAAAGACGTATAATAAAAAGGCAGTGCAGAAAGAAAAATAATATATTGGACAGAATAAAGCCAGCATATCCAGAGTTCCTGCCTGGTGAAAAAGAAGATATAAAAAGAATTATATCTGCATATAGTGATGTATCTGCCTACAGGCAGATGGTATATAATATTCTGGATGGGAAAAGAAAAGAAAAAGGGACTGCAGGCAATATTACACCAAAGCAGGCTCTTACTGATATGCTTTTTACACTTTGTACAATGGAACCTTTAAGAAATACATGGATACCATATATAAGAAGTATTATTAATATAAGAAGCCAGATGGACGATAAAGAATATAAAAGCTGCCAGAAAGAATTCAGAGATAAAATAACAGATGTACAACTTGAACAGCTTTTGTTTTATTTTATATACCTTTACTGCTGTAGTTCAACATATGACCAGATGCTTCTTGCTAAAGTTAAAATGGCAGTTGCCAATACTATAATAATACGTGAACTCTGGTTTATGAAATGGCTTGAGGAAGATAAGACTCTTACAGCAGATGCGCAGGCATGGATGGCACACTGGTTTATACGTGAAGTAGAAAATTCAGATGAAAATTTAGAACAGTGGGACAGCCTTATGCAGAGAAACCAGAGGTTTTCATTGAAAACACTTATAAATATAATAAACTCTTACAATCCTTTGTAAATCTTAATAAACTGTCTGTTATCCAGACACAACAGGATTTTAAAAGAAAGTTTATATTAATGAAAGGAAACATGTTATGGAATACAAAATTTTAGAGAGAGATGCAAAGCTTGGTGATTACAGTGCAGCAAAAAAGCTTGAACAAAGGCAGATAAAGCTTGAAACACTTCCTATAAGGGATGCATTTGGATATTCTCTTACATGGTGTCCAGAGGCAGTCCCACAGGAACTGGTTGATGATATCAATAAAATGTATAATAATATTTCTGTAACAGATGTTGACACTGATATATCCATTGAAAAAGAATCTTTCCACAGCTGCCGTATAGAAGGCGCTGATACACCACTTGATGAACTTTTTGATATATTCAGGGCAAAGAGGACTGAATCAAAAGGTGACAAAATGATTTTAAACACATACAGGGCAGTTAAATTCCTTAATCTTACAGCTAGAAGAAATATAGATACACTTGTAAAATTATGGGAAATAGTTACAGATGGCGTATGTGACAATCCAGGGCTGTCAGGCAGCAAGTTTAGGACAGGGGTTGTTATGGTAGGCACACACCAGGCACCAGATGTGGAATTTCTTGATTATTGTATGAAACAGTTTTTTAGTTTTTATAATGGTGAAAATGTAGAATGCCCATATATTAAAGTTGCAATAATACATTTTTATTTTGTATATATGCATCCATTTTGTGATGGGAATGGAAGGATTGCAAGGCTTCTGACATCAGATTTCCTTATACATTCTGGATTAAATAACTTTAGTGCCCTTACCCTTAGCAAAACAATAAATGAAACTGCGCCTGAATATTACCAGGCACTTGAAAACAGTGAAAATTCGCTCCATGACGTTACACCATTTATACAATACATGTTAAAAACAGTTTATGACAACCTGTATGAGGTACTTGAAGGACAGGGCAGATATGTAGTAAATCATACAGACTGGGGGAGAAAGTTCGTATGAATAAGTGGAAGAAAAAGCTTACGAAAAAAGAAAGAGGCATATATGCATCAGTAATTTCAGTTTTTTTTGTAGTACTTTCAGTATTATTTACATATTTAAAGCCGCTTAATACCCTGGATTACATTGTGAGTGATTTCTTTTACCAATATTTAGCTGAGAAAAAGGAAAGTGATTCAAATATTAAGATAATAGCTATTGATGAAAAAACGGTTTCAAGGATTGGCAAATTTGAAAAATGGTCAAGAAGCCAGACAGCAAGGCTTATTAATTACCTGAACAGTGGGAAAGATGGGCCAGATGTTATTGCACTTGGGCTTGATTACCATGATGAGAAGGATACACAAGGAGATAATGCACTTGTTGAAGTATGTAAGGAATATGGTAATATATGTGTAAGCTCTGTCCTTGAAGTAGAACAAAACAATAATAAGAAAAAAAGTTCTGATGTTTTGTATATACCTTCTTCATTGCCAGATGCCAGTACATTACCTGTATCTGCAAATACAACAGCACAGTACAGCGGGATACAGTTAATGGAAGATAGTGTATTAACCAATAACAGCCAGAATAGTGAAACAGGGCTTCCTGCTATCCCAGCTGGCACAGTTAGCGGACAGAAGATAAAGGATATAATAATGCCATTTGACGGATTAATTCCATATGTTACCACAGGGATTATAAATATAAGCAAAAGTGATTACAATGGTGATGTAAGGGGAATGGTTGCAAGTGTTGGACATAAAGGCAAGGAGTATGACAGTTTCCCTCTTGCAGTATATAAAATATATCTGAAAGAGAATGGCAAGAAATTCCGTGCACCCGACACTGGTCCAGATAATTCATTTGGAATAAATTATTCTAAAAATAAAAAGAATTATGAAGTGTACTCTTTTTATGATGTTATATGTGGCAGTGTAGATAAAAGTAAATTTAATAACAGCATTGTACTTATAAGTGATTATACAACAAGTAGTACATTTAGCATACCAAATTATAAGTCATTGAAATTAAGTGAAATTGAACTCCAGGCAAATGTAATAAACGCACTGTTGCATAATAATACTATACATTATGCAAGCAGATGGTTTCTTGCATTGTGGTATTCTATATTTGCTGTAATTTTTTTTCTTGTAACTTTCCATAGCAGCGGACTGGGTACAATTTTTTATTCTATTGGAATTATAGCATTCCAGATACTTGCCTGCTGTATGACTAATGTATGGGGATATTATATACCTCTTCTGCGTATTGTAATGTTAATTATAATTATTGCAATAGTAAATTTTATAGTTAGTTATATAGTTATAAAGAAACAACAATATACGATGGAAAAAGTATTTAAAAAGTATGTTGATGAACAGGTGGTAAATGAAATTAAAGAAGGAGGATTTGATGTATCTATCGGAGGAACTAGAAAGGATATAGCAGTGCTGTTTGTTGATATCAGGGGATTTACCCCGCTTTCTGAAAAGCTTTCGCCAGAAAATGTAGTAGATATATTAAACAGTTACCTTACAATAATTGCAAATGCAGTTGCTGCAAATGGAGGAACGCTTGACAAGTTTATAGGTGATGCAGCAATGGCAGTATTTAATTCCCCATCAGACCTTGAAGATTATGTATTCAGGGCAGTGTGCACAGCATGGGATATTCTTTCTAATGAAGAAAACCTTAGAAAGGAGTGCCTGGAGAAATATGGCAGGGAAGTAGAGTTTGGCATAGGCATAAATTGTGGTGATGCAGTTATAGGCAATATTGGAAGCCAGAACAGAATGGAATATACAGCAATAGGTGATACTGTAAATACAACTTCACGGCTTGAAGGAGTTGCAGGACCTGGACAGATACTTATAAGCAGGGAAGTTGCCAAAAGGCTTGGTAGCAGGATTGATGTATCATTTGCTGGGGAATACAGCCTTAAAGGGAAAAAGCGGAAAGTTGTGGCATATGAAGTAAATGGTATACTAGAACAATATGAGCCAGTAGTAAAGCGTGATAAAACCATTAGTGAAATATATGAGGACAGTATAAAAGAAATTAAAAAAGTACAAGAAAAGTGTATAACTAATGTACAGGCAATTAAAGAGCTGGCAGGAAAAGAAAAAGGAGGAATAAAAGAGGCTGGTGGAAAAGGTATTGAAATATGGGGAAATAAAGACCATAAGACAGCAAGTATAGCCAAAGGGGGAAAATAATGGGGGAATTATATTGTATACCAAGACTGCAGGATATTAAAAAGTACCTGGAATTTGCAGAGAAATATAATGCATGTTTTGAGTATAATGATTTTTTTATACCAAAGATTCTTGATGACAGCTTTGCCATTGATAAGGTGGTAAAACAGTATATGGAAGTACGGCATGTCTGTTTACAGGACACAATCCATGGAGCATTTCTTGATATCTGTGTCAACAGTGAAGACCCAGAAATATTTGCAGCTAGTGATTACAGGGTGCACCAATGTATGGATATTGCAAAGCGCATGAATGCAAAAGCAGTAGTATTCCATACAAATTATATTGTAAATTTCAGGCTGCGTACATATATTGATTCATGGATTAACAGGAATGAAGAATACTGGAGACGGATAATAAATGAATATAAAGACCAGTATATATATATTGAAAATATGTTTGATGATGCCCCGTTTATGCTGGCAGAACTTGCAAAAAGAATGGCAGACGAACCACATTTTGGCGTCTGCTTTGATATTGCACATGCTTTTATATCAGGTTCACCTGTGGAGGACTGGTATAATGTAGTGTCACCTTATGTAAAACATATACATGCTAATGACAATGATGGTGTTGAAGACCTGCATAACCCAGTTGGTGAAGGCAGGCTGGAATGGGATGTATTTGACAGCTGGTGCAGGGGATTTAAGGACAAGCCGTCACTGCTAGTTGAAGTAAGGAGTTTTGAAGACCTGGAGAAGTCAGTAAAATATATGCAGGAACATAATATCTATCCTTTTGGGTAGAAAATATAAAATTAATATGGAGGAAATGTATGGTTTCAGAATCAGTAGTAAAGGCAATGATGGAAATATCGGCACTAAGTTTTGTACTGCCTGTTGCATTTGTAATTTTGTGGAGAATGTGGCGCAGGAAGAGCATTGTGCCATCATTAACAGGTGTTCTTGTATTTATAACATTTGGTATAATATTAAAATCAGTCCCTAATATGTTTTTTCTGGCTATTGACAGCCCTGTATCACGTTTTATTAATGGAAATATATGGGTTCTGGCAATATTTGCAGGACTTATGGCTGGTATTTTTGAGGAAACTGGACGCTTTGTTGCATTTAAAATATTCCTTAATAAGCATGATTACAGGGAATGTGCTGTAGCATATGGTCTTGGTCATGGCGGCGTTGAATGTATGATAGTGCTTGGTTTTTCTATGATACAGAATTTTGCATATGCACAGCTTATTAACGCAGGGCAGATGGCAGATGTTTATAAAGACCTTCCAGATGAAAATGCAATAAATGTTTTTAAAGAATTAGAAGAAGCTATTATTAACCTTTCACTGCAGGACTGTATATGGGCAGGTGTGGAGCGCATCTCTGCACTTGTACTCCAGGTGTCATTGTCAGTCCTTGTGTTCCAGGCAGCAAAAGTGGAAAAAAAGAAATATTTCCTTGCAATAGCAATAGTACTCCATACATTTATAGATATATTTGCAGTACTATACCAGCAGGGAAGCCTTTCTATTGCTGTTACGGAGATTATAATTATGGTTTATGCTGTTATAGTTGCTATATTTGCGTACAAAATATATAAACAGCTGCCACATAATGAAAATGGCAGTACCACAGGCAAAAAAAGCTGGGCATATGCTTCAATGAAGTATCCTTCTAAAGATACAGGGAATAATACAAGTATCCAGGATAATAAGGACGGGCAGGAATAATGAAAATACTTATATTAGAAACAAGAAAGTTAAGTTATGGTTCATCAAGTGTATTTTTAATGATGATATGTGACATATTAAGAGAGTATGGTGCAGATGTAATACACTGCATAATTAATGACCCAGAAGAAGACAGTGTACTGCTTGAAAGTTTTACTGGAAAGCATTTTGATGCAGTTATTGGCATGAATTCCATACTGCCGCTTGCAGAATGTGATACTGGCAGGTATCTTAATTCTATAGATGCACCATTTATTAATTTTATAGCAGACCATCCTATGCATGTGCATAACTGCCTGAATGTTAAGCTTGAAAGATACTATGTTATATGTCTTGACAAATTCCACAAAGAATATATAGACAGATATTACCCACATATAAAAAAGACTGTGGCAATACCACTTGGTGGAATAAAAGAACCAGGATATAAACCTGGCAGCAAGGAGTTTGCAAAGAGGAAGTACCATATATTTTTTCCTGCGACATATACACCTCCATCTTATTACAGGCAGGTTATGGAAGATGAAAATATTATATATACAAAACAGGCAGATGAAATAATACATAGTATTATGGAAGGTGATACATCCCCAATACATGATTTGTATAGAAATATTACATCATGGAAGGAAGAGCGGTTTGCTGCAAGAATGTATAAAGCAAGATATATAGATAAATATATACGTGATTATTTCAGGGATGCTGTTGTGACAGCACTTCTTGATGAAGGATATAGAATTGATGTGGCAGGCGCAAGGTGGGAGATGTATAATGGCAGGAATAAAGACAGGCTTGTAAACCATAGCCAGTGTGTTTATGCAGATATTCCTGCAATAATGGCAAATTCCCAGGTGGTTTTAAACGTGCAGCCGCTTTTTACAGAAGCACCACATGACAGGGTTTTTAACGCAATGGCAAATGGTGCAGCAGTCCTTACTGATACATGCAGTTATATTGAGGAAAATTACAAAGATTATGTAATGCTTTTTGACAAAAGAAACCTTAAGGAAAGCATAGAAGGCATTAAAGAAATTATGGGTGATGCAGACAGGCTTTATAAAATGGCAGAGAAGCTTAACCAGGCAGCAGAAAGTGAAACATGGCAGGACAGATGCCAGAGGATTATAGAATTTATACGTAAAATTATTTAAGGAAATTTTAAATGATTTATAATTGACAAAATAATGGAATAAAATGTATTATAACAACGTATTGCAAAGATAATTAGAATAAGGATGTTTGGGATATGTTATATAAATATTTTAAATTTGATAAAAAAAGAATAGCATTTTTTACAGTTATAATATTATTTATTTGTATATTACAGTATATTGTAACAGGTTCTATGGTTTCAAAGCAGACTGTAACTACAGAAGCAGGCAATGTAAACAGCAGTGTTATCGGGATTATAGATAATGAAGAAGTTATCCGCCAGAAGTTTTGCTTTGACCGGAAAGTGGTGCTTTCACAGTTTATATTAAGCTTTGGCTCATTTGAAAGGGAAGCTACAGGAGATATTGTTAAAATCCAGATGACTGATGCTGATAATAATATTGTATATGAGACAGATATTGATGTAGACAATATAACTGCGAACCAGACTTATACTGTAAATATGGAGCACACTGTTACAATTCCTAAGGGGGTGGTCTGTTGTATAAGGCTTACCTGTAGTTCAGACAGTTCGCCATATGCAGCTATACCAACTTTAAATACTACTAACAGGACAGACCCAAACACTTATATGTCAACACTTAAGATGCAGACACGTAAGAAATCACTGAATATATCATATACATATTCGTATAGGCAGATATATCCGCTTATAGTCCTTATACTTGAATTTGTATTGGTATTTGTGATATGTTTTGAACGTGTAACCAGCTATGCTGCGTTGTACAGGAAGAAACGCCAGAAGAAGCTCAGGCGTGAAGCCAATGAGAAGAAGCTGCATGACAAGGCAAATGGAAACAGGGATGCCATTGGTATTAAAAATGCTAATAAGGCAGGGAAAAAGGCGGACAAGAAAGTGGCAAAGAAATCCAGGAAGCGGGTTCCAGGCGGAATGGGTATAAAGAACCTGGTTATATACTGCCTTTCTGAGCCAAAGGTTTTAGAGAATGCAAGAAAAGTTATTATAGCTTTTAACCCTCTAGTGCTTTTTATTATACTTGAAACAACCAACAGCACTATTTCAGGTATGTACCCTAATGTGTGGATTTTCACATGGATACTTCTGATGGCTGTACAGCTGGTACTTTATGCAATTTTTGGAAATATAAGCATAGCTATGCTTGTAATGGATATTGTACTTTTTGCAGCAGGGCTTGGCAACCTTTTTATAATGAATGTAAGAGGGACACCATTGCTGCCAGCTGATATATTCGGGCTTGCAACAGCTACAGAGGTTGCATCAACTTATACACTGAAATTTAAGCCAGCTGAATTTATAATGATACCAGCTTTTATTATATGGCTTATGCTTATTATCAGGTTTAAGAAAAAAACTGAAAGCGGTGTATTTTATAAAAAACTGGTTAAAAGAGGCATAAATATTGCAGCAGCAGTGGCAATTTTCATTATACTCTATAGTTCAGGGCTGCTTGAGTTATGTGGTATAAAAGACAGTGTATGGAATAAAGTTGCTTCATGCAAGACTAATGGTTTTTATATGAATTTCTTTATTAATTTAAGGTATCTTAAAGTGTCTGAGCCAGCAGGTTATTCGCATGAAAAGGTGGCGCAGATACTTGGAAGCTTAAATGAAGAAGTGCCATTGCCAGAAGAGAGCACTGCACCAGAAACCAGTGTGGCAACAGCAGCACCAGAAGCAGGCAGTCCAGGGATGCAATTACCAGAAGAAAGCCCTGTGCCAGAAACCAGTGCTGCACCAGCAGGCATACAGAAACAGGATACGCTTTATAACAGTGATTTTAAGCAATGTACAACATTAGATGGCAAAAAGCCTGATATAATTTTAATTATGAATGAAAGCCTTGCTGATTTTTCACTTGTTGGTGATGTAAATTATAACAGGGACCCTTTTGAATATATACACAATATGAAGGAAAATACTATAAAGGGTATTGATTATGTATCAGTATTTGGGGCAGGTACAAGCAATTCTGAGTTTGAGGCAATGACTGGTAATACTATGTCATTCTTCCCAAGTGGCTGTAATGTATACCAGCAGTTTATGCATGAAACTACTTATTCACTGCCATCATATTTGAAAAGCCTTGGTTACAGATGTGATGCAGTGCATCCTAGCAGTGGTAATAACTGGAACAGGATTGCTACTTACCAGAGTATGAAGTTTGACAGGTTTATTACGATTGAGGATTTTGAAAACCCTGAATATATAAGATATATAAGCGACAAGGAGAGTTATAAAAAGGTTATTGAGCTTTATGAGGCTAATAAACAGAAACAGCCAATGTTTATATTTGATATGACTATACAGAACCATGGCGGTTATCTTACTAATACTAACTGGGAAAACCCTGTTTATGTAGAGGATTCTTATTATACTGAAGCAAAGGAATTTCTTTCAGCGACAAAGGTATCAGATGATGCTTTTAAGTATCTTGTAGAGTATTTTGAGAAAAAGGAAGCCCCAGTTATTATATGTATGTTTGGAGACCACTGGCCTTCTATTGAAACGGGGTTTTATGAAGAACTGCTTGGAAAACCTCAGGAAGAATGGGAACTTGAGGATATACAGAAGCGTTTTGCAACTCCTTTTGTAATATGGGCAAACTATGATATAGACGAAGGAAATAATGTACTTATAGGCAATAACCTTGTTGAAAATCTTCTTTTAAAACAGGCAGGCATAGAGCTTCCTTTGTATAACCAGTATGTGGAAAAGGTTTCAGAAACTATCCCTGTACTTAATGTAAATGGCTATATGGATAAAAATGGCAAGTGGCACAAGTATGGTACAGATGAAACAGAAGAGGAAGCTGTGCTTCTTGACAATTATAAAATATTACAATACGGGTATTATAGTGACACAGATAAAGATAAGATGTCAGAACTGTTTGGCATGGAGAATTAAATGCTGGCATGTACTGTGGAGGTCTGGATATGAAATACTTAAAACAATTTTTTATAATAATTTTAATATCGTTTATGGGTGAGTTATTAAAGGAATTACTTCCGTTTCCAGTACCTGCAAGTATATATGGAATGTTAATAATGTTTATCTCACTTTGTACAGGAGTAATAAAGACAGGGCAGGTAGATAAAGCAAGTGGTTTTCTTATAGAGGTAATGCCTGTAATGTTTATTCCTGCGGCAGCAGGGCTTCTGGATTCATGGGGTACATTAAAACCTGTGCTTGTCCCTGTAGCTGTTATAACAGTGGTTTCTACTATAGTTGTAATGCTTGTATCAGGGCATGTTACACAGTTTGTGACAAGGCACGGAAAGGCATTTAATGAAGAGAAAGGCAGCTGAGGTGGGTAGATTGAAAAATCATTCTAAGGCTGCAAAAAACGCACCCCAAGAATGATTACGGTTTCAATCTTGGAAAAATGCAAAACCAGTATTTTTCATCAATATTTGTGCGGCCAAAGGCGGCGTGGGGGATTTTTATGGACAGTTTTCTTGGAAGTTCAGTATTTTTTGGGGTATTTTTAAGCCTTGCAGCATATGTAACGGGATTATTTATAAAAAATAAATTTAAACTTGCATTATTTAACCCGCTTTTAATTGCTATTGTTATTGTAGTCTTTGTATTAAAAATATCAGGTGTAAAGTATGCTGCATATAATGAAGGTGCAAGGTTTATAAGTTATCTTCTTACTCCAGCTACTGTATGCCTGTCAGTGCCTTTATACAAGCAGCTGGATATATTGAAAAAGAACTTTAAGGCAATTATAGCTGGTATAACAGCAGGTGTGATTTCAAGCATGGGAAGTGTACTTGGAATGAGTGTGCTCTTTGGGCTTACACATAAACAGTATGTCACACTTCTTCCAAAATCAATTACAACAGCAATAGGAATGGGAGTTTCAGAGGAACTTGGGGGAATTGTGGCAATTACAACGGCAGTAATAATTATTACAGGTGTAATAGGAAATATAATTGCAGAACCTGTCTGTAAATTTTTCCATATAACAGACCCTGTTGCAAAAGGCATTGGTATCGGTTCTTCAGCACATGCTGTAGGTACTACCAAAGCATTTGAAATAGGTGAGACAGAAGGAGCTATGAGCAGCTTGTCAATAGCTGTTTCAGGGCTGGTAACAGTAGTTATGGCTTCTGTATTTGCAGGGATTTATTAATGGATTACTGGCAGTGTTATTGTTTATACACAAGAAAGGTGTTATAATTGTACTATGAATATTCTTGAATAGTAACAATAATTAAAGACAGGTGTTGCAGACAAGGGAAATGGAATGGAGGTTTTGAATATGAGGAAACCAGTTATAGCAGGGCTTGTCCTTGCACTTACGGGATTTTTGTTTACGGGCTGCATGAAGATGAATGAAAGCATTGTTATTAAAGATGATGGTTCTTTTACTGCCAGCACTGAAATTAATATAAGAAAGGAAAGGATGCTTGAGGCTTATACCAAAATCCTTAATGAAGAAGGCGGGGAAGGCTTTACAACAGAACAGGTAGCTGTATTGCTTGGACAGTCTGGAATAAAGCTTGTAAAGATTGATGGAAGTGAGTATTATAAAATAACACCTTCATCAGCAGGACAGCCAGAAAATAAAACTTTTAGCAATATAACAGATTATTATAAGCAGATAGCAGGCAGATTATACCAGGCTGAAAATGATACATTCAGTATTTCTGAAACATCAGTAGTTTTAAGAGTGCCAGAAAATTCTAACCTTCTGGAAAAGGCAATTTCAGAGGAGCTTAAAAGCTTTGTATCAGTTGCAGAGGGATATATGTCAGCTTCTAAATACAGGAACGGATTAAGAGGCGATTCTGTAGTGCCTTGGAAAGGTGAAACAGATGGCGGAGATAAAGTAGTGCCTTGGGAAGACGAGGATGCCGTATGGGAAGATACAGAGGATGAAAGCATTGTAGATGTTGGAGAAGATGAAGAAGAGAAACTTAAGGATTTTCTTAATAGAAACAAGGAATTAAAGGACAGCCTTAAAGAAGCAACTATAACATATAAAGTTACATTTCCAGCTAAAATAAAGGAAACTTCTGCTGAAGCTACAGTGTCAAAGGATAAAATGTCTGTGGAATTTACTGTTCCTGTATTAACAGACAGGGTATATTATGAGTATGCTTATTGTGAAAATGATATTGCAGCAACAGGTGCATTAAATGGTGTTACATATAATAAAGCTGTAAATGTTGCAATTCCTGTAAATGTTACTGCATTCCTGAATGGAAGGGCGGTTTCAGGCAGTGTAACATGTGATAAGACAGGGACATATAATTTCTCCATGTCAGATATTGCAGGAACTACAGAAACACTTTGTTTTATGGTTGATACACAGGCTCCTATGATTTATAAACAGAAAGATACAAACATGCTTGAATTTACTAATCTCTATGAGGGGGAACAGGCATTTGTAAATGATGGTTATCTTGCAGTATATGATGTAGAAGGCGGAGTAAGGTCTATAAGGCTTGATGGAAACGATGAAAAGGATTATGCCATAGTTAATTCTGCGGATGTTACAGACAGCCACAGCCTTGTAAGGTCATATGATATTTATAGTATTTATACAGGAGACCTGGATGAAGGAATTCATGTAATTAATGTTGTGGATTATATGGATAATGAAACAGAAGCAGAGTTTATAATTGACAAGACAGCACCATCAGTAAGTGGTGTTAAGAATGGTAAAACTTATAAAAAAGCTGTAACAATAAAGTTTTCTGATAAGAATGGTGTCCAGGCAGCCAAGTTAAATGGCAGTGTTATTAAGTCTGGAACCAAGACCAGCAAAAAAGGCAATTATACATTAAAGGTTACAGATAATGCAGGTAATACCAAAACAGTTAATTTTAAAATCAGCTAATATTTAATGGAAGGATATATGAAATGCCAGTGAAAGAAAGTAAAGAATTATTAGAAGCACTTGATGCAATGAAAAAAGAGGCAAATAAGGAGAATGCAGAGAAGCTTTCAAAGCTGCTTGATGAATCTATTGTATATATACCAGCTGTAATGCCTAAAAATACAGACCCTGCCATTTTAAGGCAGATGGCAGGACCTGCTGGCAAATCTATGCCAGTGCCAAAAGGTGCACAGCCAGTACCATGTATACTCCAGAATGAGGAGGGAAAGAAGTTTTTCCCTATATTTACATCAGAGGAGGAAATTGCAAAAGGGACTAATATTGCTAATTACCCTATTACTTTAAATATGCCATTTAAGATGTGCCTTGATGTAATGATTAAGGTGGTACATGTTGATGGTGCTGTAATTAATCCATATTCACATAATATTACAATGAATATTAACAGGAAAGATGATAATGGGGCGCAGCAGCAGACTATAAAGGTTACAGAAGAGCAGTTCCATGCAATAGCAAGACAGTATATGGAAGCAACACTTCTGCCTGGAAAGATTTTTACAGAGGGTGAGAAGTTTATTAAAGACCTATGTAAACGTGGCGGGGAATGTCTTGTGGAGTTCTTTAAGGAGCCTTATGCAAATTCAGTGTGTCCATATACAGCAGATGATTATGACCTTATGACATTGGTTATAAGTGATACATTACAGCTTACACGTATAACAATGCCATATGAAAACCTTTATCCTGGCATGGCGGAAACTCTTTTTGTGACATGGAACCCTGAAAAGAAAAAGGCTGGTTATTATGGAATATTAAAGGGCAGGAGAGGGGAATTTAATAAACTTATGGAGATTACTTCTGAAGGAAAGGCTGTAGACTATGGGGACGCACCTGCAGAAGGAAGTGAGCTGCAGCATATTATTGATATTGTAGAGGCAAAACAGGACGAGTAGTTATTTTAAAACAGGCAATATAAAATTTATTTATGTGTTTTATATTACAGGTATACGCTTTTTGGCAGACATATTAGATAAAGAGGGGCAGGATATTAAATGATAATATATCTTATCCGGCATGGAAGGCAGAACAGCCCGGATTGTAATGTTAATGTGCCTTTGTCGGAAGAGGGGCATATGCAGGCACGCCTTCTTGGAGATAGAATGAAAAAGTACCAGGTTAATGCGCTTTATTCAAGTAACCTTGTGCGTGCTGTGGAAACAGCAAAAACGGCTTTTGGTTATAATAAAGAGCTTGTAGATAACCTGCAGGTAAGGCAAGGTCTGGCGGAAATTGATTTTGGAATACTTACAGGCCAGAAGGATAGTGAGGTTAAGAAGTTTTACCAGGAGTATTACCAGGAACAGCTTGATAATTTTATGGAAGGCAAGACACAGCATGGTACTGCTTTGGATGAAGTTAATGTTTTTATAGGGGATTTCTTTGTACCACTTGAAGAGATGTGGTATCCTGAAGGCGAAAATGGAACTATGGTTATGGAACGTGTAATGCCTGTTGTAAAGGAATGGATAAACAGTGGATATGAAAATATTGCTGTTGTTACACATGGAGGATTAATACGTATTCTTTTATGTACTTTATTTGGCGGGGATTTTGCTAAGCGTCTTATGTTTGGAAAATCTCTTGAGAATTGTAGTATAACACAGATTAATTATGATAAGGATAAGAATGGGTTTTTCCTTGAAAGGTTTAATGATTATGCACATATTGAGGCAGAACCAGGACTTTTGAGAAGGAGTTTTGCAGGGAAATAAGACCATTTGCATTAAAGACAGAAGTGGCGCTATCCAGGTGTACAAGGGATAGAACCACTTTTGTTTGTTTATGGTTTTGTACAAGGATTAACTGCTGATGGCAAATATCCTATAATGTCCACTTATAGCCAGAAGCTGAAGTTTGTTTTTCTATTATTTAACCTTATTAAATAAGCCATTTAAAATAATGGAAAATAAGTTTTACAAAATTATAAAAACTGGTTGTATATAATACTGGTAACTCTATATGTTTTTACTCTACGGTTACTGATTTGGCAAGGTTCCTTGGCTGGTCTACATTAAGCCCCCTTGCAGTAGCAGCATAGTATGCAATATATTGTAATACTATTGCTGCCCCAAATGGTGCAAATTCATTATTTACTGGCGGAAGGGTGATAAGATGGTCACAAAGTGATGCATCTACCTGGGCACCAGTACCAGCTATCATTATAACTTTTGCACCACGTGAACGTACTTCACGTATATTTGAAATCATTTTGGCAAATACATCTTCTTGTGTAGCAAGTGCAATTACTGGCACATTATCTGTAATAAGTGAAATTGTTCCATGTTTTAATTCGCCTGCTGCATAAGCTTCTGAATGTATATAACTAACTTCCTTTAATTTAATTGAACCTTCGCATGAAAGTGCATAATCAAGTCCACGGCCAATAAAGAAAAGATTTTTGGTCTTTTTAAGTTTGCTGCTTATTGGCTCTATTGCTTTGTCACATGAAAGCATATTTTCAACATAGCCAGGCATTTTTAATAATTCTTTTGTAAGATTTCTTGTTTCTTCTTCTGTTATTTTACCTTTGATAAATGCAAGCCTGAATGAAAGCAGGTACATTGCTGCAAGCTGTACAGTATAAGCCTTTGTACTGGCAACAGCTATTTCAGGACCTGCATGTGTATAAAATACATAATCACTTTCACGTGCAATAGAAGAGCCTTTTACATTTACTACTGATAATGTCTTTGCACCACGTTCTTTGGCAAGTCTTAATGCTGCAAGCGTATCAGCAGTTTCCCCAGACTGTGATATAGTTATAACAAGTGTTTTTTCATCAATTATGGGGTTCTGGTAGCGGAATTCTGATGCAATATCAACTGAAACAGGAATTCTTGAAAGTTTTTCTATCATGTTTCTGCCAATAAGCCCAGCATGCATTGCTGTACCACATGCTGTTATTATTACCCTGTTAATATCATTAAATAAGTTGTCAGGTATTTCATCATCAGAAAAGTCAGGCAGTCCGTTTTTAATTCTTGGAGATATTGTATTATGCAAGGAATCTGGCTGTTCATGTATTTCTTTTAACATAAAATACTCATATCCGCCTTTTCTTGCAGCTGCCATATCCCAGTTTACATGTAACATATCAGGTTCAATTTCATTCTGGTCAAGGTCTGTAATATTAATGCTTTTAGCAGTGAGATGGGCTATATGGTGCTCTGGAAGTACAAAATAGTCTTTAGAATATTTTATAAGTGCAACCATATCTGATGCAATAATAGCGCCCTCTTTAGTAGCAGTCGCAACAAGCGGGCTGCCATTTCTTATTGCATATATGCTTCCTGGATGGTCTTCAAACATTATACAGAAGGCATAAGCACCATGAAGCTTTTTAACTGCTTTTTTAATTGCCCTTACAGGATTTGATTTGTAACATGAATCAATAACCATTGCAGCAATTTCAGAATCAGTCTGTGATACAGGCTCTTTACCATCAGCAGCAAGTTCTTCCTGTAATTCTTTGTAATTTTCAATTATACCATTATGTATAAGAGTTACTTTGCCATAACGGTGAGGGTGGCAGTTAATTTCAGAAACACCTCCATGTGTAGCCCATCTTGTATGGCCAATACCACATTTAGTAGTTTCATCAGAAGATGCAGATACTTTGTCAGCAAGCCCTGCAACTTTTCCAACTGCTTTAATTGTCTTAATTCCGTTTTCTGTAAAAAATGATATGCCAGCACTGTCATAACCTCTGTATTCAAGTGCTTTAAGCCCCTGCAAAAGAACCTCTTTTGCGTTAATATTTCCTGTAAATCCAATAATTCCACACATAATTTCCTCTTTTCTGCGCTGTTTTATCCTATAACTTATATCTGTGATATACAGCGCTAAAACACAGACAGCAGGATTGGCAGTTACAATATTATATTTCAAAGGTATTTTGTTGATACAGTATTTGTTCCCCAGTTACCTGGGTATTTGCCTGTATCTGACGTATACAAAGAATACGAAAAGGCATCCGCCGAAATTTCGATAACCTTTTACCTCGTCACCCTTAAATATTACCTCTGAAATCTGGTTATACAGGATGTAACAACCAGAATAATACTAACTGCCTGTAGAAAATCAAGGGGCTGGCGCTAATGTTTTAAAACATTTCTGTTTTGGGATATATGGTATTGTTTTATCCCTTGAGAGATTTTATCATGCTATACAGAGTAATGTCAAGAAGGTTATTTTATGAAACAGATGTAGTATCCCTGGTTTTAAATCTTGCATAGTATTTTTATTTATGATAAAATCCAGAAATTAAATATAAAAACAGGAAAGGATAAATACAGGCATTTGTTGCTGTATAGTGGTATAACTTATGGATAAGAAGACATATTCTTTATTAGAAAATTTTATGCTTTCATGTATGGAAGACAGTGCACATGATAAGGAGCATGTATACCGTGTATTGTATAATGCATTAGATATTGCAAAGACAGAAAGTAATGTAGATTATAATGTTTTAATTGCTTCATGTTTGTTGCATGATATTGGCAGAAAAGAACAATTTGAAAATCCTGCTTTGTGCCATGCAGCTGTGGGAAGCAGCAAAGCATATAATTTTCTATTAGGGCATGGATTTGAAATAGGCTTTGCAGAAAAAGTAAAACAATGTATACAGACGCATAGATACAGAAAAAACAATATTCCACAGAGTTTAGAAGCAAAAATCCTTTTTGATGCAGATAAATTAGATGTTGCAGGTGCAATGGGAATTGCAAGGTCTTTGGTATATAAAGGCATTGTTTCAGAACCATTGTATTCTTTATTGCCTGATGGGACAGTTTCAGATGGTGGAAGTGATAGTGTTCCATCTTTTTTCCAGGAATATAAATATAAATTAGAAAACCTGTATTCAAAATTTTATACTGCAAGGGCATCACAGCTTGCCAAAGAAAGGCAGCATATTGCAGAAGATTTTTACAACTCTCTTTACCAGGAAGCAAGCCTGCCGTACCAGAATGGAAAAAGTGAGCTGGACAAGTTATTACAGTAAGTGGGAAAGTTTATAAAAAGAGGCGTCTGGAAATTACTTTTAAACTATCAAAGTATACAAAGATTATATTACCCTGGTAAGTTTTAATTTTCAGGCACGCCTTAAGATTTTATCTTTTTTTCTGTAATTCTTTTTGGAACATTTTTTTCATTTTTGTTTGTCCAGTTTCATTGTATAAATCTTCACTGTCTAATTCTCCTTTGTATATTAATTCCATTACTTTAATATATGTTTCACCTAATGCTGTTGTAAGCAATCCTGCTGTTGCACCTGATATAACACCTCCTGCTGCTGTACCTATACCAGGGATTAACTTAAGAAGATTAGATACAATAGTTTTGCCAAGGATAGTTGCACCAGCAGAACCAATTGTTGATGATACAAAACCAGTTAAAAAACTTTTGCTTATGTCAAGTCCAAATATAGCAGTTATTGTAGCTATCATTGTAACTTGTGTTGGTACAAGCATTGCCGAGTCTGAAAATGGTATTGGAGCAAATCCTTCACCAAATGATGCTGCAACTGCTGTTGCTATGGCTGCTTGTGCGTATTTTTTTTTAGACTCAAGTGATGCTTTCTGTACATTCTGCAAGGTATACATAAGTTCAACAGGTAAAGCTTCACTCATTATATCAATTAACTTGTCGAGTCCATATGCTTTGGCAACATATTCATCATCAAAGTCCATATCCTGGGCTAAAAGAGGTACTACTTTAATAATGTCCAGGTTTTCTTTTTCTACAAGGACTTTCATTTCAGCAGCTTTCTTTTTTGGGCACGCCTGTGTCAAAATAATAATTATTGGAACTTGTGTAACTTTATTTTCTTTTGTGAAATTCCTTAGCCATTCAATTTCTGATAAATCAAAAGTCCTGTTTGCACCAACATTTATACAATACCATATACAGTGTATTGCTTCATTAATATCCCTTGCAGCAGCACCTTTATGTATTATTGCCAGTATTTCATCTTTAACGTTGTCTTGCTGGCTTTTTGACAATTCAAATCCAGGTGTATCGTAAATAGCTAATGGATAATCTTGTTTTTCAATTTTACGTATTTCTTGTGTCACAGGTTTTCCTAATCCCGTTTCTGCAAAGTTTCCACGGAACAGGCTGTTAATTAATGTACTCTTGCCAACGCCAGATTTACCAATTATTATAATATTAAGTTTTTTAAGGTTTTTTATTTTACTATTAATTGAATCCATGCATTGTCTGGTAACTTGTTCTATATTGATTGTCATATATATTTTCCTTGTTTTTATTTATATTTTTTCTTTGTAGGCAATCCTGGTTTTTTATTATATGCCAGGCTGTGTTTACAGGTTAATTTGTATAACATTCCTGTGTAGTACTGCATAATGTGGGGAAGTATTGTCCATGCAGCAGCAAATAGTGCTATACTTCCAGCTATATAAAAAAATGTTTTATGCTGTTTTTTATTTTTTCCAGTTTTTTTAGATACTACAGGTATTTTCCTTTTAGACATTTTTATCCCTCCAGTCTATATAGTATGGCATAAATTATACCATATAAGTATATAAAAGGCAATAAAACGACATATTCCAAATTTAAAATAAGGAATAAATTTAATTATTTATGGAAAATCTATATATTTG
>VSNJ01000047.1 GCA_009774235.1 Lachnospiraceae bacterium
TATCATATAGTATTACGTAAGTATAATTATATATACTATTACTTACGTAAGTATAATTATATATTATCGTAGGAATGTTATTACCCCATACAAGCCCGGAAAGCAGTTTAAAACCTGCTGTTTTTGCTTGCGTTTCCGCTGTCAACATGGTATAATAGACATTGGTTAATGACTTACGTATGTTGACATTAAAAAGCCTTTGTTTTGTGTTTGCGGCACATCACAAAACAAAGGCTTTTTATTTTGCGTTTTACGGGCTTTTTCCTGCCTGCCCGTACTTTTTATGCCCTGCGCCTTTTTCGCCGTTCTCTGCCCGTCTGGTGCGTTCTCACGCACCCGCCAGTATTTCAGTTACCAGTTTCCAGTCTTCCAGATATAAAGCGGAACGGAACGCCACATCGTTGCCGCTGACAGAACGCGGGTCGTACAAGCCCAACGCCGCCACGCCGCCGAGGGAAGCGCCGCTGAAGCCCGAACCCCGGAAAGGCACGGCTTCTTCAAGCGCACTGTCAACCCATATCCCGGCTTTTTCTGTTTTCCAGCCACGGGGCAAAATTCCCAGTTTATGTATAATTTCAGGCACTTCTTTCAGGCTCCCGGCAAGTTTTAAGTCTTTCATGTGACCGCCATCATAATCACCCGCAATCTGCCCATCAGTCAGCACAACTTTCCCGCACTGCACATCAAGAAAAAGCTCCCTGCCGTCTACTGCTGCCCGTACCCATTCTGTGCTGTATTCGTCATAATCTGCCGCCGCTGCGTCATTGTCCTTTATGTACTCAATTACACCCCTATGCAGGCGCAGTCCCGCTGTCCATTCCCAAAAATTGCCGCACAATCCGAAAACGCCATCTTTTGTCCCGTCATGGCTCCACGCCAGCGGGTCAAGCCCGGTCAGGCAGGTATAACCATCATAGCACCAGCCTTTTTCCTCCGGCTTTTCAGCGTTCTTCCCATAGTTTGTGTTGCCGCTTATTTTATGCCCCAGCCTGTTTGCTTCCTCAATCAGATATACCCACTCTGCATTAGTCATTAAATGCCAGCCTTTTCCCTTTTCCCGGCACAATCTGGCGGCATTTATGCAGCTTACGCTTTCCGCTGGCTGCTGGTATGGCAGTGAAGCGGGTATGTCTTTAATCATTGCATTTGTGTACTGGGATATAAGAACCGCACACACCGCTTTCCCGTTCACAATAAACATTTCCGGCGTTTTGAACCCCGTCCCCTGCCCTGTGCTTAACAACGGCTCTAAATAAAACATAGTCATGTAATTAGGCAAGCCGTGTTCATCTTTCACAATTACTGCTTTCTTTTTTACAAAATCATTCAACTTGTTTCCCTCCTGTATCTGGTATGAATTTTTATATTAAACAGCGGCTTTTTGCCGCTGTTCGTTTTCCTGCTTCACCGTGACTGTAATTGTCACATTCTCCCGGCGTGACAGAATAGCCGCCAGCGTGTCAAAGAAACGCTGCGCCGGGAATGTCCCCGTTATGACGGGCTGTACCTTTTCTTTCCCTGTTTCCATGCGCTTACCTCCATTCTGGCAGTATCGCCCCGCACAAGGCTGGACGCTCTACACTGCTGCCGCTTCCTGCTTTGCCGCCTGAAACGCCTTGACCATCTTTGCGCCCCGCATAAACCCCATGAACTCCCTTTTTTCGTATGGGTCCAGCGTCTTCATAAAGTCAAGCACTTCTTCTGTTTCCTCTTTGCTGGTCTGCACAAGCATTGTTTCCATTTTCTTACTCTCTGCCATCTTCCGTCCCCCCTTTCAAATAGCTTCCTACAATTTGCAGAAATACTTTTATTTGCCCGGTATCATTCAAAATGATTTTCCCGCCGTTCCCCGGCGTTATCTCCACCGCCCCGGTATCTTCATTTCTTTCTACAAAACAGACTGTTTTCTTGTTAAATTCTTCAATTTCCGCTTCTGTCACTTGCAGATTTTCCAGCTCTGCCGGGTCCAGTTCAATTATTTCTTCCCCTATCCTGTCTTTCAGTGTTTTCGCTATCTGGTTCAATGTCTGCATTTCAAGTATGAATTGCTCTGCTTCTTTCTCCGGCTCACCGAAAACAATTTCCTGCCCCGGTTTTAATTCCTTTATGTTTGAAGAAAACGCCAGCTTTGCTTCCACGTATGCCGCATATTTCACCGCAACCCGTTCAAATGCCTGCATGAATGTTCCCATTTTTCTTTTTACCGTCCTTTCCGGCACTGTCGCTGCTGCTTTCACCTTAAAAGCCGCCTGCCTAAAAACCTGTTGACCTACCGTACACGTTCCGGCAGTGTACCCGCCGCCATTTTTAACAGTGCCTATTTTGCGGGGCTGGCTTCCCCTGATTGAATCGGGCGGGAATTGAACCCGCCTTGCAGGTTTTCACCCCTGCTGCCGCCGTCCGGCTTTCAGTTCAGCTTCCATCTTCACTTTTTCTTTTCCTCTGCTATAATTGTTTCATCAGCCCTGCACGGCTGAAACACATAGCAAAGGGGGTGTATCTTATGGCGAGATACCATGTTGACTTATCCGGCATTGACACCGACAAAAGGGAAGAAGTCTGTGACTTGCTTCGTGACTATTCAAATTTTATTGAACGTGTCATTGTCGAAAATAGCCTTGTGGCTGTCATTGTGAACTGGGATAGCCCGGAAGACTTTGAAAGCTCTCCTGTCTTCCCTAAAGGCTGCCCATGCACGCTTATTGCGCATTGACTTCTTTTGTCCCTTTAATTCTCAAAAAAGCTCTTGGAAAGTCCGGGTCATACTCAAATATGACTTGGACTTTTTTATTCAGGTCTATTGCGCTCAATAATCCGTCAGATAGATTTTTTATTCGCTCTGGCACGCTTTCTTTTGTCCAGAACCCCATAGCAACGTGCGGTTCGTTTATGTCTTCATATCCGTAATGTTCCAGAACCTTTTCACTGCTCATTCCGTCATGCCACAACTGCTTTGTCACCTTTTCACCTCCCTTTTATCACTTATTCATATTTTGATATGACTGTTTCATATCTTACGGCTATTATATATGACTGGCTTGTATCTGTCAATAACTTTTTCATAAATCTATTGACAATTTTATGACTGGCTTGTATTATTTACTTAAATAGTGCGGAAAGTGAGGTGAAATATAAATGACAACTATAAATGCACGAATTAAAAAAGTCCGCAAGGAAGCCAGACTAAATCAAAAAGAATTTTCTGAAAGTCTTGGGGTTACTCAATCAGGTGTAAGCTATATGGAACAAGACGGGCGCAATGTATCTGATATGACCATAAAAGGCATATGCAACCGCTTCAACGTCAATGAAGACTGGCTGCGGGACGGGAAAGAACCCATGTACATACAAGAACCGACTTTCAGCCTTGACAAGTTCGTAAAGGACCACGGCGGGACTGAATTAGAACTTGAAGCCATGAAAGCGTACTTTGAACTGGACCCGGACATTAGGAAAATGCTTGTGAAGCACTTCAAAGAACGGCTCACCGCTTCCCGTGAAGAACCTGCGGAACTAGCTATGACCGTGGAAGAAGCGGAAGCGGCATATATAAAAAGTCGCTCCAAATATGCACCGACAACGGGACAATCTGCTTTGAGTACCTCCGCAGACACAGAAAGCACAGCAACAAAAGAAGACGCAAGCCGGGCTTCTAACCAATGAAAAAGCCCCTGCCGTGCTTATGCTCTGCCGGGGCTTTCCTGAAAAAAGGCACGGCAGCAGTGCTGGGAACACTGCTGCCGCTTTGCAAACTATATATCATACCAGATACAACATACCGCCTGCATTTGTATTATAGCACCTGCAAGCGGGAAATCAAAGGAAATGCAGGTGGTTTTTTATGCGAAAAAAGGAAATTGAACCCCTTGTGCGTGCTGCCCTTTACATCAGGGTATCAGGGGAAGAACAAAAGATAAAGGGACTTTCGCTGGAAGCACAGCAAGAACGCCTTGAAGCATACGCAAAGGAACGGGGCTGGGTAATTGTCGGCGTGTACATTGACGCTGCCAAAACCGCAAGGAAGAACATACACAAACGGGCTGAATTTCAAAGAATGATTGAAGCCGTAAAGCATGATGAAATTGACGTGCTACTGTTCTGCCGCCTTGACCGCTGGTTCCGTTCCGTTGCCGATTATTACAAAGTCATGGAAATACTGGAAGCGCACAACTGCAACTGGGCTACGTCAGATGAAGAATACAACACATCTACCGCAAACGGGCGGTTGTACATCAATGTCAAATTGTCCATAGCGCAGAATGAAGCCGACATTGACGGGGAAAGAATAGACGTAGTTTTCGATAGCAAAATAGCACACGGCACAGTTGTTTCCGGCAACTGCCCGTTTGGGTATCGTGTCAATGATGAAAAGCGGCTGGAAATTGTTCAGGAACAAGCGGACATTGTTCAGGACGCTTTCAGCCGCTATGAAAGCACCGTCAGCCAGCGTGGGACAATAAAATATATCCGGGAAAGATACGGCGTGAACTGGTGTGACGCTACTTTCCGGCGTATGCTTCATGAAAAGCTGTATACTGGCGTATATGACCGGGGCGGCAGGTACAACGACAATTTCTGCCCGCCCATCATCAGCAATGAACAATTTGACCATGTTCAGGAATTGACAAATAGAAATGCCCGGTCTTCCCCGTCCGGCAGGGTGTATATTTTTACATCAATTTTGAAATGTGCTGAATGCAGCCATAACCTTGCCGGGCGTATGGTGATACACGGCGGCTATTACTATTATCGCTGCAACCAGCACTTTCAGCGTGGCAGGTGCAACCACAAAAAGGAAATCAGGGAAGAAGTTGTTGAAGAATGGCTTTTCACCCACCTTGCGGAAGAATTGGAACGCTGTAAGCTGGACTGGGAAGTGAAAGCCGCAAAAAAGAAAAAGCGTGCCATGTCCGGCACTGATAAAGCCGTAATAAAGCGCAAGCTAAAGAAGTTAAAGGAATTATATGTGAATGACCTCATAGACATTGAAGACTATAAAAAAGATTATCAAATGTATCAGGCGGCATTGAGCCAACTGCCGGAACCCGTGGAAGAAAAGCCCCCGGACTTTTCCGTAGTGGAAGCCCTGCTGCAAAATGACTTCAAACAAATTTATGAAACGCTAACCCGTGAAGAAAAGCGCACACTCTGGCGGTCCGCAATAAAAGAAATCAGGATTGACAGCGAAAACAATATCACGGGTATTTCTTTCGGGTAGTGTTGTACTAATGTTACACTACCCGTCGGCTCGTCCGCAAGAATTAACTTTGGCTTTGTAATCAATGCCCTGCCAATAGCGGCACGCTGTTGCTGACCGCCAGAAAGCTGGCTTGGCAAATGGTTTCTTCGGTCTGTTAAGCCAAGCAATTCTAATATTTCTTCTACATCAGAGGCTTTCGGTTTGCGGTAATCCAAAAGAAGCGGAAACACTATATTCTGTTCAACCGTCAATTCAGATACAAGCTGAAAAGACTGGAAAATAAATCCGATATTTCTCCTTCTGAAAATCGTACGTTCTTCTTCTTTCATCGTAAAAAGATTATTTCCGTCCATCGCAATCACGCCAGAAGTAGGAACATCTAATGCACCAATGCAGTTTAGCAGCGTGCTTTTTCCAGAACCAGATTCACCAACGACAGCAACAAATTCTCCTTTTTCCAGAGAAAAAGACACATCTTTTAAGGCATCAACCTTTACCGCACCCGTTCCGTATGTTTTGCATAATTTTTGTACTTTCAATATTTCCATATATTTAAGTACCTCCTTTCTCGATAAAGGATAACACCCCGGCCTTACAAACAGATGAATTTGACCTTACGATTATGTAAGGAAAGACAATGTAAAAGTTGTTCCCTGTAACCGTTCACTTTGGACAGAAAGAATACCACCTTGTCCCTCAACAACCGCCTTTGCTAATGGCAGTCCAAGTCCAATCCCCTGACTGTCTGAAGTGTTTTTGCTTCGGTAAAACCTCTTAAATATGTGGTGTATATCCTCTTGGGCGATACCGTGTCCGTTATCTGTAATAAATATTCTAATCATAGCAGGAGTCCGCTCCCACGATATAGTGATTTTCCCTCCAACATCTGTATGGTCAAGTGCGTTTTTGACAATATTGCCAATGGCTTCGCCCGTCCACTCAATATCGCAATAAAGCATTTGTTCCAAGTCGCCATTTATCACAATTTCTTTTTTTTCATTGTTTGCCCGTGTTGTCAATTCGCTGATTGCGTGACTGAGAATATCCGGGATACTGTAATTGGATTTTTCAAAATAGATGCTACCTGCATCTATTCTTGTGATTTTCAGTATTGATTGAATAAGCTGCTCAATTCTTTTTAATGCAGTCCCTGACTTTAAGGAAAATTCTCTGACTGTTTCGGGGTTATCTGGTTCATTCTCAATAATTTCCTGATACATCACGAGTGCTGATAGGGGCGTTTTTAATTGATGGGATATATCAGAAATTGTATTTTTAAGAAACTCTTTTGTCTTTTGTTCCGTATTATTTTTTGCTTGAAGCATAGTAGCCAGTTGGTCAACAGAAGCTAAGAGCTGATAAATATTTCCCTCATTGGATTGCGGCAGGTGAACAGTATAGTTTCCATCTATATAGTCCTTAATGATGTTTTCTGATTTCTTATACAGTCTTTCCCTGTGATACAAAAACAGCATTGTACCCAAAAACAGTAGCAGCGTCCATAGAAATAACATCACAAACAGAGATATCAGTGTTGTATTTTTAACAATAGAAACATAAGGTAAGTTTTCTATATCTGTGTTGTTTGAAAGACCAATTCCGGCTAAAAACTTATTTCCTGTAGTGTCTGTTTCCGTATTCATTAAGGCTGTTGCAATTACTTCCTTTGAAACTCCTTCTTCCAGTAAAGAAGTTGCAATCGCATTATCGTGTGTTAGAAACATTTCTTTTGCAGCCGCCGTTTGCGTATCTATCACTGTTAAGACTATCAGAAAAAGCAGAGGAACAAGGGCAGCAATGAAAATGCAATACCAACGGTTATACTTATCATGTAACAGGCTCATTCGTCCACCTCTTTCCACTGATAGCCAAATCCTCGGACTGTCAATAAATGCTCTGGATGTGATGGGTCTGTTTCTACTTTCTCACGCAGCCGCCGCACATAGACGGAAAGGGTGTTGTTGTCCACATAATCTCCTGTGCTGTCCCATAGCTCGTCTAAAATAATATTCCTTGTTATGATACGGTTTGCATTCTTTACCAACAGGCATATTAAACGGTATTCTGCGGCTGTAAGTTCTAATGTCTTTCCCTTTAACAAGACACGGCTGCCTAAAAGGTCTATCTTAATATCCCCACATTCCATAACTGTTCCTGTTCCTTGATTTGACAATCCTGCCCGCCGCAGCAACGCCCGGATGCGTGAACATAGCTCGCCCAGCTTAAACGGCTTTGTTATGTAGTCATCACCACCGCAATCCAGACCACGGATAATGCTGACTTCTTCATCGGAAGCTGTCAGAAAAATAACCGGTATCTGGCTTCCGTTCTTTCGTACCTTTTCACATATCTCAAAACCTGTTCCGTCTGGCAATGTGACATCAAGAATAAGCATATCGTATTTTTCTATCTCTGGTAAATAAGCCAAGGTTTCCTGCATGGAACGGACAAAATCGACATCAAAGCCATTTTTCTTTAGCGAATATTGCAGTCCGTCTATCAAACTTACATCATCTTCTAATAATAAAATTTTATTCTTCATAATCCGTTACCTTTCTCCGTTTATCAACGGGCTTTTTTGCCACTTTGGGAATAAGCCATACATGGTTGATATTCATCGTGCCATCAATACGGTTTTCCTTACATAACCGTTGTACCCACCGAAGTGATACATTCCATTTTTCTGCGGCTTCCTGTGCAGTCATATATTCAAACATTTTTTACCTCCTGCTGTGTATTGTATATACATTATAGCCGTTTAAACGAATTATATCAATCACTCAAATATGAACTTTCCGAAAAGAAAAGCGACAGAACTAAAGTTGCTGCCGCCTCTCTGAATTATAAAAGTGCAACTGTCAACCATGCACTGCCCTATGTGGGAGAAATGGGGAATCATTTATGACTTGCACAGAAGCATACAAGGGAGCATATCACATATACATTTAACACCTTTTGCGAGTTGTCATTCGCTATGTGGCTATCAACGCATAGCGTGACAGGGATAAACGACGGCAAAGGGAAATATCTTTTGAATACCTCACAGAGGAAAAGTTTTATCCGTTCAGTACATCAGATAAATATTTTACAGACCCCTACAAGCAATACCCGGTTATGATATGCGGTCAGAGGGTTATCCTCACAAACGTGGAGCTTGCCGAAGCCTGTCCTCTCTGTCGGAGAAAAAGAGGGAAATCATCTGCCTTTACTTTTTTGGGCGTTACACATAGCAGGAAACCGGAGAACTAAACGGACGCTGCCGAAGTACGGCGTGGCATCACATACACAGTGCCTTGTAAATGCTGCAAAAAACAACGTTATCAGAAAAAGAAGTATTTTCACAAGCAAAGAGATTTTATGTTTCGTGGAAAACAAAATAATATTGAGTATAAGCGATATAATACAAATGGCTACATCAAGAAAAAAGTTAATCCAGAGTACCATTCTATACTTTTCACCAAATAGTCCTAACAAAAAAAAAGCAAAAACAAATATTCCATAGTTTACACATAACCAAACAATATTTTTTTTAATTTAATTTCATCTTTTCCATCCTAATTTCCTTTCTTTACTGTTCGTAATTAGGGATAACAATATAACCTTTCTGTTTTCTATACAGCAGAGAAACAGCTATTACAAATACAGAAAATAGATTACCACCCTGCTTATTAAAAAGAATGAGTAAATCACGCAAAAAATCTGCGTAATTTACTCATTCTTTTTTAAAGTCCCCAAATTACAATACTGTTATCAAAAAGCAAAGGAGAATAAAAGAAATGGCTACATTATTGGAAGCGAAAAACGTAACTAAAATTTATGCAAAATCACAGCGCCCAAGCCTTAATAAAGTATCGTTCAGCGTAACGGACGGCGAATTTATCGCCATTATGGGGGCTTACGGCTCAGGAAAGACCACATTGCTTAATGTTCTTTCTACGATTGATACACCCACGAGCGGCAGCATTACACTAAATGGTATCAATCTTAAAAATCTGACTGATTCCAAAGCAGCGGATTTCCGCAGGGATAATCTGGGTTTTATTTTTCAAGAATATCTGCTGTTAGACAGCCTTACTATTTTTGAGAATATCGCTGTTCCACTGACTTTACAGAAACTCCAACCGAAAAAAATAGAAAACATGATACGGAGTCTGGCAGAAACATTTGGTATTGACGCACAGTTAGATAAATATCCAAGTGAGCTTTCAGGCGGGCAAAGGCAGCGTGCTTCTGCTCTAAGGGCTATTGTGAAACGTCCAAGCATTTTATTTGCAGACGAACCGACTGGGGCATTGGATTCAAGTTCCGCAACAGATTTGCTGAACACTTTAAAGGAATCAAACGAAAGTATCCATACTACGATACTAATGGTCACACATGATGCTTATGCTGCAAGTTTTGCCGGCCGCATCCTGATTTTTAAAGACGGCTGCATCATTCAGGAATTATTGAAACAAAATGCTGACAGGCGTGCATTCTATGAATCCATTGCACATGAAATAGCAAAATTAGACACAGAAAGGTAGGAAAGTACCCATGAACCATTTATCTATGGCACTTAAGAACCTAAAAAATAATTTCTCTTTTTATGCCCTCTATTTATTATCCATTTCCTTTGTGATTACTATTTTTTTTGCATTCACTTCATTTTCCATGAATAAAATTATGCTTGAAAAAATATCAGGTGACGGACGGGTAGAAACCATGTGCAGCACGATTTCTGTATTCCTTATGGCATTCGTTATTTTTTATATGTCATATTCTAACCGTTTCTTTCTACGTCGGCGCACAAAGGAATTAGGTATTTATGCATTATTAGGATACCGGAAATCCACGATACTATCCCTGCTTACAGTAGAAAATCTGCTCTCCTGTTTCGGGGCTTTCGTAACCGGAATCCTTTTGGGTGGTCTATTTCATAAAGGCATTGTGTTTGGCATTACAGAATTACTGGACTTGACAGTCAACAATTCAGAAATACCGTTTTTTAACCTGAATGCCATGATAAAGACAGCATGTTTTGTTTTTGCTATTATTATCATATTATCGCTGTCCAACAGCAAATTTCTTTTTAAATCTTCCCTTATGGATTTAGTGCGGTTTGAAAAAAGTGCGGAAAAGCAGACAAAATTCCATGCCGTTCCTTCCATAACCGGGTTTGTATCTGTCATTTTAGGATACTGTATTGCCCTTGACATCCTACGGGGCGAAAAATCTGTCTGGTTTTCAGCCGGGTTTTATGCTGTTGGAATGTTTACATTTACACTTATCCTTTTTGGGACAGTGCTTTTTATCGCATCTTTTCTCCCTTATGCGGTACAGACTGGCAAGAAAAACAAGAAGAAATTTTATACGGAAACAAGAATCATTACTTCACCAGGTTTTATATACCGGATGCGCTCCAATTCAAAAACGCTGATCATGCTCACATTACTGTCAGCCGCAACTCTGACTGTTTCAAGCGTTATGGCTCTCACTCTGTATTATCCGATTGCAGCAATATCCCGCATTGCGCCGTCAGAAATCGAATGCCATATTGAAAATGAAAGCGATCTGTCCGCAATCATGGAGATAGTGAACAAATATTCATCTGGAGATGATATTACATTCCTACAGACCAATATCTATAAAGTTACTTCTACTGCCAGACAGCTTCCCATGGAATATAGTGTCGGGACTTTCAAGGGAGATGCTGGCAACGAAAAAATTCTTCGGAATGCAGGTTTTGAATGTATATCATATTCTGACTATACCGCCATTCTGAAAGCGCAGGGACGGCAAAAGGCTTTGGAGCAATTTACAGCACTAAACAACAATGAGTGTATTTTTGTAAGATACCAGCCGGCTTCCGGCAAGGACGAAACAGGCAGCACTTATCCACTGCTCATAAACAATACTGAAATGCCTGTCACTGTGACTATGACCACATTAGATAATCCTATTTCATTTGCGAACAGTGTTGGTACTTTAATTGTAAGTGACAGTTTATACAAAATGATATCTGAAAATGCTGCTCCCGAAACAAAAGTCTTAAGTATAAATGGAAGTTCCATAACAGGTAACGAAGAACTATTCCAGGCTTTGTCTGCATATTTGGATAAAAGCCCTTACCTACAGGGCAATTCCCACAGAATACATGAAGTGGTTTCCCTAAACAGCTCTACTTTCCTGTTGATAGGCTTTCTTGTGGTATTATTCTTTATAGCAACAGGAAGCATCCTGTATTTTAATAATATTTCAGCGATAGCCGATTCAAAATCCGATTACGATATCCTTACAAAAATGGGATATACGAACAGGACGATTAAAAAAATTATCAGGAAACAGGCAATCACATTTTTTAGCATTCCGTTCCTGTCCGGACTGACAGACTGTATCTTTGCCACATTAGTATATAAAACAGCGCTTATGCAGAACCTTTTGGCGGACAGCATTGTTTTATACGCCCCTACGATATTAGCTATTGCGCTGACACTAATCATTTACATGATTTATTACTGTATGACTGTCCATACCTGCTGTAAAATGGTTTTGGAAAAATAAAGATTATGCGAAAATGCTGCCTCTTAATCATCCGGCATTTTCGCAAGCTATATGCAAGGCTATCGGAATCATGTATAAATTTTAGTTGTATGCACACAGATAAATGATATAATTTAAGCATGGATAAGGGGGCGAAAATATGAAGCGTATTATCTTTAAGCTTTTGCTTTTTATAAACTCCACCCTGTTTATAATATATATGGGGTTGGAAATAAATATTCAGATGCCATGCAGTATCAGCAAAATCGTATCATTATTCCTGTCATCATTGATGCTGGCAGACGCTACTTATGTAAGCTCCTGCAACATCAGAGATAATAAAGCTATCTCTTTGTTTTGCGGTCTGCTGGCATTGGACGGTTGGTATATGCTCCTTTCCGTTTCGGACAACACTATAGCAGATATTGTTTTTTATGCCTTAAGTCCGGTTATATGGTGCATTTTTATCAATTTCATACTCATGTTTTTATTTCAGGGGAGCGGTTATAAATTCAAAAAAGCAACAATCTTCTGCCTGACTGGAACCTGTATCTGCTCCCTAATTGGCATTTTAATATCAGACAATGTGTTTGCTTTGTTGTATGGCATCCAGTTTTTGGTAAGCTGGCTTTGCTTCGTTTTTGTTGTTGCTTACCATAGAAAAAGAACTGCTTTTGTCCTTAAATCAGAATGGAAATCCAGTCTGTTCTCTCTTGTGATAATAATCATTTTATTCATTGCATACTGTCTTACCACAATGGGAATAACAGGAAATCTTTCAAACTTTGGAGTGTATATCCCTGTCCTGCTGTTCTCCATGAGTATTCATGGTATTATACTGAAAGAGCATCACAGTTTTCCATTGTCAGCCATATTCAGCAGATTTCAGTTAATGTTAATCCTGCTTTCCGGTGTTACCATTTGTGGTCTGATTACAATGACTCTGGGTATCGGCTGGTTATCCTTCCTTCTTATGTTGGACGCTATGTTTGTATTTATCTATGTCTGCAATATTATACTGGATTTTAATTTAAGGCAGGGAGGAGGCAACATGGTTATGGAAAGCAAATACAATGCTGCATTAGCACGGTTACATCAGGAAGAGCAGATAAATCTTGAATTTTCAAACTTTCTTCATGACAATATACTTCAAGACCTGCTTTCCATAAAAAATATGATGCATAAATCAACAAGACCTGATATACAGAAAATAATCACAGAAACTCTTGATAGTATGAATATCTATATCCGTGAGCAGATGCAGAATTATCATCCTGTATTACTGTCAAAACTTACTATAAAAGAGAATTATCAAAATTTGCTTGCATATATTGCACAGTCGTTTCCTGAACGCCGTGCCAGTATTGTTTTTGACTGTTCAGACGCTTTATTTTTAGTCCCGCCATATGATATTTTCATATACCGGCTTTTGAAAGAACTCGTCACGAATGTTTATAAACACTCTACGGGAGATAAAGCATGGATAACGCTTACACAGGATAATGGAATAATAGTATTATGCGTAAAGGATAATGGGAGTGCTGATACCGGCAGCCTCACCTATGCAGATTCATCAAAACACAGAGGTCTTGCATTAATCACTGACCGTGTGCAAAGCATGGATGGCACTGTAAGTATAACCCAAAATTTCCCACATGGAATCTGCGTCTGTATCAATCTGCCAATGAAAGGAGATGCTTCTTATCAATATTTTATTAGTCGATGACCATGTTCTATTTTCCAAAAGTCTGGAAATTGCATTATCAGACTACCCGGAAATAAAAAACTTTAAAAGTATCAATGATATTTCCCTATTGGATAAATTCATTGAAGAAGACGCCCCAGACATCCTGCTCATGGATATCAATTTAAAAAATATAACATCGGAAGACGGTTTGGAATTAGCAAAGCAGATATTATCCAATTACCCAGAGCAAAAAATTGTTATCCTGTCTGGATACAATCTTCCAGTATACCATAACGAAGCCAAAAAAATCGGAGCAAAAGGATTTATCAACAAGAATACAGAACCAGAAATGCTGATAGCTTTTCTTTCACAGATAATGCAGGGAAAATTTATCTTCAACGGTTCAGTTCCGTTTTTAGAAGAATTAACTGACTGTGAAAAACAGATTTTGCAGCTTATAGCTAACGGCAGGAAGCGGAAAGAGATTGCAGGCACGCTTTATATCAGCGAGCGTACCCTCTCCAATCATTTACAACATATATTTGAAAAACTTGATGTTTCCTCCTCTGTCGAAGCTGTAACCAAGGCGATTCAATTAGGATACCTCCCGCCGGTTTGTTAATTTCTCATCAAATAAACAAATCATCAAAAGCTGCATCATGGAAATGTGCTTAACTGGCTGCATATGGGTCAATGCCCTCCATATGATAACTTATGATGATTTAGGGAAAGATACTCAAAATACGATAAATTATGAACTCCCCAAAAAACGCAAAAAACCCCTGAAAATACCAATTTCATGGTATTTCCAGGAGTTTGTAAATTATTTTCATCCAGAAATTTACTGCCCCATCTGTGCTGCAACTTCTGCCGCAAAATCTTCTTCTTTCTTTTCAAGCCCTTCGCCTGTTTCAAAACGTACAAATTTCTTTATATCAATCTGGCATCCCTCAGCCTTAGCAACATTCTGGATATATGTTTTAACATTTTCTTTATTTTCAGCTTTAACATATTCCTGTTCTAACAGGCATACCTCTTTTAATTCTTTATTAAGGCGTCCTGTAATCATCTTTTCAATAATATCATCAGGCTTGCCTTCATTCTTAGGGTCATTCTTTGCCTGTGTAAGCAGTATTCCTTTTTCATGCTCTTTGTATTCTTCGTCTACATCATCTGAAGAAAGATACTTTGGATTTAATGCTGCAATCTGCATTGCTATATTCTTAAGACATTCCTTAACACCATCACTTGCAGAATCTGTACCAGCTTCTACTAATACACCAATCTTCCCGCCTGCATGGATATATGGGACAATTATGCCATCAGTTGATATCCTTTCAAAACGGCGGATATTCATGTTTTCACCAATAACAGCTACCATAGATTTTAACTTATCATCTACAGTCATGCTTGTATCTGCTGCCCAAGGCTCTGCAAGGAAAGCTTCAATATCTGCTGCACCAGAAGTCTTTACCTGTGCTGCAACTTCTGCAACATATTCCTGGAACTTCTCATTCTTGGCAACAAAATCTGTTTCACTATTTACTTCTACGATAGAAGCTATCTTTCCATCTGCATCAACATCAACTGCTACAATACCCTCTGCTGCAATGCGTCCTGCTTTTTTAATAGCTTTGGAAAGACCGTTTTCACGTAACCACTCTGCTGCCTTTTCCATATCACCATCTGTATTTGAAAGCGCCTTCTTGCAGTCCATCATCCCAGCGCCGGAAATTTCCCTTAACTCTTTAACCTGTGAAGCTGTAATTGCCATTTTAATTTCCTCCATATTTATAAAAAAATATCCCGTTATTCTGCTTCTGCCATTTCATCGTCTGTCATAGAAACACCCTGGTTAGCTTCAATAACAGCATCTGCCATTTTAGAAACTATAAGTTTTACTGCCCTTATAGCATCATCATTGCCAGGAATTACATAATCAAGTTCTTCTGGGTCACAGTTAGTATCTGCAATTCCAATAATAGAAATACCTAATGTATGTGCTTCCTGTATACAGATTCTTTCTTTCTTAGGGTCAACAACAAAGATAGCATCTGGAAGTTTCTTCATTTCTTTGATACCGCCAAGGTTTTTTTCAAGCTTATCCCATTCTTTCTTAAGGACAATAACTTCTTTCTTAGGCAGTACATCAAATGTACCATCTTCTGACATTGCTTCAATAGCTTTTAATCTCTTGATACGGGTCTGGATTGTTTTAAAGTTTGTAAGCATGCCGCCTAGCCATCTCTCATTAACATAGAACATGCCACAGCGCTCTGCTTCTGTCCTGATAGAATCCTGTGCCTGCTTCTTTGTACCTACAAAAAGGATTGTACCACCATCTGCCACAATATTTTTAACAGCATTATATGCTTCGTCTACTTTACCTACAGACTTCTGTAAGTCAATAATATAAATGCCATTGCGCTCTGTGTAGATGTACTCAGCCATTTTAGGGTTCCATCTTTTTGTCTGGTGTCCAAAGTGAACACCTGCTTCAAGTAACTGTTTCATCGAAATAACGCTCATAATAATACCTCCATGGTTTTTCTTCTTCCATATGCTTCCAAACGTATGACCAGTGACGTGGCGTTACTACGTCAAGGCACCATATACGAAATCCGCATACGTGATTGATTAATTTGTTCTTTTTATATCTGCGCATCCTTATTGTATCCAGGAATACTTGATTACTTTACCATATAATCCATATATTTGCAAGGATTTTTATTTCCATTTATATTCTATTTACACATCTGGCACAAAATAAAAGAAAGGTTTGTCAATGTGTTACTATAAGTCCTGTATTCCTGCTGCCTGTATATTCTGCGCCGTCTTCTGTACTTGTCCTGAATGGTGCAGCAGGTATACCATTTGCGCCAAATAATGTTACTTCACTGTAATTAGTCCAGCAGTATCTTGCATATAAAGGGGCTTTCACTTTATCTGACTCCAGTATTACACTATTACCTGATATTACAGCATCTGCAGGATAATATTTCTTGTCTGCACCTGCTATTTCAAATCCTTTTTCTTCTTCTGCCTTACATTTTAACCCTGTTTCTGCATATTTAAACATAATATGCATTTTTCTGCCATCAACAAAATATGAACTATATACAGGTCCATATACCTCTTCTTCACCTGCACCCCCATATACATGGTACATTGCCTGTAACATAAGCCTTTCACCTACTGGCTCTTTGTCCACAGGATGTATATTATTATATTCCCCACAGTCAAGTATAACTGCAATTCCTGTATTCTTTACAGTTTCATAAAGCTTCATCTGTGCTTCACGTATAAATGGCCAGTTCTGGTAATCTGGTTCGCCATCACTTCTAAACATTGGAAGCTGCACTAGCATAAATGGAAGTTTGTTATCTTTCCAGTCATGTCTCCACTGTCTTACAAGTGTAGAAAGCAGTTCATAATAGATATATGGCTTATGGTCATCCTCCTCACCCTGGTAATATAAGAAACCTGCAAGTGTATATGGCATAACCCTTTTAAGCATTGATTCATACAAGCCAGCTGGACGGTTCACACTGTGTGGCCCTACAGGACCAGGATATCTGTTTTCTCCAAAAAGGCTGGTTGCCTCCTCCCATGTAGGATTTGGCGATGTAGCATAATAATTACTTACATTCTTATCAAACTCTGCCTGGTATATAGTGTATTCTTCCATTTCCTTAAGATATTCCTCAAAATCCTGGTTCTCTATTATTTCATCATATTCTTTAAGGTAAGAAGCAATGCGGTTATCCTGTCCAAGAAACTCCCTGCTTATCCAGCATGATGCTGACGTGCCGCCCCAGTTGCATCCTATTATACCAACAGTAACACCAAGCTTTTCAGACAATTTATTTGCAAAATGGTATGCTACAGCAGACCATCTCCCACATGTGCCAGGAGACAGTTTGTCCCAGGAACTCTCTGCCTCTGCCTGGTATAACTCCTCACCTTCCCAGCATACTTTAGGCACATAATAGAACCTTACATTGTCCCCAGAAGCATTTTGCACTATACTGCTGCCATCTTTGCTGTTCTGCAGTTCAAGTTCCATATTGGACTGTCCGCCTGCAAGCCATACTTCCCCAGCCATAATATCATTATACTGGAGGATGTCCCCTCCGCTTTTTACAGTCATTGTATAAGGTCCGCCCGCCTGCATTGGCGGCAGATAAAGACTCCATTTTCCATTAATTGTCCCTGTTTCCACAATACAGCCATTTATTTCTACAGTAACTTTATCCCCGTCTGACTCACCCCATACTGCAATATTTTTATTTCTCTGCAGTACCATGCTGTCACTAAATACTACTGGCATTTTAAGCATAAATTTCCCTCCTTGATATTATTATAGAAACTGCCATACCTGGGAACTCCAGATATGGCAGCATTTACAATTACATAACTCATCAGAATACAAGAACTGTAACAGAATGTGCAGGCAGTATAACCTGTACTTTCTGCTCATTTACAGCAAGCCTGCATTCACAAGGTTTTACTAATTCCTCTTCCTTTGTATTTACATTAGCAGTATCTACAAACTCTTTACCAGCTGTAAGAAGTATTGCTTTTGCGTCATATACCTGCTTGTATCCGTCTATAAATATATCCATTTTCTTAGATACATCAGACGCATTTACAAGCTTTGCATAAAGATGTTCTTCATCTTTTGTTACAGAATGGAACACCGCCCTGTTGTACGCTTCCAGTTTATATTCAAGTTTTATACTGTCAAAACCTGCACCATCAGTATATGAACAACAAAGATGTTTCCCATCATCACCACCATAATTAACTGTAAATGTATATGTAACACCATTCTTTAATTCTTCATAATTACATTCACGCAGGTTTCCAGCTGTTACACTAGAAGAATAATCTCCAAGGGTGTAACCTTCAACTCCCTGTTTAAATACCCTTATTCCTGTCTGTGCACTATTCATATTTACAGCATACTCTATTACGTCTTTTTTTGAAATATCTTCTATCTCTGTAAGGCCTGTACCTATAAAGATACCACCATTTCCGCTAATGCGTTCTGCTTTTACAGTGACAGTATAGTCCTTCCATAATTCTTCAAGTATATAAATACCATTTAAGCCCTTTGCAGATGAAGTAATAATAATTCCTTCGCCCTCTTTTACAGTATAACCCTCTGCTTTTGGAAGCACTTTCCATCTGTCAGAAATGCCTTCTGCAAAATTTTCTGCAAACAATACAGAATTATCAATATTGGATATAACATTTATTTCCCTTACAAGCACTTCTGCATTGCCAGCAGCAATCTCAATACCGCCATGAGGGCGCAAATCTAACCTTACTCCTTTCTCATAAAGGGTAAATGTTGTTTCAACTACCTTTTTGCCAAGGTTCTCTGCAAACATCTGTTGTACATAATAGTTTGGTGTAAGCCATACCGAATCATTGTCAAACCAGATAGCATCTGGTGTCCAGCGGTAAGTTCCATCTAAAAGTACCTTATTAAACAATGGTGCTGTTGCCGCAAGCCTTACAACATCAGAATTATTCTCAAACCCTGTCATAACTGCTGCTTCTGCAATAGCTCCTGCAAGTGTATTTTTATCAGTTGAAGCATATTCACCCACAAATACTTTAGATGTTTCACTTTCATTTAAAGTACCATCTGTATTATATGCACGGTAATAATAGTTATAACGGTCTGCATTTTCAAGTAAATAATTATTGGAACGGTAATAATGTTCATCCGCAATAG
The DNA here is from genome assembly GCA_009774235.1 of Lachnospiraceae bacterium. Taxonomy (GTDB): domain Bacteria; phylum Bacillota; class Clostridia; order Lachnospirales; family Lachnospiraceae; genus Butyribacter. The sequence continues at coordinate 19,156 of VSNJ01000047.1, forward strand.
TTTCCATATAGTTACTTTCACGCCCGTACCATTTTACTTCTTTAGCAAAACTTTTTTCACCATCTGTAAATACAACTGTTGCTCCATCTGTTTCCAGGTTGCCGCTCAAGAATTTCCAGCCATACCTGTAAGCGTCATCATCTGCCTGCGCACCAACTGTAGATATAATTGTTAAGTCATAACCAGGATAATTTTTCTCCATATAACTGTCAATAGCATATTTGAATTCTGCAAAACTTGCGAAGAATTCTTCACCCCAGTTCTCATTGCCAACACCTAGCAGATGCAATGCAAATGGCTCTTCATGTCCCATATCTTTACGGAGTTCTGCCCATTCATTGCCATCAAAATCAGTGCTTATTGCAAAATCAATTAAATCAGTGAAATTCCTTATATATTTATCCTGTAAACTGCCTCCTGCAGGATTGACATAATCAGAACGGGCCTGGCACAGTACACCACATGCCATAACTGGAAGCGGCAGTGCCCCAAGGTCTTCTGCAAGCTGGAAATATTCCATATAACCAAGACCCATTGTCATCATATAACCCCAGACATTGTAATTCTCTTTGCGGTATTCAACAGCACCCACTGAATCCTTCCAGTCATATACATTATCCCATATATATGACCCCTCTGAAATACATCCTCCTGGAAAACGCAGGAATGACGGATGCAAGTTTTTCATAGCCTCTACCATGTCACGGCGCAGCCTGTAGTTAGGGTTGCCGAGAAAGTTTGTATGTGCTGTAGCAGAACCTTTTTCCTCTGATGCTCCCCAGACATTTTCAGGCATAAGGGAAACCATTCCGACAGACACTCTTCCTATAAATTCTATCCTAAGCTGTGCATAGCCAGTTTTAGAAGCTGTCATCTTATATTTTTCTCTTCTGCCATATTTCTTCCACTCATTTTTCCTGACTGGTATAATTATAGAACTGGCTACAGGCATGTCATTTTCATCTACAAGGCTTATCTTTAACCCTGCACCTTTCTGCCTGCCACCATCTTTCTTGCATGCAGACTTCGCCCATACTGTAAAACCGTACTCTTCCTCTTCTTTTAAATAAATAGAAAGAGTAAGCCCCGCATCACAAAAACCACGGTTATATATTACTGTCCCATCTTCTGCTGTAATATAATGTTCATTAGTACCAGGATTTGTAATTCCAAGATGTTCATTTAACCCATGTTCATCTTCTACTGTTATCTTATCCAAGTCACCAAACCAGTACCACAAAGGCATATGTCTTTTACCTGTAGATTTTCCATCAGCACCTGAAGAAGCGTCATATGTACAATATTCAAATGCCTCAAATGAACGGTTGCACACAAGCTCTGCATAAAGCCCGCCATCTGCCGCATTGTTAATATCTTCATAAAATAAGCCATAAAGTGTATCACTTATATTGGAAGTTTCCTTATCTGCATGTATAGTCATTGTATAAGGTGCTGTAATCTTTGGTATTACATTTACATAAGACTCTGACCTGAGTTCATGACACCCTACAGATAAAACTGCTGTAAGCTTAATATAGACAGGTTTTGTAAATTCACCAAGTTTCCCTTCAGAAGAAAGTACATCTTCCCTCTCTGATTCCCAGCGTACCTTTACTTTGCCACCCATATAGCTTGATGGCAGCTCTATATCTTCTGTAATAATCTTATCAGGCTTTAAAAGGTAATTCTCATATACCATTTTAAGAATATCTTCATCAGATATAGTTTCACATACTATATCTACTATCTCAGATTCTGAAAGTACCCTGTTATATATACGGAAATCTGTGATAGACATATTTCCGTCTGGGTCAGCACCAAACTGTGAATGTCCTATATAGTTATTTACATAAGTATCTTCTTCTTTAATCCCTGCAAACCATTCACGCAGACGTTTATAATTGCCGCTTGATGTCTGGCTTATAGAACCGTCTGCAATTACTGAGCCATTTACATAAAGCACTGGGCCAGCACTGCTTAAAGTACCATTCTTAGTGCCATGTACAACAAGTGCTACATGTGTCCATGTATTTACAGGAAAAGCCCTGCCCGGGTCAGCTGGAAGGTCTGAACCAGCAAAACAGCTTGCACGCAGGTTTCTTGTCATAAATATATAAGGGCCTGTATCTGATTTACCAAAGTCAAATATACGTTCCCATGCACCAGTTTCTTTGCCAAGATTCATCCAGAATGTAACACACATCCCGTCCTCATCACTTGCATTACTTAAAATATTTTCAGGAAGCCTTAAAAATGAGGTTCCATAAAAGCCATCACCATAAATACAGACTGCCTTGCGTCCATTAACTTCTTTTATGGCAGGTGGGTTCACGCCACACACAGAAGCATTGTTATTGTTGCCAGAACTGTCTTTTCCAACATCTCCTGCATCATCAAAACGGTACCATGCCGCCATATCTTTAAAAACCGACATACTGCATCTCCTTTTCATAATTGTGTTGTAAAAAGTAAATTATTTTACAAAAACTTAAACAACTCTTATCTTACCACACTTTGCCATAAGTTCCAAGTACCTATATTTTATTTTTTAATAATATTCCTGGTAGTTTTTTCCATATTTTGGTTTATTATAGAAGAATCCTCTTCATTGCCTGTCAATTCTTCACTTACCCCTTCTGTTGCATCTTTTTTCAGCACAATTTTTAATGTCATAAGTATAAGCTTTATATCTGTCCACATAGAATAGTTAGATATATAAAATAAATCAAGCTTAAGCTTGTCATATGGCGTAGTATTGTACTTCCCATATACCTGGGCATAACCTGTAAGACCTGCCTTAACCCTTGTACGGAATGCAAACTCTGGTATTTCTTTGCAGTATTCTTCCATAATCTCTGGTCTTTCAGGTCTTGGTCCTGCAAATGACATGTCACCTTTTAATATATTAAACAGCTGTGGCAGTTCATCTATACGTGTTGCCCTTATTATACGTCCTACTGGTGTAATCCTGTCATCATTTTCCCTTGCAAGCTTTGCAATACCATCACTCTCTGCATCTACTACCATGCTTCTGAATTTATATATTTCAAATTTCCTGTCATGCCTGGTAAGCCGTACTTGTTTATACAATACAGGTCCCCCATCATAAAGTTTAACAGCAACAGCTGTTATAAGCATTACTGGTGACGTAATTATAAATGCTGGGACTGCAAGCATAAGGTCAAGTGCACGTTTTGCCAGAAGCTGGTCAAAACTTAAAGTATACCCTTTAGACAACATAAATGGTGTATCAAATATGTGTATCCTGTCAGCTCCCATAAGTATAATATCAGAAATTTTTGGCACTACATAAGCCCTTACTTTATTGGCATAACAGTATTTTAATATATCATTTCTTTCTACTGCAGAAATATCACCAATAATAACTGCCTGGAAATCTTTCATCTTGCGGGCAATTACTTCAATTCCCTCACTAATATTTACAGAATCATATATTGCATACTTATCACGTCTTGTTTCTACCTTATTTACAAGACCTTCTGCTGGCCTGTCACCATATATAAGAAGTATTTTCCATGGCTGGAAAATATTATTATATAAATTTGTCACTATATAAGTAAATAACGCTGATATTGCCATCTGGACCAGCATAATAACAAAAAGCACAACAGGATTTACAAATCTGAAAGCAAGCAGTGATATTACAATGTATATTACAATATTTGTAAGAAAAAGGCTTAAATACTGTGACAGTATAACTTCTACTTTTCTTAACTGCCCAATTTTAAACCCTCCATACATATTTGAAAAAAACAAAAGAATAACAGCATATAACGCAATAAGAACATAATTACCTTTACGGTAAAATTTTACTAAATACATAGTATGGAAATAATATCCATACCAGGCATAAGCAAATATTGCCGCCATAAGCATTATATTAATTAATGATACTATAAAAAGTATAATCTTCTTGTAAGGATCATAATTCTTCATCACTAACCTCACTTATCCATAGTAATTATTTTAATATATACCAAGTCTTAAAAGTATTTTAAAAATCTTATTATCAAGCTCTCTCTGCCTGTAAATCTTTCCTGTATTTACAAGCCTTCTCCTTATATGCCCGTCTTTTTTACCTTTTATAAACATTACAAGGAGTCTCTTTTTACCTGTTGGCATTGCCATCCCTTTATATCCTTTGCCAAAAACACGCCAGAACTCTGCTGCCTGCCTGCTGGAGCTATACGCATCTTTCCTGAATTTATTTAACCTGTATTTAATCTCTGCCAGCCTGTCTGTATTCTTGCCAACTGTGTTGCCTCCATGCTGGCGGTAATAAATATATGAATTTTCATCATAATATATCCTTCCAAAACATGAAGACACCAGATAAAGCCATCTGTCATGCATTGTGGTATATTCTGGAAACCTGTCTGCCACCATAACCCTTAACTTGTTATTAAATACAGTAGTACATCCTGTTACAATATTTTCTATTAATGCATTGCCAAAACCTGGCCTCATATCTGGATGGCTTACCTTTAATTCAAGATGTTCCAGGTTTTCATCAACAAACGACGGACGGCAGCAGTATAAAACAGGTCTGTCTGTTAATGTTTCCTGTTCTTTATATATCTGCCTTATTCTTTTTATACCTGTTCCCATCTTTGATGGCAGCCAGTAATCGTCCTGGTCTGCAAGTGCATAATAGTCTGCATTATCTGCTTTCACCATTAAATCAAAAAAACTTTGTATAACACCTAAATTATTACCCTGGTACCATCTTACCTTATCCGGATACTTCCTGGTGTACTCTTCCAAAATCTCCTGTGTGCCATCCGAAGAACCATCATCACGTATCACCAGGCTGAAAACCACTGTCCCATCTTTTTCACAGTCCTGGGCCATTATAGACTCCAGCTGTTCCCTTAAATATTTTTTACCATTATATACTGACATCAATATCTGAAGCTTTTCCACTTTTCCATGCTCCTTACTTGTTTATTCTATGTTTCTGCATAAGCTTGTCAAGTCCCTGGTTCTTTATATTTGCTATAGATTTAAAAATATGTTCATTAGCAAGGCGTTCTGCCTTTTCCTCGTCTTTATCTTTTACTGACTGCAATATCGCCTTATGTTCCCTGCCTGCCATGCTTGCACGCTCTTGTGAAGACAGTGTGTTCTTTCTTACACGCTCAACATAATGGTGGTAGTCTGAAAGTATATGTTCTAGTATTTTGCTGCCACATGCTTTATACATGGCATGGTGGAACCTGTTATCAAGTTCAAATATCTGCTCCCAGTGTTCTTTTTTTATATGAAATTCACTTAAATATATTATTTCTTCTAAATCTTCAATCTGTGCAGCAGTAATATTTTCACATGCCCATTTTGCACAAAGACCTTCAAGATATGAACGTATAACATATATATCATATATATCTTTGGAAGTAATGCCATTCACATACGCACCCTTATTTGGTATAATTGAAACAAGCCCCTCAAGTTCAAGCTGTCTTAAAGCTTCCCTTACAGGAGTACGCGAAACTCCCATTTCTTTGCTTATTGCAGCTTCCCTGAGCTCATATTTCTCAGGATAGTCACCTGATAGTATATCCTCCCTTATTTTATTAAATACCTTGCCACGCAAGGAATACCTGTCCATAATTTCCTTATTTCCACTATAATTATCCATTTCTCCACTATCTCCATAATGTTACTATTATTCCATATAACTGGATTTATAATTAATCTATTGCATACATTGTATAC
>VSNJ01000048.1 GCA_009774235.1 Lachnospiraceae bacterium
TATCTGAAGTAATTATTATTATTTTTCCTTTTTTATGGAGATATTTAATTAAATTTTTCAAATATATATTTGCTTTAAGATTTTTTTCCTCTTCCTCTAATTCAATTTTCTTGCATGTATCTATATCAATTCCACATATATCAATATTTTCATATATATCATCTAAAGTAGCTTCAACTTTATCTGAGTTCTGCGCCTTAACCTGTGCTTCTATCCTTTTCTTGGCAAAATTACTAAATTTCTTGTTCTCTTTACATAATCTTGTTTCCATTAAATAAAATACATCTTCTGCACATTTTTCTTTTCTTATCAATAAAGTATCAAATACATCAAACGAAATATATTTATACTGGCTCAATTTATCAAGAAGACTCTGGCTCATATACAACCTCTTAATTATTTTATACCTTGTTTAGCAATATCTTCATTTACAATCTCTTCACCACTCATACCTATAAGCTGTTTTTTACTAAAATTACTTAAACCATCATTAACCACAGCCTTCATATCACATGTACTACATCTGTCCAGCTGTTTCTTACTTACTTTTCCATCTCTGTAATCTTTGCAAATTTTATTCTCATACATAGAATATGGATGATTGGAGAACAATGCTTTTATTTTATGCCATGCTACCCATAAACCAGGTTTCCAGATATATTTATGCATTGCAGGTGATACTGAACCAATCATCCAGCATTTCCTGTCGCAGCAACGTACTTTCTTACGTACCATATCTGCCTCTTGGCTATTCCACAACCCGTTCCAAGTTTGTCTGTTCAAATTTCCCATAACCTCTTTATCTTTAGTACCATTGCATGGCATTACATCACCATATGGATCAATAAAGAAAGTGTCAAAGGACATATCACATGGAAGCAGACGTTTTTGTCCATAAATATAATTAATAAGGCCATGGTTGAAATATGCCCGAAACCATTTTTTAGGACTATTTGATTTTAATAATTCATTAACCAGGTTTTCAAAGTTCTTAGCCACCATAGGACGGTTATGGATAATGTTTTTAGCTTCTACAAAATAAAAACTATTATGAAGGCTGGCCGTCGCAAATTCCATTCCCATATCATCAGATATCTTATACAACGGAACAAGGTCAGAAGCATTTTTATCTTGGACAGTCATACCAAAACCTACATCTTTCATACCCATTTCACGAAGCTTTTTCAGTGTGTTATATCCACGCTGGTAACCATCCTGAAGACCTCTTATACTGTTATTTGTCTGTTCAAGACCCTCGATAGAGATACGGATACCAATATGCGGAAACTCCTTACAGAGATTTACAATTCTATCAGTAAAAAAACCATTTGTAGAAATTACAATACGGTCAGATTTTTTATATAGTTCCTTTACAATTTCCCTTAAATCTGTCCTTATAAATGGCTCGCCACCAGTGATATTAGTAAAATACATTTTAGGCAGCTTCCTGATTGTATTTATTGAAATTTCTTCCTCTGGCCTGGAAGGAGCCTTATACCTGTTACACATAGAACACCGTGCATTACAACGGTATGTCACAATGACTGTTCCATTTAACTTTCTTTCTCTTTGTTTCTTTGACATAATAAAATCCCCCGCATTTTAATCCATGTCTTTTCTATATAATTCCAAAGTCTTCTTTACAGTCTTATCCCAATTATATTTCTCTGTTATATATCCAGATGCCATCTGCTTATACTTCTTCACAAGCATGGGCTTATCTATTAACATTTGCAGCTTCTCTCTCAAATCATACACATCTGCTTTTCTAAACACTACTCCATTATTTCCAATAACTGATGCACACTCATCAATATCAGACACCAGGCAGCAATTACCATAACTCATGGCTTCTAGCAGACTAAGTGGCATCCCTTCCAAATCACTTGGAAGAATATATATATAACTGTTACTATACAATTCTGCCAGCATACTTCCATGAACAAAACCAGTAAAAATTATTCTGTCATCATTTTCTGCCAGTTTCCCTAGCATATCCATATATTTATCTGTATCACTTGTACCACCAGCTATAACAAGCCTCTTATCACTATTAACCATCTTCCATGCCTTAATAAGGTAATGTCCACCTTTTTCTGGAACAATCCTGCCAAGATAAAGGACATATTCATCTTTCTTTAATCCAAATTTATCTGTTATTTTCCTAGCTTCTGCCTTCTTTTCTTTGTTCACACCATTTGGAATAAATCTTGTCTTTCTATCATACATATCCTTAAAATATTTTTGTACACCCTTACTTAACACTATTATTTCATCTGCCCAGCAGACTGCCATTTTCTCACCAAAGTGTATATACTTTGAAGCAAAAGTCCCCTGCCACTTTTCACGCTGCCAATCCAGTCCATGAATTGTCACCACCACTCTCTTACCAAATAACTTCAAAAGCCAGCAAAATGCCGCAGGTCCCTCAGCATGAATATGGATTATATCATATTTACCAAATGCTGCAAACAAAGAACTAAAAAATGAAGATGTAATAGCAGCTAACCCTTTTTTATCTATAGTTGGTACTAATTTAATTTTTACACCTTTATATTCATTTCCAGTTAACATACCATCAAAAGCATTTCCACTAACATGATGTCCTGACCTGTTATATAAAGTTACCTCATGTCCTTTTAATACCATCCTTGTTGATAACTCTTTAACAACAATTTCAATACCACCTTCATGAGAAAGACGCTTTTGCCCAAGCATTGCTATTTTTAATTTTTTTTGTACATTCACTTTATCAATTTCCTCTTAATTTACAAGCATTATAAATAAAAGTTTCTATGGATGGTAAATCAAATTTATCCTCTTATACACTACATAATTAAATATAATTCTTATCCAATCCATTTCAAAAAGTTATCATTCTTTACCATCCATTGCTGGTATCTGTCACACACTGCTGGTATACCTGCACCCATCACATATGCCAGACTGTAAACATCACCACCAGCTTGTAAACACATAACTGCAAAAGTATCCCTGAGCATTTTAAATGTAAGCCCTTTTATACCTGCTTTTTCACCAGCTGATTTTAAACGGTACTGTAATGTCCTTCCGTCTGGTGCATTTTCTGGCATGGTAATGCTCCTTTTCCTTCCAGCTTTTTTATCTGCTTCTGCCACATAACTTCCCGCTGCTGGCTTTTTAACACTTTCTATTTCTTTTAACAAACTTACCAGCTTTTCTGGCATTATAAATTTCCTGCACATATTTTCTGGAAGTTCACATTCTGCCATAGATGTAGCTGTTGCTGTATTGTTTTTGCTATCCTGGGATGTATTGTTTTGTACACGCACCAGGTTTCTGTGTATATGGATTTCTCCTGTCATTGTATTGATATCTTCCCATTTAAGACCACAAAGCTCTGAAAGTGTAACCCCAGCATAAAGCGGCAGTAAGATTTGTAACTTCAAATCTTCCCCTTGTTTTTCTGTTGTATATAAAAGATTCTGTATATCTAATTCTGGAAGTGGTACAGCCTCTTTTTTCTTAACTGTTATATACTCTGCTTTTCCAAATAAAACTTCTGGTATTAACCTTTTCTCCGCACCATAATGAAACATAGCACGTACCATACTTTCTATAAGATAAACTGTATATTGTGATAATGGTGCTTCTTTTCCTTCTTCTGCCTGGATAAATGCAAGTGTTGAAGACAATATACTACCATCGAAATTACATGCTGGCATTTCCCCTATATATGGAAAAATATACTTATAAGCATAATTCTGGTAACGTGCATAAGAGGATGGCCTTAATATACTCCTTATATCATCCAGCCACAGCCCTACAAGTTCTTTTATAAGGAATGGCCTGCTGTTCCCTGCCCTGTCACAGGATGGGTATTGCAGATATATTTCCTTATGCTTGTTAATGCCATAAATATTTTCCTCTGGTGGCATTACATAAACACTTTCTGGTTTCTGTGACATACAGCCGCTCCTTCTTTCTTATATAAACAGCATTTAAAAATTTACTATAATTTTCTTAATATATTACTAAATACAACGTAATGAAAATTATGTTGTATATTCTAATATCCTTGGATTGTAAGATTTACAATAATTACAATAAAGATTATCTTTCAAGAAAAATATATAATGAAGTATATATATACCAAAAAGAATTTAGATAAAAGACCTTGAAAAATATAATTTTTTGTGTTATTATCTTCACTATGCCAGATACAACATAATTTTCATTATGCTGTACATTCTGGATAATATTGTATATACTAGAATATTTTTATTATATTACCAGTTCCATTTTATCCAGCTGTTTTTTATACTCTTCACATGTTGTCCTTATATAAATTCTTGTGGTTTCTATGCTATTATGCCCAAGCACATCAGCAAGTTTTGATATATCTTTTTCAGCTTTGTAAAAAGTTTTTGCAAACAAATGCCTTAAATTATGTGGGAAAATTTTTTCCCCTTCAACATGTGTTTCTTCTTTTAGTGCTTTCATTTCCCTCCATACATTGCTCCGGTCAACTGCATTTCCACTTGATGTACAAAATACAACCCCATTTTTAATTTTATTTTTACTAATATACTGTTTTAGTTGTTTTTGCAATTTTTCAGGAATTAGTGCTTTTCTCTGCTTCCGCTTGCCATAAATGTTAACTTCACCTGTTTCTACACTTTCCACTGTTATATAAGACAATTCACTTATGCGTATCCCCATAGAACACAGTGTCTGTATAATCATTTCAAGCCTTTTGTTTCCCTTACGCCTGACAGCTAGTACCAGTTTTTTGTACTCATATATTGATAAATTTCTTTTCTTTGATACAAATGCTTCTTTTTGTATACGATATGTCCTTACTCCAAGCCCATACCACTCAAGATAACCAAACAGCCTGTTTGCTGCAATAAGAAAAGAATTTATGCTTGATAGTTTGTAATTCTGGTTTATACGTAAATTTTCCTTATATTCCAGCATAAGTTTTTTTGTGATTTCCCTCCCACCTGCAAAATCCATTAACTTTTTTATATCACGTATATACTTTTCTATTGTTGCATTACTTTTTTCTTCGTATTTCAAATATTCCCTGAACTGGTTAATTAACTGTTCTGTAATAATATGTTTCATATATATTTGTCCTTCCTTTCGTCTGCCAGGCAGATACCTTGCTTATTTTCTGGCATATATAATGTTAAAAATTTTATTTAATAATAACAGACAATGCTTTGTTATTACAATTCTATTCTATTAAAAACAGCAGAAAAACCATAACTGGTCTTTCTGCTGGCACAAATAATTTATTTATAAAATTATATATCTATTGGCATGGTCTTTATTTTATTTATGGCAGATATCTCACGTTTTGTTCTTCTTTACATTTCTTTTTATTATGTAATAAAACCCTTGCTTTTTTAATCTTCAAATTACCATATAAATAAACATCCAGATACCATTTTTTAATTACTCATAAACTTTAACAATTATCTTATTTACATTATATAAATGGCAGGCTGTCCCTTAAGCATAACGCTCCCCATCCAGCCTGTGTATTTACTTCTGTCTGCCCTGGAAGCCATCTTGCCCCTTTTATTAAATATGCCTTTAGCTTATCCCCATACAAATATGCATCATTTCCACGTACTATCCCCCATTCCATCATAAGTGCAGCACTTCCTGTAACAAATGGTGCAGCTATAGATGTACCTGTATTAGAAGAATAGCCACCGCCTGGCGCCGCACTCATAATATCAACACCTGGCGCAACAATTACTGGCTTGTATCTTCCATCAGTTGTATTTCCCCTTCCTGAAAATGATGCCATACTGTCAGTCATTGCATTGTAAGCACCTACAGTTATTACATTTCTTGCTGCTGCTGGTATTGTAAGGGTAGTTTCAGGTGATGGCGCAAGGAAACCTGTTGAAAGCCCTACTACTTCTATTGAAGGAAGCCACATATTTACAACCCCATATCTTATATCTACTGGTTCAAAACCAATATACCATACACCTGGCATTATATAACCATTTCCCCTGTCTGCTGGCAGCCATTGTATAAAAATTCCCTGTGATATTGTATATGGTGTAGGTTCTCCATAGAAAACAACTATTTTGCTTCCGCCAAATGTATAAGTAAATGAACTGCCTGCCTGGTAATTTAAGTCCAGCCTGCTTCCATCAGGCGCAATTAAATTAACCCTGAAACTATCCTGGTAATGTTTCCATATCTGTAATAATACATTTCTTTCACTTTCAGCAATGGCAACAGCAACAGACTGGTTAAGACGGTTACCAAGTTTTAGATATGCATGGTGTCTTGCGTCACCTTCATTGCCAGCCGCTACTACTACTACATTTTTCCATATACCTTTTATATCTGTTATATAATTTTCAAAAAGGGAATTACCATCATGTGGACCATCATTATTACCAAAACTAAGATTAATTGCTACTGGCATATTTAATGAAATTGCTTTTCTTATTGTATAATCTACAGCTTCTATAATCTCTGTTGTAAGTGCAAATGAACTTCCTTGTTTACCAAGTTTTACTATTATAAGACCGCTTTCTGGTGCAACACCCCTGTATCTCCTTCCTGGTGAAGCTGCCCCGTTGCCTGCTGCCACACCTGCCACAGCAGTACCATGTCCGCTGCCTCTGTCAGTAACTGGTACAATCTTAAGGCTTGCTGCCCTGTCTGGCTGTGCAAGTGCTTCATCTATATCCTCCTTACTGTACTCTGCCCCTTGTGTATAACCAGCAGGTATCCTGCCATAAGAAGCCTCTCCAGTTGCACTCTGGTCCCATAAATATAAAATCCTGGTAGTGCCATTATCATTACGGAATCCTGGATGCAGGTAATCTATGCCCTCTTATGTCAAGTAGTTGCAGAAAAGTTTTTTAACTTTTTTATTCATAAACTTCCCTGTTTTAGCGGCTTTCTAAAATAAACACACGCCTTTTTGCATACCTGCTGTCAGATAATTGCTACAAAATCCCATCCGTCATGTTAAATCATTGCAAAATCAGATTACAGTTCTTTCCATCTGATTTCTATTTCTTCTTCATTAGAAACCACTATACTATCAATATACTGCTCCATTGTCTCCGATGTCAACAAGACATCATCCTCTGGAACAAATTTCTCCGGCTCCGCCATAGCAATCTGTTCCTCCACCTGAATGACCTGCCCCTGCAAACCGCAGATAACTTTCTGCTGTTTCTCCATCTCTGTATGAAGGGACTTAAACTTTGTCTGCTTTCCAAGAGAATATAACTGGTACCTCTCATAATGCTGTTGTTTCAGTCTGTCATACTCCCGTTCTGCCTGCCTCAAATCCAACAGCAGTTCATCACGTTTACCTGCCAAATCATCCCGGCGTCTTTGGGATGCCTCTGCTGCAAGGTTCTGGCTTTCAAGATATTCCTCCAACCGGAACAATACGGCCTGTTCCAAAAACATCACATTCACTTTGCTGACACATCCTTCCAAGCCTGTCACATACCGGTTATGGCAGGTAAAATAAGGATTAAGTCCCATTTTTACACTCAAGTTGCGTTTGCAGCATCCACACACTGCCCTGCCAATCAATGGGTGTCTGCTTTTCCGGACTTTTTGGGAACTTTCTCCCCTGCTTTTCTGGACTTCCTCAAAATCCTCCCTGGCAATGATAGGTGCATGGTGGTTTCTTATCATCTTCCACTCTGCCCTTGCTTTCAGGACATTGCGGCCTCCCACCTGTTCCCTCTCTGTCTTGCCATACTCCACATCCCCGGCATACACCGGGTTGCGTAAGATACTGCATATGGTACTGCTGCTCCAGTAAAACTTATCCCCCTTTGGTTTCCTTGAAGTTTTTCCTTTCCTTATCTTAAACTCCACCGGTGTAGGCACATTTTCTAAATTTAACTTCTTCGCTGTCTGTGAGGAAGTCATCCCTTGCAGGGCAAGGGCGAAAATCTCCCTGACAACCGCCGCCTCGTCCTCGCAGATAATAAGCATATGCCTGTCATTCAGAGCTTTTTCATAGCCAAACGGGGCGTTGCCGCTCACATACTGCCCACCCTCCTTTCTTGCCCGCAGTGAAGTTTTTACTTTCTGCGATAAATCCTTGCTATACAAGTCATAGAGCAGATTTTTGAAATTCACATCCAAATCGGTGGTATTTCCCTGGGAACTGCCGCTGTCGTAATGGTCGTTAATAGAAATAAACCGGATTCCCAAAAAGGGGAATATCTGCTCCAGATAAGAACCCACTTCCATATAATCCCTGCCAAAACGTGAAAAATCCTTTACCACCACACAGTCAAACTTCTCATTTCTGGCATCTTCCAGAAGCCTTTGCACTCCCGGCCGGTTGAAATTAGTCCCCGGAAATCCGTTATCCTGATATTCCATAACCTCATACTCTGCAAAATGGGAGGCAATATACTTCCTTATTAAAATGCGCTGCATGGAGATACTGTTGCTTTCTTCCTGCATAGTTTCATCCGTTTTGGAAAGGCGCATATAGACCGCAATGCGGATAAAGGTTACCGCCTTATCCTTATCCATCTGCTTGATTCTTCCCGTCTTTGTACTCATTCTGTAAGCCTCCTTTCTCTGACCTGCCATTTTCATCAGCATATAGTAATTCATTCATGCGGAAGGCAAAGGTAATTTTCACCCGGTGGCCGGCGTACACATCAATCTGGCGGATCAGGGTATGTATGGCATCCTTTGTCAGTTTCGTCTTTTCATTACATTTTATCAGATTCCGCAAGAACTTCCCTTTTTCCGCTATCTCACGCTCCATGCCGTCTAGTCTGTGCTGCAGTTCCTCTATCCTCCCTGCCAATTCATGGAGAGACCTTTCCTGTTCCTTTTTCATCTGCTGAAATTCTTCCAGAGGCAGGCTGCCCTCATGGTATTTCAGATACAGCCCGCTCCCTCTCTTTTTCCCATATTCCTTCTGTTTTTCACACCGGACAATCTCCTGTCTGATTTGCTGTTTTTTTTCCTCCGCTTGTCTTTCATACTCCTTTACCAGCCTGCCCGGACGCAGGCCCGACAAGGCAAACTCCTGATGCAGTGCTATCTTTACCATGTCATCTAGTACACTTTGCCCTATGCTCTTTGCTGGACACTGCAGGTCATCCAGCCTGTGGGAGGACGGGCAGTAATAACCATAGTAACGGACCATATGACCGGAACTGAACTCTTTTGCATTTGCCACCCTTGCCATCCGCTTTCCACATTCCCCACAGAACAGCACCCTGGCATAAATGTCCTCCTTCGGAGGCATCTTTTTGGAAAAGCCATCACTGTTACAATATTTTGCTGCCGATTTTTCAAACATGGCAGCCACCTGAAAAAACATATCCTCACTGACAAGAGGCTCATGGGTTCCCCACCTAATGCTGTAATCCCCGCTGTCCACATCATGGCGGTTCCTGATTTTATACTGTTTCCCACAGGTTGTCCCCTGCACCAGACAGCCCATATAGACAGGATTGGTCAAAATAAGTTTTACCGTCCCGGTTCCCCACTGTTCCAGAACCTCCCCCTCCTGCCGGTACACATGCCCTGTCTTTTTATATATTCCAGGCCGGTGGATTTCCCGTCCATACAGTTCCCAGGCAATCTGGCACATATTTTTGCCGGATAAATACATCCCATAAATATCCTTGACAATCCCCGATGTCTCTGGACAGATAAAAAGGCATTTCTTTCCCTCTATCCATTCTGCATGGTATCCATAAGGCGGAATTCCCCCAGTATAGCTCCCCTGTTCCTGACGGCTTCGCTTACTGGACTTTACCTTTTGTGCAATGTCCCTGGCATACATCTCATTCATAAGATTTTTGAGGTTCAGCGCCATTTCATCCATACCGGAATCTGTCCCGGATGTATCAATCCCATCTGCAAGGGCAATAAAGCGGACGCCCATAAAAGGGAAAATCTTCTGGATATAATTCCCCGCCTCTATATGGTTTCTGCCGAAACGGGATAAATCCTTGACAACCACACAGTTAATGCGTTTCTTCCTCACATCCTGCATCATCCGCTCAAAACCTTCCCGCTTAAAACTGGTTCCAGTCCTGCCTAAATCCGTATAGCAGTCATAAAGCTCCATTTCCGGATGTTCTTTCAAATACTGTTTTGCCATCGCAATCTGCGTGTCAATGGATTCATTCTTGCGCTCATTGCCTTCCACAGAAAGCCTTGCATAAACCCCTACATGGAAACGCCTGGAAAGAGGTATCTTCCCTGTTTTTTTCTTTTTGGAAGTACGTGCCATGTTACGATATCTCCTTTCTTTCCTGCTCCATTACTGGTGCATTCTCTTTACTCTCAATAAAATCTGCCAGCATCAAGACCTTTGCAAACATATCCTCTGCCCTAAGTTCCAAAAATACCCGCTTATCCTCATACACAAGAATACGGCTGACGAAAGTCACGAGAATATCCCGGGTTAATTCCGTAATCTCCAGTGTGGATTTCATCTTTTCCAGATTTGCCCCCGCAGACACCCCTGCCTTAAACAAATCCTTAATTGCCTCCTCCTGCTGCCTGATTGCATCCTCTGCCGCCTGATACTGTTTTTCGTATATCTGCCGGAAATCCCTGAAATCTTCCTCCGTGATGATTCCCTGTTTCAAATCTTCATACAGTCCGCTACGCAAAGAAACATACTTTTCCTGTTCCTGATGAAGTTTCCGGATTTCTTTATCAAATGCTGCTACCTCGTCAAACTGCACTTCCATTGTTTCTATCTGCGTGAGTACATGGCTCTTATCCAAAAACAATGCGAGCTGCTGCTGCAGGCCTGCCAGGACAAGATGTTTCAGTTCTTCCTCTGGGATGCTGTGCCTTGTGCATCCAAGCCCCTTATTTCTGGTAGGGCAGATAAAATACACCTTTTCCGTGCCCTTGTAACGGTTTATCCGCCGTATCATTGGCTCCCCACAGTCCCCACAAAACAGAAATCCCGTAAACATATGGCACCCGGCTTTCCCTGCCGACGCCCTTGTGTCTACAGCAAGCAGTTTCTGGACGGTTTCAAAATCCTCTGCCGATACCACTGCCTCATGGGTATCTGGTACACGCACCCATTCCTCTTTTGGCTTTTCCACCGAGCGTTTCACTTTATGGCTGACCTTTTCGTTTTTCCCCTGCACCATCATTCCCGTGTACAGTTCATTGGTAAGGATTCGCTTAACTGCCACCGCCGACCACCTTGCCCTAACATGGGTGACAAACCCGGTGGAGAATTTCTCCCCCTGCGACTTCTTATATTCCATCGGGGAAAGGATTCCCATACCATCTAGCTTTTCCGCTATGGCAAGGTTGCTTAAGCCTGCGGTTTTCCATGCAAATATCTTCTTTACAATCCCAGCGGCATATTCATCCACAAGCAGGCGGTTGATATTCTCCGGGTCCTTGCGGTAACCGTACACGGCAAATGCTCCGATAAAATCCCCCTTTTCCCTCTTGACCTGCTGATGGCTCCTGATTTTTTTGGAAATATCACTGCAGTACGCATCATTGACAAAATTCTTGACCGGCAGCACCAACGTTTTCTCATTAAAATCTGCCGTCAGCGAATCAAAGTTATCATTCAGTGCAATGAACCGCACAGAAAAAGCCGGAAAGGTTTTCTGAATCAACCGCCCGGCTTCAATATAATCTCGTCCAAATCTGGATAAATCCTTTACAATTACACAATCAACACATCCAGCCTCAATATCTTCCATCATCCGCCGGAAAGAAGGCCTGTCAAAATTTGCCCCCGACCATCCGTCGTCCACATAGATGTCGTAAATCTCCATGTCATCCTGCTTACGGATGAAGGAACGTATCATATCCCTCTGTGAAAGGATACTATTGCTCTCTGCATTGCCATCCGGTTTATCATCCCGGCTCAGACGGAGATAGACTGCCACGTTATAAAAATCTTTTTCTTTCATCTGGTATTCCTCCTGATTTATAATTCGTCAGCATAACCCATCCTATAAGGTATGGCTTTCCATCAGGATTCCTACTGGTTTAGTCCTGATAAAAAAATAACACGCTCCCTGCGTTTTGTAAACGCCTTTTTTACATAACCGTAGTCTGCTTTCTGACAAGCTGCACCATACGGTCATCCAGTGTTTCCTGCACACCCTCTGCATATCCAATCTGTAATATATATTCCCCCACATTCTGTGCAAATGGATTCTTCATCTGCCTGAAAAAGGACTGTACCCGCTGGTTCAGGCTTTTTGAGGTATCTATTACCACCTCATCTGCGTCTGACAGTTCTTCCCGCCGAAGTTCCATAATGGGTATTTTCTGTAGTCTGGATAACTGTTCCATTGTCACTAAAACGCCACTCCTTTCCCATAGGATGCCGGTGCAAAACCATTTTGCCTCTAACTAATACTACGAATTGCTACATTGCTTTGTAATTTCCGCAATTCTATAAACATCTCCAATCACGCATATTTGCAAGCAAATCTGCTTCTTGCCGGTATTTAGCGGGTTAAGCCAGTAAATAGCAATTTACATACAAGCATGTATTGTTATTTACTTCCGGCCCTAGTATCATTTTATTAGGAAAGCTGCCTGTCTTATGACTGATAATTTATGCCGCAAGCCTACACTGTATCTTGACCGCATATCCGGTCTCCGCCAGCTTTCTTTCACTTACACTGTCCGCTACTTCCAGAATATCCGGAAAGGCAACAGAAGTAATCTGTTCGCAGAGGGCAAGACTGCGACGTTCCAACCCAGTACTCTTATATCCATTCAGAAACACATGGGTTGGCAGGTATTCTTTTTTGTGTATCTTTGAGGTAAGTGGCACAACCGTAATAACCGGGCTGTGCCTGTTTGCCATGTCATTGCTCATCACAACACAAGGACGGATTCCCGGCTGGATTGATGTCTCATGCTGCCCCAAATCCGCTATGATAATGCCGCCTCTCTTAATCTTCAATCTCTATTCCTACATTTTTAGGAAGGGAAAGCACCACCCAATGTCATTAACTTAAAATATTAAAAATTTTATTAAAATATGCTATTATATCACAGGGTGATGCATTATAAAAAAATAATAAAAGAAGTTATAGAAGTTATAAAATGGTGTAAAAGGTAAATTACCTAATACAAAAGAAATAAAGGATAATTATAAACTTTCCAAAGGTTGTTTATATCCACAGTTCCATGCAGTAACATCTTTTAATGTATTGGATAGTAAATTTATAGATGCTGGATTTGAAATGGAAACAGCAAATTAACATAAACCAGCTTATAAGTTATTAGAAAACCACATACCAGGAAAAGATATTATTCTTTATGACAGAAGTTTTGCAAGTGCAGCCTTAATACAAAAATTAGAAGAAAAAGGCATATATTTTGTTGCCAGGATATCAAAAAGCTTTATAAAA
Source organism: Lachnospiraceae bacterium (assembly GCA_009774235.1). Lineage (GTDB taxonomy): Bacteria > Bacillota > Clostridia > Lachnospirales > Lachnospiraceae > Butyribacter. The sequence continues at coordinate 13,392 of VSNJ01000048.1, forward strand.
GAAGTCAATGAGTCCACAAAACAAAAAACACTCCTGTCAAGTTTTACATATAAAAGTTCAAGCAAATCACGTATCAACAAAGTTTTATCAACGTAATAGTAACCTTTATCTATCATCTCTTTGTAAAACTCCACTCCTATAGGTATTGGTTTAATCTTCTCCATAACAAACACCTCCAATTTTCCTAATCCCTAATAAGATTATTGTACCACACCACCACACTAAACATCGGAAACTTTTACTACTCTTTTATAAACAAGCTTCTGCACTAAAGCTTATGTAAACCACAACCTAGCGCAAAAGGCAGCAGCCTGCCTGGAATTTTCCTTCTAAAAGACAGCTATTTTCCCAAACGGTATACTATGACACCCTGGATAAAAGCTTAAACAGTCCCCAGAACCAGTTACTCACCTGCCATCACCAGACACTCCTTTTTATAAAAACAAATCCCATACTTTTTAACACTCGGATATCCCTCTTCCCTGACATCATTTTCATAGTGTTTATCTTCTATCTGCTGCAATGCTTCCCTGCAGCCTTTTTCCAGCCCATGCACATTATCTGCTACCTTAAATTCAAGCAGGATTGCACAGCCTTTAAGTATCCTCCGGGTCTTGAGGATTAAATCATATCTCCCCAGACCACTTTCCCTGTTAGATTTTACAACATACCTGCCGTTATTTTTTAAAAGCCCTGCCAGAAAACCATGGTAGTAGTCTTCCCTGTAATCATAAAAACTTATCGTTTCCATAAGCTGTGCCGTAATAATATCAGAAGCCTTTTCGCAGTCATCATTCTCAAAAGCTTCTGTAAGACCTGACAAATCCTGCCTGTCTATACTCTGCATAAACCACTCCCTTACCTGGTTTTTATAAATATTTATAATTTCAGCATTAGGTACAGTCATTGAAAGGTATATCTGTTGCTCCCTGAAACTTTTTTTCACAGCTTTAAGATACCCTGTAAAGAATAAGAAGTTCCACAGGTTATCCTGCGATTTGTGTATATCCCCATAAGTAATATCTTCATGTACAGGTTTTTCTATTGTTCCCCCTGCAATTAATTCTTCTAATTCATGTTTTGTCCTGTCATCTGCATTTTCTATTAACTCACGTACAATGCTGTTAGAAGAAGTATTAGACCAGTACGGTTTTGGGAATTCTGTATTCCCATAAACAGTATCAGAAACATAATTTATTACACTCCAGGGATTATATACTTCTACATGGCCAAAAAGATAACCATCATACCACTCCTTTACTTCATCAGCCCTGCCCACCAAGCCATAAGCCTCAAGAAAACTTTCAACTTCTTTCTGTGTAAATCCGAAGTATTCTGCATAATCCCCGTCCAGAATAGAAACTATTTTAAGGTTATTTAACCCTGTAAAAATACTTTCCTTACTAACTCTTAGACACCCGGTTACTACAGCCATTTTAAGACTTTCATTTGTCTTTAACGCAGATTCAAACAATGAACAGATAAAAGAAACCATTTCATCATAAAAACCATTAAAGTAAGCATTTTCAAGTGGTACATCGTATTCATCCAGAAGTATGATTACTTTTTGGCTGTGGTATTTTTCAAGACATTCAGATAAAAATGCAATGGATTTGGCATAAGTTATCTTATCTGTTTCCATGTTTAATACAGAATTATATCTTTCTTTAACCTTTTCAGTAATTCCAGGACTTCCCAGGATATAACTATGCCGGTCATATTCTTTTCTTATTTCATCAATAAGACTTCCATATGCCATCTCAAATGTTGGCTGCTTAGCCGGCTTTAAAGATAAAAAGATTACAGGATACTGCCCCAAATGCTTAATATATTCTTTTCCCGCCGCCATAACCTTTTTACCATCAAAATACTTAGAATTATCAGTAACTGTCCCATCTGGCAGTATTTCTTTTTCAAAGAATGTACGCAGCATAGTCTGGTCTAAAGTCTTTCCAAAACGTCTTGGACGTGTAAACAATGTTACTATGCTTTTCTGGTCAAGCAAATCACGTATTAACAAAGTTTTATCCACATAATAATACCCATCATCTATCATCTGTTTGTAAAACTCCACCCCTATAGGTATTGGCTTTATCTTACCCACAACAAACACCTCCTCTAATATTCGAATAAAACCATTGTACTACACCACCACACTAAAGTATAGTTGATACTTAAGGGCTGACTTAACACTCTTATTGTATTCTTTTTATTTCTTTGTCTGTTTAACCAAAATCCACGTCCTTTTTATTTTTTTAATATCATAACACAACAAAATATTTTAGACAATGCCTTTCTTAAAAGACCACCAGCCCTCTTCGGGCTGGCAGCCTGTCCCGGCTGCAAAACAGTTAATGTGTACCGCCGCTCTTGTAATCACTGCTCATTGACGCTTCCAAATCATAAAGAATAAAATCACCTTCATTGAAGTTAAATATCTGCAGCCATGAATCTGTCTTTGTTGCAGCCCTGTCTTCAATTTCCCACATATCACCAAAACCATGGTCATACCCAAGCTTGTCGCCTTCAGTGTTTTTATCCCTCGCATTGTAAGCTATATGACCAGCTGAGACATGCCTAAGCTGCAGCATCCAGAGATTCATAATATCTCTGTCGTTTGACAATAGGAGGAAGCCACTCATTCGCAGAGCATATCCTCCTATTGTTCCAATAGCTGATGAAGTATCTCCAGATAAAAGTTTTCAGTTCCCCTATGTTCACTTCCTCAGTATGATAACGTCCGTAGAGGAGTTCCTCCTTCATCTGCGCCCACATGCTCTCGCATCGTGTATTGTCATGACACCGTCCTCCCACTCTGTTCATGCTTTGAAGAATTTCGTATTTATGGACAGCTTCACGATAGGTTCCGCTGGTGTACTGTGCCCCGCGGTCTGAATGGATCACGGCTTCCCGGAGTGCCGGATAGAAGCGGACAGCGTTCTCAAGCGTCTGTCTGCACAGAGCCGCTTTCATGTTCGTGTCCATTGCCAGTACGAGGACTGCGGCGTCAAAACAGTCAAATATGGCGGACACATAGAGTTTCCCGTCCTTTGCTTTGATTTCGGTTATGTCCGTTATGCATTTTTTTAATGGTTCTCCGAACGTAAAGTCCCGTTTCAGCAGGTCATCAGATTTGCGCACCTCACGGTCAGCTTTTGTGATCCCGTTTGGCCTGCGCTTTGGGCGGTGACTGAGCCAGATTTCCTCCATGATGCAGTAAACCGTCCGCTCTATGGGTATGTGGATGCCTTTCGGCTGTTTCAACAAAAGCGCCTGATACATGCGGGTTCTCCCATAAGTGTCGTTGCATTCATCTTCCGCCAGATTCATGACCGTCTGAGGGGTGTGTGAACCGGAGCCGGCATCCAGCCGCCCCTCCCTTGCAGCTTTCATCCATGCATACAAGGTGTTTTCAGGGATTCCTAATTCAGCAGCGGCTTTTGCCCCGCCAATTTCCTTTGCCAGCTTTACGGCCTGTATTTTGTACTCCATGTCATATTTCTGTTGTTTTTTGCCATTTTAGTTGCCTCCTTATTTCTCTTTGATTATACATCAAATCCTTGTGTATAAGGTGTCAACTAAAATGATACAACATCAATCTGGTTTATCCTGTTATAATATTCTGTCTAAACCAGATTTACATTTTCCTGCTCACATATAACCTTACAGTATTTCCTGTAAAAAGCTATTCCATACAGGTAAATTTTTTCTATACCTTCCTGTTTTAAAATATCTGCATATTTTTTATCCTTAATTTGCTGCATGGCTTTACTGCATGTTTCATCAAATCTGCCATCCTCTGCATACTTTATTTCAAAAACACAGCCTGCCCTCTTTTCTACAGCTTTAACAAGTATGTCAGGATACCCCTCCCCAGATTCCTGTTCTGATTTTACAACCCATTCCTCATTACATGACATAAGCCCTATTAAAAGCCCATGATAGAAATTTTCTTTCATGTCCTTCCTTGAATAAGTATCCCGTATGCTGATACATTTTGGCATAATATTATTTAATGCCTTTTCTGTCCCCTCTGCATCACCATTTTCAACTGCGCTGCAGAGCTGTTCCCACTGGCTTCCATGTCCTGCTTTTGTATTAAACCAGGACAAAACCTGTTCCTTATAAATTTCTAAAATTTCTTTGTTGGGTATTACTAATGTATGGATTTTACCTTCAGGTCTTGCTGAATCTGTTAAATACCCTGTGGCATAAAGTATACTCCAGAGGTAAGTTTCTTTCTTTGGCCCGTCTGCATTTTTTAAATCTGCATATGTCAGGTCAGTATTTATAACCCGTTTTATACTTTCCTCTGAAACAAGGCTTTCAACCTGCTCCCTGGTATTTGCAGAAGCCCCTCTTAAAATATCCCTTACTATGTCATTCCCACTGCTGTTAATCCAGTATGGCTGCATCGGGGCTCTGCTATCCTCACATAATAATTTACACTGGTTTATCACATCCCACGGGCAGTAAATTTCTGTATTACCAAACCTGTAGCCATCATACCATTCCTTAAAAAGTGTATACTTATCTTCCAGTCCGTAATATTCCAGTATTTCTTTTACTTCACCACCAGTGAACCCAAAATACCCTGAAAACCTGGTATCAGAAATCCCCATGACTTCAAAATTATTTAAGCCTGTAAATATACTTTCTTTAGAAACCCTTAAACAGCCTGTAAGTACAGCAAATTCAAGATATTCATTGGTTTTCAGGGCACTTCCGAAAAACAGGCGGATAAATTTCACCATTTCATCATAAAACCCACTCTGGTATGCTTTGTCTAGTGGCACATCATATTCATCAATAATAATAATAACTTTTTTTCCATAATGCTGGTACAAAAGCCTGGATAGCAGGTTAAGGCTTGAATATACACCTGCCATGGATTTAAATTTATTTGCAGCAATACACCTGGCATTTTCTTTGTCATCTTCATCAAGATGGCTGCTTTGTAATAATAACCTCTTATATGGGTATGCACTTCCGCTTATAATAAATTTTATCCCGTCAATGAAATCTTCAAATACCATTCCGCCCACATCTTTTAAACTGAGTGAAATTACAGGATATTTCCCCTGGTATTTTTCACACAGCTCTTTCTCATTTGAAATGGAAAGCCCATCAAAAAGGGACGTATCTGTACCTTCCTTAAAGAATGTCTTTAACATATCCATATTTAAACTTTTGCCAAAACGGCGTGGACGTGTAAACAAAGTTACTTTACTTTTTGAATTTAATAAATCCTTTATCATATTTGTTTTATCAATATAATAATAATCTTTTTGTATAATCTCACTAAATGATTCTATCCCAATAGGTAGCTGTTTCATTATCTGCTCCTTCCACACACCATTTACATGTTACATTATACCAGACCTTAGCATACATAATCCCTGTCCCTCTTTATCAAATATAAAATACACTTAAAAGCTAGTTCCTAAAGATGGTTTCTTAAACTGCTTGGTGGTTTTCAAATCTGTTCTGTTTTTACATCACTAAGTTCTATACAGACAAAGTTTTCCCTATAACCATCTTTCACATCCAGCCAGTGCCCACAAGTAATGCCACGCATACACAATATCTTTTCTGCTTTTATCATAACATGTATGTGTTTTAAATTCAATCTGTTCCAGCTTACAGATAGTGTAACTTTACTTGGGTACATGGCAGGGTATATATATTTTTGGACCTATGTCAATACTTTGGATAAAAAAAGCCGGAAGATTATATTGCTTTTTTGAGTTCCTCATTCTCTTTTTGCTGTGGTGTCATATAACCAATTGCACTATGAATCCGTTTGCGGTTATACCAGCCCTCTATATATTCAAAGATTGCCCTGCGGGCCTCTTTGGAATCTTGATAACTATGAAGATAGATTTCTTCCTTTTTCAGTACAGAATGGAACGATTTGATACAAGCATTGTCATAAGGATTTCCCTTTCAGCTAAATGAATGCCATATCTCCCTGCTGTTCAGGAACTTCTCAAATGATTGGCTTGTATACTGGCTTCCCAAGCCGCTGTGGAGAATGATCCCTCTGGTCTCCCTGACGTTCAGACAGGCGTTCTTAACAGCTTCTACCGCCAGTTCCGCTGTCATAGATGTTCCATATGCATATCCGATAATCTTACGGCTGCACAAGTCCATTACGGAAGCCAGATAGGTTCATCCCTCTTTTTGTACATGGATATAGGTAATATCGGTACACCATTTCTGGTTGATGGTTTCCGTTTCGAAATCATGTTTCAGAATATTTTCTTTATCATCTGGAACGGTTCCGTGACTGGCATGATGGTTGTATTTCTTTACTACAACAGAGCGCAGTCCCTGCTTTGCCATATGCCGCTGAACCCGTTTTATGCTGCAGGGAGTCCCACTGCCATTGAGGGTACGGCATATTTTAATTGCCCCATACCGCTTCTTTGAATCTTCATAAGCTTCCTTTACCTTCTGGCTGAATTCCTCATATTCCTTCTGCCGGTTTGAGGGTACACAAACCAGAGCTTTGTAATAGGTACTCCTTGGAAATTTCAGGGCGCTGCAAAGCTGGGATACAAATCTGGAAACAAGCGGCAACAAACCGCTGATTTCCGGCGGCGGCTTCCCCGATATGGGCGCATCCGAGGATTTAAGCGGCGTACAGCTTACAAAGCACACGCCCCGGCAACACCGCCTTTGCACAGACCCCGGAGGGACAGGATGCGACCAACGACAGCGGCGTTGTCTATGAAGAACCCGAAAAGGAAGAACCCCTCACCCCGGACGGGAACGCGGCCCTTGTAGACGATTTCGGCGGCAACAAGCAGCTTATCACCGTAACGACCAAAAACGGCAATTACTTTTATATCCTTATCGACCGTGACGACGAGGGTGGGAATACCGTACATTTCCTTAATCAAGTGGACGAAGCCAGCCTTATGGCACTCATGGAGGACGGAAGCACCGAAGCAGCCCCGCCCGCCGTTTGCAGTTGTACCGGGAAATGCGAAGCCGGGAAAGTAAATGTGAGCTGCCCCGTCTGCAAGGACAACATGACCGCTTGCAGCGGCAAGGAAGCGGAGCCGGAAACCGAAGAACCGCCGGAGCAGCCCAAAGAAAAAGGCAATACGGGCGGGCTTGTGCTTTTCATTGTCGTGGCACTTCTTGGCGGCGGGGCGCACTCTACTATTTTAAGTTTATGAAGCCGAAGCAGAGCGTCAAGGGCGGCACTGACCTTGAAGATTTCGATTTTGACGATTACAACGAGGACGAGCCGGAGCCGGACGAGGGGAAGCAATTCAAAACCATTAAAGAGCTTATGCACCGCGCCGACGTTTCCGAAGTGGTAAATGCGTGTGATGTTGGATAGTGCGGAGGGGTGACAAACAAATACAAATAAGAAAGGGACTTCCTCAATCCTTAAAAGGCTATGACAATAACGGTTATAGCTTTTTTTCATGCGGTAATTACGAACTGACAAGAAATCTCCCTAAGTGCGTGGGCGTGGAGCGCTTATGCGAGGGAACAACTATGCAGATACCTTTCAACGCTGATGAAATCAATTTAATCTATCAGTTTGGGGAGCAGGGCAAAGCGGAAACGTGCGCTCATTTATTCGCAATTCTGCCACAGATAAAGGACAGTGGCACCAAGCAGATTGTAAGTACCACCTTAAAAAAATTAAATGCCCTGTCAGAAAAAACGTGTGCGGAACTGACCGCCACCCTCTACACAAGGGATAAGGCAGTCATACGGAAACTTGACACGCTTGTTGCCGGCTTCCCCGATACATACAAGCTGGCAGGGCAGGACGAAGTATCTAAGACCTATTCCTTTCCAAAATCATACGTCAGCTACCGTAAGCCGAGGGCGGTCAGTACCGGGCAGAGGGAACGGGCAAGACAGATGATGATTGCAAAGAATAAGGCAAAGGAAAAATAAATAAAATTAAATGGAATTGTGTATGCGGTTGTGGTAAAATAACAGCGTTGAACAATTAAACAAATCGGAATTTTTTCAATGGAATGGAGGAGTAATCGAATGATTATTTTGATAACAGGAGCATCCCACACAGGTAAGACAGCACTTGCCCAAAAACTACTTGAAAAATATAAATACTCCTATTTATCCATAGACCATTTAAAAATGGGGCTTATTCGCAGTGGAAATACTACACTTACCCCTGTTAGTGACGAAAAAGAACTAACGAATTATTTGTGGCCCATTGTGTGTGAAATGATAAAAACAGCTATAGAGAATGAGCAAAATTTTATTGTGGAAGGTTGTTACATTCCTTTTGAATGGCCGAAAGATTTTGGAGCAACGTATTTGAAAAACATCAAATATTATTGCTTAGTTATGAGCAATAAATATATTACGAATCATTTTAGTGATATAAAACAATATGCAAGTATTGTGGAAAACAGAATGGAGGATGAGGGCTATACGATAGAAACAGCACTTAGAGATAATGCCAAAATATTGGAACAGTGCCAGATTTACAAGGTCAACTATATTTTTATTGATGATAAATATCAAATTGACATTGAATTATAAACTCGTAGGGAGGACAACGAAAATGCGCACAGAGATAGAAATGATATCTTTAATAAAAGATATTGCTTTTAAGGAAGAAAATATTCGAGCAGCATATATTGAAGGCTCTCGAACAAATCCAAACGCTCCAAAGGATATTTTTCAGGATTATGATATTGTATATATTGTAACAACTACAAAACCATTTCGTGAGAATAAGGAATGGATAAAGTGTTTTGGCGAAATCTTGTATATGCATTATCCTGAAGATAATGTTTTCTATCCATCGGATGTAGAGAATTGTTATGGTTGGCAGATACAATTTGCCGATGGAAATAGGATGGATTTACATGTATGTACCAAAGAAAATGCTCTTGCAAATCTTGAACTGTATCAAATATTAGTGGATAAAGACGGTATCGTGCCATATCCTCAAGAAACCGATGACAAAAAATATTGGGTCAAAGAACCGCAAGAAATTGAATTCCAATGTGCCTGTTCAGATTTTTGGTGGTGCTTGAATAATGTGGCGAAAGGTTTATGGCGCAATGAACTTCCTTATGCTATGGATGTGATAAATTTCGTCTTAAGACCGCATTTAAAACGCCTATTAGAATGGGAAATTGGTATAGAACATAATTTTTCTGTTAGTGTAGGTAAGTCCGGCAAATATTTCAAAAAATATTTATCGGAAGATAAGTATAGACAATTTCTTGCAACATACTCTGTCGCAGAAATTGAGTCAATATGGAATTCTGTTTTTGGAATGTGTAATTTATTTCAATGTACAGCAGTAGAATTTAGTAAAAAGCAAAATTTTTCATATGATTTTGAACAAGCAAAAAATAGCTTGAATTTTTTACAGCATGTAAGAAAACTACCAGTCAATGCAAAAGAAATATATCCATAATTTTACGTATTACAGTTTATCGGGGAAATTCAAAACAGTAAAATGATATAAAAATTGAATATTGTTTACCGTTGGTAGCGATTTATTTTAACAATTAACCAGCTACCTTTTTTGTTTTCAGAAACCACCAACACAGCACAGAAAGAATGAGGTATCAGAAATGATTAAGAGCAAGAATGACGCAAGCAAAAATTTAGAAAAGGCATTGCAGGCATTGAAACAGGCACAACAGCGTGTAGCTAATGAGAAGAAAAAACAGAACGAGAAGAAACGTAAAGCCGAGAACCATCACAAGTATATCATGGGCGGTATCATTGTGAAGTATTTCCCCGATTGCTACCACTATGACGAGGGCGAGTTAAACCGTATCCTGCCGGTTGCTTTGCAGACAAGGGAGTGTCAGCAGATTGGTGTTAGTATATAAGTGTGGACAGAAAAAGTTGAACAACTTATACTATAAAGTGAAAGAGCAAAGGAGATGTTCAACATGGCAAAAAACCAAAAATCTTACACTCTGGAATTTAAACAGCAGATCGTGGATCTGTACAATGCCGGAGGAACCTCGTATCCACAACTGGAGCGTGAATATGGCGTAAACCGGGGTACTATCAGTGGCTGGGTAAAGCAGCTTTTCCCAATCAAAGTACCAGAGGAGGAAACGGTTACCCTCAGGGAGTATAAGGCTCTCCAGAAAGAGAACCAGCGGCAACCTTAACCAGATCGCTAAGCGGATGAACGCCACAGGCAACGTGTATAAAGCCGATGTAGAGGAAGTAAAAAAGCTAATGAAACAGGTGTGGGATACACAGAAAGCTATGCTCTCAAAGCAACCCTCCATGAAGCAATAAACCCAAGCGGAATCTCCCTCCAAAAACAGAATAGTTCCAGTCAGATTTTTCACACAAATATGCAACGGATAAACGGTAGCAAAAGCCAAAATCAGACAAATTCCGCACCATTAAAAAAGGTGTACCGCAGTGAAATTTCTTTCTTCCTTGTGGTACACCTTAATGTGTAAAACCATCTATAATTCTTTTGTTTCCCTTACACTATGGAGCGATATTTTCAATTTCCTCTTTCCCATTATTGGCCTCCTGATTTAACCCATTCCATTTTAGTTCTCTAAATAAAAACGGCAGCTTTGTTATCCAAAGCCACCGTAAAATTAAGGCACTAAAACATGGCTGCTGTACGACGGCTTTTTTTCTTTTGCCACCATGTGGCAATGCCGTCGTGCGGCAGATTATTATTCTATATTCACTTCCAAATGCCCCGTAAAATTATTTCCTGTAATGCCAATATAGTTCCCACCTTCCGGCAATGTTATTGTTTCTGAATAGCTGTCAGTTGCTTCAAGCAAGATTACCGGATCATCACTGCCAGAAATCCAAAACACCTGCGCTGTTCCCTCGGTAATCTCCAAGTCGCAGGAAACAGAAATATCTTTGCCATTTTCACGCTCGATAGAAGTTCCTCCAAAGAGATATTCTGTTTTAGAAAAATCCTTATAATCTGCAGTATAAGTCCCGGTATAATAATCATCCCCATATGCCCGGTCCCCTTTCAGTGAAAAATCGCTTGTGAGTGCCGTATTTCCGGCTGATTGAACAACATTATTGTACTGATCCAGAATTTCATCTTTTGAACAGCCTGTGAGGAATAAGCCTATTGCTAAAGTACACACAAGCACAAGAGAAAATATTTTTTTATGACACATATCATCAACCTTTCTGTTATTTTTAGCTCCAAATCCATAACCTCCCTTACCAACCCTTTTTGGTTGTTGTTCTTTTGTGCTTTTTTGCCGCCTTGACTGGCACGTTTCCTTTTGCAGTGAATACAAAAACAGCAGTAATCATCAATACGGCAATCATACTAAACAGACAGATTAACACATTCCAATGTACCGCCGGATCGTAGCTTCGGTAGCTGATCAAGCCTAAACTTGCAGTAACCGGATAAATATTTGCTAATGTAACATTTCCAGAAGCAAACATACCGCCATAGCCATAAACAAAGGCAATAATTGTTCCAAGCATATGTCCGTTTGGTATACG
>VSNJ01000049.1 GCA_009774235.1 Lachnospiraceae bacterium
ATATAGTATTCCATATATTATATCTATATTAAGACATTCAAATCCTGTATTTTTAATATCTTTAATTGCCTCTGTAGCACGTTCTGGTGAATGGAAACGGTGCAGTTTCTTTAATTCAATATTATTGAAACTCTGTACTCCTATGCTTATCCTGGTTACACCATTATCCTTAAGCAGTACCAGTTTACTTTCTGTCGTCTGGTTAGGTGATGTTTCAACAGCCACAGGTACTGTACCATTTTTTATGCCAAAATAATCCCTTGCAATTACAAACACTCTTTCTAACAAATGTTCTGGCAGAAGCAGCGGTGTACCACCACCAAGTGCCATATCACTAAATGATACACCATCTGGCATAGCATCCGCAATCTGTCCAGCCTGTCTCTCCATTGTATAGACATATTCTTCCATAAATGAAACTTTACTTTCAATCCCTGCCACAGAAAATAAATTGCAATACCCACACTTATACTGGCAGAACGGGATATGAAAGTACAAACTGTTTTTACAACCTTTAAGTTTCACAAATTCATCACCCAGGTTTATGCCAGACAGGCTATGGTAAGCCGTTTTATGAGGATAACTATACATATATTGTATATATGGTTCTTTAATATTATTTATCTTGTACTTGTTACTTTCTTCTGTACTTTGTCTGGTTTCCATATCCTGCCCTTCTTTCTTTATACCCTTTATAATAAAATGCTTATATGGCACAGTATTTACTATAGGATGATTTACACCATGGAACCATACGCCATCCTCACCATAACATGTGCCATGGTCTGAACAACATATTACAAATGTATCACCTTTTTTTGCAAATCCTTCAAAAAGCCTTTCTAGCTGGCTGTCAACATAACGTAATGCAAGCCTGTGTGCCTCAACACTGTCTTTCTTGCTGTCTTCTGTATAGAAATAGTTTGGATAATGTATTGCAGAAATATTTATATACATCATTATTTTATTGCCAGAAGTATCATCTGAAAGTTTTTTTAATGCAAAATCTACCTGGTTTTTAGTTGAATTCCTGACTTTGCAGCCAAATGAAGGATTCCAGTAACTATGTTTAAAATATGATGGCATCACACTTCCAAGTGCAGTCCTTTTATCAAAAAAGCTTAAACCGCCTATACAATATGTTTCGTATCCGTTATCTTCAAGCTCCTGCACCCATGTAGGACGCGAAAATAAAAAAGCTCCCTCAGGTGCTTTTCTTCCCATTCCAATATCCTCTGAAAAAAATAATGTCTCTCTTTTTTTCATATCTTTTATTTCTATATCTATAGGAAGAAAACCTGCAAACATAGCCTGGTGTGACGGATATGTAAAATTCCCAGGAGCCTGGCACTTACGCCATCTGCCATACCTGTTTAAAACAGGCGTCCCTCCGTTGCTTTCTTCCTCTGATGCTACGTCAAAACGCAGCGAATCTATACAAACAAATAAAATATTATAGCTGCCTGCTATTATTCCCATATCTGTTTTATACATTCTAAATATTCTCCAATACTATTATCCGCAAATTTACTTTAAACTACCAGTGTCCATTGATTTAAGAAATTCTGCCTGTTTTCTGTAAATAATATTTTCTGAAAATATATCCTGGTATATAAGGTCTCCCTGTCCATTTATCTCAATAATACGTGGTTTCCTGCTGCCCTTGTCAAGCATTACATCAATTCCAGCTACCCTAAGGCCGTCAAATAATGAAACTGCCTTGTTACATATTTCCTCTATTCCAGACATTATCCCACCAGACAATCCAAGCTCTTTAATATCTGCTGCCTGGTTATTAAGATGCAGGTTTGTAACCGGCCCGTCTGACTGGCGCACTACTATATATTCTATCCTGCCAAACTGGTATACTGCCCTTAAATCATAACTCTTCCCATTAAATACATCTTTTGGGTGCCATTTTTCAACTATTACACCTAAATCTGCCAGTTTATTAATTATATCCAAAATCTCTTTCCATTCCTCAAGTACATACAGTTTCTTTGTATTATAAAGCCTGCCATCTCTAAGCCTGCATGATGTATACATCTTCATACGGCCATTAGAAGGATTTATGCGGAATGCCGCAACACCTGCTGCACCTGAATAATTTACTGGCTTAATAAATACAGAATATGCCCTGCTTTCTTTCATAATATCCAGAAGATGTGCAGCACTTTCTGGCCTTGATGCCAGCATCCTTGTTACACATATATTATTTTTCTGCAATATCTGTTTAGAAATTTCTTTATCAAGCACATCTAGTATTGCACCTGGTGTATTAAGATATTTACAGCTGCATTTTCCAAGTTCTCTTAACAAAGCCTGGTACCATTCAAGGCTTTCCTGCATCATGCCAAACTCTGTTATCTTACATGAGGGCGGGTCTATCTTAACTGCCGCCCTCTGTAAAATCCCATAATTAAATCCTTCTTGTATAGAATTCCAGCCAATAAAATGGACAGGGATTCTATTCTGTCCTGCTGCTTTTAGGAAAAACTCTGTTCTCTTTGAATATTTACTGCCAATTAATATAATCATAACAACAATATAGATACCTACTCTGTAAGCATAGGATCGTAATATACTTCGCCATCATATTCATCTGCTTCCTGGTCGTCATCAAGGTCTATATCAATATCAAGCTCATCTGCAATATCATCTAACTTGTCCATAATATCATCTGTCATATAATGGTAATGCAGGTCAATCTTTTTAATATTGGGATAATCCTTAATCTTGTCTGCTATAAGCTGCCCGCCCTTATCTGTAAGTGAACCATTGGCGAGGTCAAGTGTATTTATCTGTGAAATATACTTGCAGTTAAATACAATTTCTGCAATATCATCCTGGATTTCACTATCCTCAAGACCAAGATATTTAAGTGCAGGGAAATCTGAATCATTAAGAAGACTTTTTATTGTATCCTTATCGCCATCAAAACCATAACTGTCTACACCTATATAAAGCAAAAGTGATTCAAGTGACGGAAGACTGGCTTTCTTAATACTTTCTATAACAGATGATGGAAGCCCTCCACATATAATCTCTAAGCTCTTAAGGTTGTCATGCTTTATATTACCAAGCTTAAGTTCTGAACTTCCTTTAATCACAAGTTTCTCAAGTTGTGGCATTGCTTCCCATAATTTTGAATAATCACCTTGGATAATCCATGAAACCTCACAATCTTCAAAATCCATATCACCAATAAAAAGACTCTTGATATGAGAGAACTTGTCCTTATTGGTAACAATATCATCAATCATGCTCTGGCATGAATCCTCCCATGCATCACCCCATGAACCAATTATTATTTCTTCAAGTGATGGAAACTCTTCATCAGCCATAATATCGGCAATCATTGTTTTACCACTTTTGTCACCCTCCTCATAATCATCATAATCATAACTATAAACTTTACTCTTATACATAAAATACCTCCTTAAATTTGTATTACACTAACTTATATGGTAGTATTATTTTACCACTTTATAACAAATTTGTATATACTTTTATTCAATTTTCCCAAACAAATGTTTTAAACATTTGTTTGCTATACCCACTTAAAGAACCAGATATTCCTTCATAATTTGCTACATCTGTCCATATACTGTCACTCCATATATATCTGCCCCATTACTGGTTTGGCTCTGCTTTATTTGTTTTTTGTTTCTTCTATAGCCAGGTGTCTCTTAAGAAATACAAGTGCTTCTTCTGCATTCTCTTCTAGTAAAAAAGCAGCTTCCATACTATTGCCATCTACATCTTCTAATAACAGGTAATTCATCCATGCGCTTTTCCTGGTACTTATTTTCTTAATCCTTTTTAAACGCATAATATCATCCGCAAGAATCCATGAAGAACTAATAAATACATCCCCTCCAAACTCTTTATATCCAGCTTCCATATCTTTTTCAATATCTTCTAATAAACTATTAAAATCTTCACCTGGCTCTGCCTGCCTGCATACAGACTGTCCAAGCTCTGTATATTCTGGTTTATTTTGTATAAGTACCATCACAGCTTTAAACAATGAATACAATACAGCAGCAATAACCATAACAACAAGAATCCATTTTACCAGGTCTGGATGCCCATTTTCTTCCAATTTACGCAGAATACTGGAAAATACAGCTTTCAATCCAGCCCTTGGTCCATTACTGCTTGTCCCTGTCCCATTCTTATATACTTTTACACCTAAAAATACAAGAAAAGCAGCCATTGCTATATATAAAGCTGTTTCAAATATTTTCCAGTTTTGTTGTTTATGTATTCTCTTTGTAATCATCCACCTATCTCCTTATCTTCCAGCCAGTTGTTATTTGTTTTTATACAAAATAAAAAGACCACCTCCATTATGAAGTGGCCATATCCGGATAATCAACTTTGATTAATATTTGCGCTTACGAGCTGCTTCAGACTTCTTCTTACGACGAACACTTGGCTTCTCATAATGCTCTCTCTTACGGATCTCCTGCTGGATACCTGCTTTAGCACAATTTCTTTTAAAACGACGTAAAGCGTTATCCAATGTCTCATTCTCTTTTACGATTACATTTGACATAGTCTCACACCTAACCTCCCTCCAGTTGTAGATTATGCTTACAATACACAACTGTACAGGGTAATATTTTACAACAGAACTTCACAGCTTATAAAACAACCCCGTCCTGTTTGCACAAGGAATATTATAACATATTATTTGCATTAGTCAACTATTTTTTACCTTTTTATTTATAAACCCCATTATTAAATTCATAAAAATACTTGTCCTCTTTTAAGAAATTTCAACATAAATAATAAATATTAACAAGCTTTTTAATATTTTTCACTGCAATACTTTCATATAATCTTGCTGCAATAACTGTTATATGGTCTGTTTCTGTACAACTTCTGCTGCTTTAGCAATAGCATCTGGTATTCCTGCTGGGTTCTTTCCACCTGCCTGTGCCATATTAGGGCGTCCGCCACCACCACCGCCAACAAGTGAAGCAATTTCTTTTATAAGGTTGCCTGCATGTGCACCTTTTTCCATAGCCCCGTCTGTTACCATTGCAAGCAGTGAAACTTTGCCACCTGTTGATGAAGCAAGGACTACTACACCATCACCAACCTTTTCTTTCATCTGGTCGCCAAGGTTACGCAGACCATTCATATCAACATCTGGAACTGCCATTGCAAGCAGCTTTATGCCATTTATCTCCTGTATCTGGCTGTCTGCATTACCTGCTGCTTCATTGGCAAGTTTAGCTTTAAGTTTCTCATTCTCACTCTGGAGTGATTTAATCTCATCCTGCATTGACTGGATTTTCTTTAAAAGCTGTGATGGTTCTGACTTAGCAGCCCTGGCAGCACTGCGGAAATCCCTTTCAACTTCACTATAATATTTCATAAGCCCTGCACCTGTAAGTGCTTCTATACGCCTTACACCAGCAGCAACACCGCTTTCTGAAATTATCTTCATATATGAAATAACACTTGTATTTGGCACATGTGTACCACCACAAAGTTCTGTGCTGAAATCCCCCATGCGCACTACCCTTACTTTCTCACCATATTTCTCACCAAAAAGCGCCATTGCACCAGTTTTCTTAGCTTCATCAATACTCATTATATCTGTTCTGACTTCAATGCCTGCAGCAATTTCTTCATTTACTATATCTTCTACCCTTTTAATCTCTTCTGGTGTCATTGCTGAGAAATGCGAAAAGTCAAAACGCAGCCTGTCCGCATCAACATATGAACCAGCCTGCTCAACATGTGTGCCAAGAACAATACGCAATGCCTTCTGTAAAAGATGTGTAGCACTGTGGTTTTTGGCTGTTGACATACGGCGGTTTTCATCTACTTTAAGTGTTACTGTATCACCAATTTTAAACATGCCCTTCACTACTTTTCCAACATGTCCGGTTTTGCCGCCCTGGAGGTTTATAACATCTGTTACCTGGAATTCACTTCCATCTGCTGTAATAATACCTGTATCAGCCTGTTGTCCGCCCATTGTTGCATAAAAAGGTGTCTGTCCTGTAATAATTGTACCAGCTTCACCATCTGTAAGAGCCTGTACAACTTCTGTACCAGTTGTCAGTGCTGTAATGCCTGATTCCCTGGTTAAATTGTCATAACCTGTAAACTCTGTTGTAAGGGATGTGTCAAGCTGCTGGTATACAGTCTCCTCAGCACCCATATAATTAGTGGTTTTATGGGCATCATGGGCTTTCTTTTTCTGCATTTCCATTGCTGCTTTAAAGCCTTCCTCATCTATTGTATAACCTTTTTCACCAAGGATTTCCATTGTAAGGTCAAGCGGGAAACCGTATGTGTCATACAGTTTAAACGCATCATCACCTGAAAGCTCTTTTTTGCCTGCTTCTTCTATCTTTTTTTGCATTTCATTAAGGATATTAAGCCCCTGGTCTATAGTTTTATCAAATTTATCTTCTTCTTGTGACAATACATTAAGGATAAATTCCCTTTTTTCATCCAGTTCAGGATAACCATCTTTTGATTCATTAATAACTGTCTTCGCAAGTTCTGCCATAAACTTATTGTTTATGCCAAGTTTACGCCCATGACGTACTGCACGCCTTATAAGACGGCGCAATACATAGCCCCTGCCTATATTGGAAGGCATTATGCCATCCGAAACCATAAATGTTGAAGAACGTATATGGTCTGTAATAAGACGTATTGATATATCTTTTATTTCATCTGTCTGGTACTGTACACCTGCAAGTGAACAGATTTTGTCACGTATTGCCTTCATAGTATCAATATCAAATACAGAATCAACTTCCTGTACTACTACTGCAAGACGTTCAAGCCCCATTCCAGTATCTATATTTTTATTTTCAAGTTCAGTATAATTTCCATGGCCATCACCATCGAACTGTGTAAATACATTATTCCAGACTTCCATAAACCTGTCACAGTCACATCCTACTTTACAGTCTGGCTTTCCACAGCCATATTCCACGCCCCTGTCATAGTATATCTCTGAACATGGACCACATGGTCCTGCACCATGTTCCCAGAAGTTATCACATTCTCCGTTTTCATCACGGTAAAAACGTGTGATTTTCTCTTCTGGTACACCAATTTCATTAACCCATATATTAAATGCCTCGTCATCTTCACCATAAACCGATGGATAAAGACGTTCTGGTTCCATTCCAATTACTTTTGTAAGAAATTCCCATGACCATGCAATGGCTTCGTGTTTAAAATAATCACCAAATGAAAAGTTGCCAAGCATCTCAAAAAATGTCAGATGACGTGCTGTCTTTCCTACATTCTCAATATCACCTGTGCGTACACACTTCTGGCATGTCGCCACACGCTTTTTAGGAGGTATTTCCTGCCCTGTAAAATATGGCTTAAGCGGTGCCATTCCCGCATTTATAAGTAACAGGCTGTTATCATTATGTGGAACAAGTGAAAAACTCTTCATCACAAGATGCTCTTTGCCTTCAAAAAAATCCAGATACATTTTACGAAGTTCATTTACACCATACTTCTTCATTTCTTACCTCTTTCCCATGTATAGTTTATATTCTTTATAAACCTTGTACAATGTTTTAATAAAATATGTTATAGACTAAATTATAGGTTAATGGAAATTGTATGTCAATATATTCCCAGATAATTTCATGTCCGTTTCATAAATCTTTATATTGTACATACAAAAACCACAGCCATAAAATACACCAGCTGTGGTTTTTGTGGAGAAAATTTTTTAAAAACGTTTCTATAATTTAAGGAAGAAGTTAACTAAATTAATTATTTTCCTATGACAGATATGGAGCTATTAATACAAGTGTATCATAATCATCCTTTTCTACCATTTTTTTTGCAAGTTTTTCCAAAGTATCTTTACTTACATTCCAGACTATATTATTAAGCCCTTCATACTCACCTTTATCATAAAGATTTTCTGCAATTTTATCTACATCATCTCTAGATACAAAGCAGATTATACTTCGCAGCTCATCATACTTTTTATTTTCTACAAGCTGTCCTGCAATTTCACCTATCACATCCTGGCTTACACTCCAGGCTATATTGCAAAGCACATCATATTCGCCTTTATCCACAAACTGCTTTGCATATCCATCCATAATAGTTCCTTTTAAAGCCCATGCTATACCAGAAAAGGCATCATATGCACCTTTCTTGTAAATTGTGTCTGCTACTTTTTTTAAATCCTGGCCTTCTATGAAGCAGATTATACTTTGTAATTCATTGTATTTTCCTTTTTCCACCATCTGCTCTGCAATTGCCTCTGTTACTTGTGGAGTTACATTCCAGATTATCTTATCAAGGACATCATAATCACCATTTGCTACTATCTGGTTTGCTGCCCTGTCTATGTTTTCTTGTCCAGCAAATATAATAAAGGTTTCTATATCCTTATAATTATCTTTCCTGACACTTTTATCAAGCATTTTATTTATACATTCCTGAGGAATTGCAAAAACAAAATCTTCTAAAGACTGGCCTTGTGTAATAATCTTTCCATGTTGCCATTTTTCACCAGCTTTAATACTTTCACGCTCTACATATACATCTGTCTTGCCATCTTCATTAAAATATGAGTATACACTTTTATAGTTAGTTGTTACACCTCCATATTCATTATATAACTTTTCCCTGTAAATATCAGCAAAACAGCGTACAGGCTTGTTCTGGTAATATAAAATACCTTTCTTTTGCTCAATTCCATGTTCTTTATATTCTTTTAAAAGACTTTTCTGCTCTTCTTCTGTAAAATTTGTAGTAATAACTGGGTTACCTTTGTTTTTCTGTCTAACATCCGCCTTATTAACATTTACCTTGTTAACATTTCTGCCTGTTTCCAATGTTGTACTTGCAGGCAGGCTTATATTATCTGCCTTTGATGCTTCCATTAAATTAGCTGGGATAATACAGATAGTACCAGCCGTTAATACTATACAAAATGCTTTAAATAACTTTATCTTTCTCATAAATACATTCCCCTTTCCTAGAATTTCCCATACTACATATAAGGAACCATATATTGTAATTCATCAGACTTCCCATCTTTCTTTGCCTGTTCTGCAATTTCTTCTAAAGTATCTTTACCCACAAAAGAAATTATGTATTGGAGTGATTCATAATCACCTTTATCTGCTATATATTTTGCAATTTTGTCCAAATCTTCCTTGTTTAGAAAAGTTACAATTTTTCCTAATACCTCATAATCACCCTTTGCTGCAATTCCAGCAGCTATTTCACCTAAAACTGTATTATATGTGCCTGGAATTGTATCTTCTTGTATATCATTATTATTTTCTTCAATTACATCTGGCTTCTCCAGTTTTTTTACATTGCCAGTTTCCTGCTGCCTGCCTGCACTTTCTGCCGAAGTAGCAAATACAAAAACTACTGCTGCCACCAGTACAAAAGCCATAATATATGCAGTTTTAGAACTTTTCTTTATTTTCATAATAGCTTTAATCCGTTCTTCTGCTGTATTCCCGCTAAAGCTGCTTCCTAATGGCACTATTCCGCTTTTCTCTTCCTCCATGCTAATAAGGACAAGCGCATAAGCCGCTTTAGAACTTTCCCCAAAATTCCTTACAACAGTTTCATCACATGACAACTCTATATCCCTGTTTACAAGTATATACATTATCCATACTAAAGGATTGAACCAGTGCACACATGCAGCAATAATAAAAAATAATTTAGCCAGTGCATCAAACCTTCTGATATGGACAAATTCATGTTCTAAAATATACTGCATCTTGCTTACATTTTCCCAGTCTGCCATTTCTGGCATTAAAATTACAGGATGGATAATCCCATATGACAATGGTGATTTAACGCTTCCAGACTGCCTTATGGAAATATGCCTGTGAATTTTATGGGACTTTAACCACTCTTGTGTATATGGGTTATCTACTGGCAGCGAAGTACAAAACCTTTTATAACATATAATATACAAAATAATAAAACCAGCAGCACAAGTTATAAAACCAGCAAGCCACACTATTGCTAATACTTTATTAATGGTATTTCCAGCTTGATGCTTATTGTCTTTTTCTGTAACTAAAATTTCTTCATGCTTTTCTTCTCTCCAGTTTGTTATATCTTCTGCCTTCTCTAATATAAACTGGTTATTTCCTGCCAAAGAATAAATGCTTAATACAGATGGAAATGAATATGGTACCAGCAAACGTAATAACGCAACAGACCATAAAACCAGAAACACTTTCTTGGGCAGCCTGTTCATAAATAAAACACGGCATATAATAACCATCAGAATAATAACCGAAGCTGAAAAGCCCATCTCCAGTAAATACATTTCCCATACCATTCTACAGGAATTCCTGTAGTTTATCCTTTCCAAATATTCTGGTTATACAATTTAAAAATTACTTAAATTCTCCAACAATTTTTTTTAAATTTTCAATCTGTTCTGCTGAAAGTTTCTTTCTTCCAAGCAATGCTGTAAATAATTTATCTGCGGAGCCATCATAAATTTTATTAATAAGCTCATTAGTTTCTGCTTCCTGCACTTCTTCTTTTGGAATTAAAGCATGGCACATAAATTTTGGTTCAGAACGCTCAATAGCTCCTTTTTTAATACACCTTTTTATAAGCGTATATGTAGTATTCATATTCCAGCCTACCTGTTCTTTAAGTACATCTGAAATATGTTTTGCAGTAACGTCCCCTTCACGCCAGAGCACATCCATTACTTTTAATTCCGAGTCAAACAATTTTACATCCATCATGTACACCTCCTCTCACACTACTCTGGTAGTTTTAATTTACCATATACTTTTTCTTTTGTCAATAACTTCCTGCAAAAACTTTTAATTATTAGATTGTGCTATGTATGCTTTCCATGCAAGAATAATATAATTCCAGTGCTTAGCCCTTGTATTAAATGTTCCACAGAAACATCAGGGCTTTATGCACCACTGCGTATCCATCCAGGCGTAATGCGTGCAAATTTATTTGTACCATCCTCACTTTGCATCCGCACAGATAAAAGCAGGCTGCCGCACTAAGTATAACAAACACAAGATATAGTATTATTTGATTTTATAATCCACTATATTTTGTATTGTTTTGCTTTGTGCGACAGCCCCTCTAGTCTGCAGCCTGGTTTAACAAGGTTTATAACCAGACAAAATATCTAAAATATCTGTTTTATATATATTATCTCCTAACACGTTGCCATTTGGCTCAATAGATATTGTATGTATGTCTTCTGGATTTTCTATATAAGGATTTATTACTTTTTCATTTATGTCAAAATAATCTTTTAAGTAAATAAGCGCATTGCCTTCTGGAAATATTATATTGCCAGGAGATGACCCTATTCCCATTTTATCAAATTCTTTTATTATATCCCTTGTACTGTTATTATATGGATTTACAGCATCTTTACTTTTAATCCAGGCTGGATGGACTTTTATCATTATACCCTCTTTTTTTACTGTTAAAGCAAATTCTTTAACTATTTCTAATGGAATAGTTTCCTGGTGGAAAGCATCTGCTGATAATGCAATCTCACCTATACCACTTTTAGCCAGTTCCTTTACTGCAAAACGCATTTTATCCATATCCTTTGTAAAATAACCATTTGTAATTAACTGTCTTTTTTGAATACCTGCTTTATATGCTGCTTCATGGATTTTACAAACCTGTTCCCAATATAATAATGGCTCTCCTCCAAATGTCATTAATGAGCTTATTTTATATTTACTTGTTATTTTCTGTACAACATCTGCTGCCACACTGCCATCTATAAATTTCCCATTTGTATTATGGCTGCCCTCAGAACAATGTTTACATTTCCCTGTACAGGCAAGTGTCACTAGAAACTCTATCCTGTTTAAATTCTTTGTATAAATATTCATATATATTCTTTAATTTCCTCATTAATCTCCAAATGTACCCCGGATTGTATATCCTTTAAGCACCTCTGCTGCATGTTTTTTATCACGTTCCATCTGTGTCTTAAGCTGCCCTATATCTGGAAATTTCTTCTCAGGGCGCAGGAACTCATGGAATTCCACAATTATATCACATCCATAAATATTTTCTTTAAAATCAAGGATACAAGTTTCTACAACTGTCCTGTCAGAACCCACGGTAGGTTTTCTGCCAATATTAGTTACAGCAGGAAGACGCCTTCCGCCAAGTACCAGGGTAGTTGCATATACACCAGACGGAAGAAGCACTTTTCCTTCCCATGGGAAAATATTTGCTGTAGGCATATCAAGCTTCCGTCCAAGTGCATTGCCATGTACTACTGTACCCTCTATAAAATATGTTCTTCCAAGCAGTTCATTAACGCGTTTTATATCCCCGTCTTCTATTTTTTTTCTTATAAGTGTACTGCTTATTATCCCGTCTTCTGATGAAAGCTTGTTAAAAACCTTGGTTTCATATCCAAACCTTGATGAAAATGCCTTAAGCATGCCTGCCGTGCCACGCCTGTCCTTTCCAAAGCGGAAATCCATGCCAACACATATAAATCTTGCATCCATTCTTTCTACAAGTATTTTTTCTATAAAATCTTCTGGTTCCATGCTTTTTGTTTCATTATTAAAAGGAAATATTACAGTCCTTTTTATACCAAGGCTTTTAAGCATTGTTTGTTTTTCATTTTCAGAATATATAAACCTGCCTTTCGCTGTTTGTTCTCTACCAGAATTTATACTATTACTGATATCAAATGTAAACACTGACGGGATAAATTCTTTATGCCTGAGCACTTCATTTAACAAAAGCCTGTGTCCTAAATGTATGCCATCAAATTTACCTAATGACACAGCACTGTTTTTTATTTCAAAATCTATTCCTCTAAGGATTTCCATGTTAATAACCATGCCCTTTCCATAACCATAGTAATTCAGAACATTTTATTTACTTTGTATTCCCCTGCTTCTCTTTGGTAAATAGCCTTAAACACACCATTTTCATTATAGACAAGTATATTTTCACCATCTTGTGGTTCTGGTGCTTCACTATAAAACATATTTCCAGACAATTTATTGCCATTGGCAAGGCTGCCTGCAAAACTGCTTTTTATCTGTACTTTTTTATACCCGGTAAAAAGTGCATCAGCTGGCATAAAATATTCTTTAAGCTTTTCTGGATTATTGTCTGACATATACTGTACTTCACCAAGGGTAACTGCGTCCTCTATTTTAAACACAGATACCCTTGTGCGCACAAGGTTTGCCATTGCTGCTGCTGTGCCAAGTGATATTCCTATATCATGGCAGAGAGTCCTTATATAAGTCCCTTTGGAACATGTGACATCTAACCCAAATGTACCATTGCTTAAATTAATATCTGAAACTTCTATAGATAATATATTTACCTGCCTTGGTTTTCTCTCTACAGTCTTTCCTTCCCTGGCAAGCTCATAAAGCTTCTTTCCATTTACTTTTAACGCTGAATACATTGGTGGTACCTGCATTATACTGCCTTTAAACTTTCCCACACAGTCCACAATACTGGCTTCTGTAATTCCTGTAATATCACATTTTCTTAAAATTTTTCCTGAAATATCCTGTGTATCAGTTTCTATGCCAAGCTGGCATACTGCATGGTATGTCTTGTCCTTATCTGTAAGAAGGCTGCATATTTTAGTTGCTTTTCCACAGCATACTGGCAGGACGCCAGCAGCATCTGGGTCAAGTGTCCCTGTATGGCCAATCTTCTTCTGGTGAAGTATACCCCGTAGTTTTGCTACTACATCATGTGAAGTAAATCCTGGTTCCTTATAAATATTTATAATTCCGTCCATAGCATTTTATAATTCTATATGTTCTGTTATATTGTTAACAACATCATGTACTGAGCCACGCATTGTAAAGCCTGCCGCTTTTATATGCCCGCCTCCTCCAAAATATGTTGCAATTTTATTTACATTAACATATTTATTTGAACGCATGCTTACTTTATATTCCTGCTCTCCTGTTTCATACAGCAGTATTGCAACTTCCACATCTTTTGTAATCCTTAACTGTTCTATAATTCCTTCCACATCTTCTGGCTGTGCTCCATAAAATTCCATCATTCTTCTTGTTATAGTAGCAACGATACATTTGCCATCCATAAGCCTCATGCTTGTAAGCAGTGTCCTTCCAAGCAGCTGTGCCTGGGTATATGTCCTCTGGAAAAAGCACCTGTCAACATAATCCCAGAAAGGGATACCCTTTTCTATAAGGCTTCCTGCTATTTCCATTGTCTTTTTGGAAGTATTAGAATACCTGAATACACCAGAATCAAATATTATTCCTGTATACAAAGCTTCTGCGGTTTTTGTGTCTATATCATTATAATCCATCAGCCCATATAAAATTTCACATGTGGAACTTGCCTCTGGGTCTAGTATATTATGTCCTGCATAGCCTTTATTGCTTACATGGTGGTCAATGCAGACAGTTACCTTTGCACTATGTAAAAGCTTCTCTGCTTCACCAAGCATATCAGCAGAACCGCTGTCAAATGCTATAAATAAATCAAACTGGCTGTCTGGCACTTCTGTTAATACTATCTGTCCGTCTGGGTCAAGAAATGAAAATCTTTCTGGAACATTTTCAAGATAAACCCTTATATTTTTCTCTGGATAAGAACCTTTAAGATAGTGGTATGCTGCTATACATGCACCAATGCAGTCACCATCAGGTCTTTTATGTCCTGTAATAATAATATCCTGTGCATCTTTTACAATATTTTTTAACTCACTCATTCTATTATACCTCCTGTTAATATACTATTTTTATTTCTTCTTCCTGCAAAAAACCATAATGGCGTAATGAACACACATTACGCCATTATAACTGGTTTATTATCAGTCTTCCCTGTCCAGTCCTTCTTTTTTAACCAGGTCTTCTATTTTCTTTGACATATTTACTCCATACTCTATTGAGTCGTCTATAATAAATGTCAGTTCTGGTGTATTGCGCAGGTTCAGTGACCTGGCAAGAAGTGAACGTATATGGGGGGCAGCGCTTTTAAGCCCTTCATGTGTTTTTTCTTTGTCTTCATCATTACCTAAAACACTGACAAAAACTTTTGCAAATTTTAAATCAGGTGTAACTTCAACTGATACTACTGATGTCATTGGGTGTATTCTTGGGTCTTTTATTTCTCTTGAAATTATATTGCTGATTTCACGCTGGACTTCACCATTCATACGTGAATATTTTATACTGTTCTTTCTCATAATAATCTCCCATGCCGGCTCCAGCGGCTCAAATAGTATAATGAATAAATCTGTTTTAGAAAAATGCTGTTTTTGCATTTTTCCTGTGTGAAGCATAATATATCTTAGGCAGTGTTTTTTGCTGCCTTAGATATATTTTTCACACTTTTAATCTCATGTACGTGGTACTTCTACCATTATATATGCTTCTACCTGGTCTTCAACCTTAACATCATTAAAGCCATTAAATACAAGACCACATTCATATCCAGTTGCAACTTCTTTAACATCATCTTTAAACCTTTTAAGAGAAGCAAGCTCACCTTCAAATAAAAGTTCACCTTCACGTAAAACCCTTGTCTTGCAGCCACGTACAATTTTTCCGTCCAGTACATATGAACCAGCTATTACACCTATGCCTGAAGCCTTAAATGTCTGGCGTACTTCAAGATGGCCTATTACTTTCTCTTCATACTCTGGGTCAAGCATGCCTTTCATAGCTGCTTCTATGTCTTCAATCGCATTGTATATTACCCTGTAAAGGCGTACATCTACTTTTTCTCTTTCTGAAATCTCTTTTGCTGTATTATCTGGCCTTACATTAAATCCTATTATTATTGCATTGGAAGCACTTGCAAGTGATACATCGGATTCATTAATTGCACCTACTGCCCCATGGATAATGCGTACAGCAACTTCCTCATTGCTAAGTTTAAGAAGGCTCTGTTTTACAGCCTCAACTGAACCCTGTACATCTGCCTTTACAATAAGGTTAAGCTCTTTAATATTGCCTGCCTGTATCTGTGAGAACAAACCATCAAGTGTAAGTTTTGACTTTGTATCATCAAGAAGCTTCTCCCTGCCCTGTTCAATATAAGTTTCTGCAATATTTCTTGCTTCTTTATCATTTTCAGTTGCCATAAATATCTCACCTGCGTCTGGTACATCATGCAGTCCAAGAATTTCTACAGGAGTAGATGGAAGGGCTTCTTTTACCCTCTGTCCTTTGTCATCCATCATTGCACGTATTTTTCCATAAGCAGAACCTACAGCAATATTATCACCTACATGCAGAGTACCTTTCTGTACAAGCACTGTTGCAACTGGTCCACGGCCTTTATCAAGCTGTGCTTCTATAACTACACCTCTTGCTTTGCGGTTTGGATTTGCTTTCAATTCAAGTACCTCTGCTGTCAGTATAATCATTTCAAGCAGGTTTTCAATACCTTCTTTGGTATGTGCAGATACAGGCACAAATATTGTATCACCGCCCCAGTCTTCTGCAACAAGCCCATATTCTACAAGTTCCTGTTTAACCCTCTCTACATTGGCACTTGGCTTATCAATTTTATTAACTGCTACTATAACTTCAACTCCTGCTGCCTTGGCATGGCTTATTGCTTCTACTGTCTGTGGCATTACACCATCATCAGCAGCAACTACAAGAATAGCAATATCTGTAGACTGTGCACCACGCATACGCATTGAAGTAAATGCCTCATGTCCTGGTGTATCAAGGAATGTAATACTGTTACCATTAATTTCTGTTACATAAGCACCAATATGCTGTGTAATTCCTCCAGCTTCACGTGATGTTACATGTGTTTCACGTATAGCATCAAGAAGTGAAGTTTTACCATGGTCTACATGGCCCATAACACATACTACTGGAGGACGCTGTTTCATTAATGCTTCGTCTTCCTCATCTTCTTTAAGTATCTCTGCTATTAAGTCAACTTTTTCTTCCTGTTCGGCTATACAATTATACTCAAGGGCAATTTCTTCTGCTTCTTCAAATGTTATCTCATGGTTAAGGGTAACAACCTGGCCACGCATAAATAAATTTTTAATAACTGTTGATGCCTGCACTTTCATTGTATCTGAAAGTTCTTTTATAGTCATCTTCTCTGGAAGCACTATTGTCTTTATGCCATCTTCTGGCTCAGCAGGTTTTGCAACTGGTTCTGGCTTGATAAATGCACCCCTGCGGTCTGGGTCTTTCTTTTTACGGTTCTTTGGCTGCATAAAGATATCATTCTCTAAATCTTCCCTGTCATGCCCCTTTCCATACTTTTGTTTAGCACTTCTTGAATCCTTATTAGCACGCTGCTGGCGTGACTGTTTTACCTCAGACTTCATAGAATCCATTGGCACTGGTGAGCCGCCTCTGTTATCTCTTCCGCCTCCACGGTTATCCCTGTTTCCACCACCACGGTTCTGGCTAAAACCTCTTCCATCCTTTGACTGGTTATTGCGGTTATCCCTGCCTCTGTTATCCCTGTTTCCACGGTTATCACCACGGCTGTCATTTCTGTTATTATCCCTGTCGTTCCTGTTGTTGTTCCTGTCATTCCTGTTATCCCTTGTATTACGCTCCTGTCCAGAGTTCCTGCGGTTATCTTTATTATTGCCACCACGTCCGTTACCCTGGTTCTGTCCTTTGTTATCCCTGTTGTCACGGTTATTATTGCCATTATTACGGTTATTATTATTTTTATTATTATTTTGTCCGTTTTGGTTCATGTTATCCCTTTTCCCATTTGCAGTTTCCTGCTTTAAATCATTTGAATTTTCCTTAGTTTCTTTTTCAATGCCAGGCTTACCAGCTTTTGCAGCTGTATCTGCTGTTTTCTGGCTTTCTTTTGCAGCATCTGCGCCCTTGCTGTTTACATCCTTTTTATTTTCATTTGGATTTTCCTTAATATTTTCCTTAAAACTGCTTTTATCTTTCTGCAGGTTTTCTTTTTGTGGTTCTTTTTTCTGCACTTCTTCTTTCTGTGGCCTTTCTTTTTGTACTGTTTCCTCTTTTATTGTTTCTTTCTTTATCTCTTCTTTTAATACAGGTTTTACATCATTTTCTTCCTTAACATCCGCATTGCCTGTTGTAACTGCTTTTGGTTCTGTAGCTTTTGGTTCTGTAGCTTCTGGTTCCAGTGTATATGGCGCATTTTCCTCTTTATTCTTTTTATTAGTATTTGCTGCCTTTGGTTTGTGTTCCTGGTTTGACGTCTTATTTTGCTTAACTGGCTTGCTGTTTTTTGTATTCTCTTTTTTAGCTGCCTTTTGTGCAACTACTTTATTAAAATGCTTTAACAGAAAACCTATAGCATCATCTTCTATTACACTCTGGGCACTTTTTGCTTCAAAACCATTTTCCTGTAACAATTTAACTACATCTTTACTTTTTATATCAGGAAGTTTTTCCTGCATACTTCTTGCAATATCATATATCCTCATTTTTGCCATACGTTCCCATGACCTCCTAGTCCATTTTCTTCATAACTGCTTGTGCAAGGCCTTCATCAGTAATTGCCAGGGATGCACGGAACTCTTTGCCTATACAGTGTCCAAGTTCATCTTTTATTCCATGAATCCTTACCGGTATTTTGTAATACTCGCACATATTTTTAAATTTCTTCTTTGTATTGTCCGAAGCATCCTCTGCCACAATGACAAGAGCAGCTCCTCCTGATTTCACAGCGTTTTCTGTCATAAATTCACCGCTTGCTACTTTCCCCGCCTTCTTTGCTATGCTTAGCATATGAAGGACGTTATTATTTTTCACTGCCCATCATCTCCTTTTCAAGCTCCTTGTACACTTCTGCAGGAATAGTGACTTTAAGGGAACGTTCCAATGATTTGCGCTTTTCTGCTATTTTTAAACATTCCACTGAATTACATATATATGCTCCTCTGCCATTTTTCTTTCCTGTAAAATCAATTTCAATTAAATCTTCTGGGTTTTTTATAACCCTTATAAGCTCTTTCTTCTCTTTGCGCTCCCCACATCCAGTACACTGGCGCATAGGGACTTTCCTGGTACGCATAGTATTCTTAGCTCCCATACAGACACCTCCTTCTTACAATTATGTTTATTAATGCAATGCCATAGTGGACAGGTCCTGGATATATTCCTGGCTATAGTATGCTATATTGTTCTTCTTGCTCTTCCTGTTCTTCTTCTTGTGTTTCACATTTAATATCTATCTTGTATCCTGTAAGTTTGGCAGCAAGCCTTGCATTCTGCCCTTCCTTGCCAATTGCAAGTGAAAGCTGGTTCTCAGGTACAATAACCTTTGCTGTCTTTTCTTCTTCATCTGCTTCTACAGAAACTACTTTTGCAGGACTTAATGAATTTTCAATAAGGACTGCAGGTGAATCACTCCATGTTATTATGTCTATTTTTTCACCTTTCAGTTCATCAACTATTGCATTTACACGGCTTCCATTTATTCCCACACATGCACCTACAGGGTCGACATTCGGGTTATCTGCTGATACTGCTATTTTGGTACGTGAACCTGCTTCCCTCGCAATGCTCCTTATTTCTACTGTTCCATCCTGTATTTCTGTAACTTCCTCTTCAAAAAGCCTTTTAACAAATTCAGGATGTGTACGTGATACAGTAATCCTTGGTCCTTTTGGTGTATCTTTTACTTCTACCACATAAAGTTTTATATGTTCTGTAGGCTTGAACTGTTCTCCTTTAACCTGTTCGCTTTCCATAAGTACCGCATCAACTTTTCCAAGGTTTATACAGACATTTTTACCACTGTAACGCTGTACAATTCCTGTTATTACTTCCCTCTCTTTTTCAAGATACTGTACATAAAGCACTTTTCTTTCTTCTTCACGTATTTTCTGCACAACTACCTGTTTTGCTTTCTGTGCCGCTATACGCCCAAAATTCTTTGGAGTAACCTCTATGGCAGCCACAGCACCTATATCATGTACATCATATCTAAGAATTGCTTCGGTTATTCCTATCTGCTCCGCTTCATCTACAATATCATCATCATCCACAACCAGTTTTTCTGCAAATACTTTTACTTCACCAGTTTCACGGTTAATGTTTACTTTTATATTTTCTGATTTGCCATACTGGTTTTTACAGGCGGCCAAAAGTGAATTTTCAACAGCTTCTAATATAACTTCTTTGCTAATCTGCTTTTCTTTTTCAATCGCATTTAACGCTTCTATAAGTTCTGAACATTCATTTCTTGTAGACTTTGTCTTTCTTGCTGCCATCTCTATCTCCTCCTTACTAATCCGCAAACGGATAACTTATCTTAATTAAAAATCTATAGCCAGCCTGACTGTAGAAATCTCTGCACGGGGTATTTCATAATTTTCTATAAATTCTGTTTCTACTGTAATTGTATCTTTTGTAAAGCTTTTAAGTGTACCCGTAAGCTCTTTTACATGGACTTCTTTGCCATTCCTGCCAGCTGGCAGCTTCCTTGCTTTAAAAAATTTTATATCAACATCATTGCCTATACTGCGCCTGAAATCTTTGTCTTTCTTAAGTTTCCTTCCAAGACCTGGTGAACTTACTTCAAGTATATATGCGTCAGGTATAAAGTCTTCTTTGTCCATTATATCACTTAAAGTACGGTTGACCAGTTCACAGTCATTAATTGTAATTCCTCCCTCTTTGTCAATATAGGCACGCAAATACCAGTTTCCTGCTTCCTTTACATATTCAACATCGACAAGCTCAAAGTTATTCTCTTCCATTACTGGCTCAAGCAGTTTCTCTGTACGTGTTTCATATTCCTCACGTTTAGTCAAGTACAAAACCTCTTTTCTTTATAATTTACTTATCTTATAAATATTATTATATGGTTCCAGATTGTGGTAACACAAAATTAAAGAGTGGACTGCACATCCACTCTTACTAATAATTACCATGTTCATATGGTAGTAGTGTATCACTATTTTTTAATAAATGCAAGTGTTTTTCAACAGAAAACTAAAATCCTGGTTATCATTCCTTTAACCGGAATCCTTTTACCAGCTCCTTTAGTGCTGCTGCCTGCCCAGACAGCTCATCACTGGCGGCAGCACTCTCCTGTACTGTAGCTAAATTATTCTGTACAACAATGGATATCTGGCTAATACCTTGTGTAATTTCCTCAGCGTCGGCAGCCTGCTGCTTTGTAAAATCTGCAATTCCTCCAACCAGGCTATCCATCTCATCCGCTTGTACCGCCACAGACATAATGGATTCTGCTGTAAGCTGCACCGCCTTTACACTTTCTTCCATAGAACTTATCGTTTCTCCCAGCAAATCTGTAGTTTTTTGCGCCGCCTCTGAAGATTTGCCTGCCAATGAACGTACCTCATCTGCTACAACAGCAAAGCCCTTTCCTGCTTCTCCAGCCCGTGCTGCCTCCACTGCGGCATTTAAAGCCAGTATGTTCGTCTGGAATGCGATACCATCAATAATTTTTATAATCTTGCCAATTTCAGTTGATTTATTACTAATTTTTTGTATCACATCTTTCAGGTTTTCCATTTTCTCATTGCTGTCTAAAAGTCCTTTCCTGACATCTTGTGAAATACTTTCCGCTTTTCCTGCTCCCTGTGCAATCTGGCTAATACTTTGGGAAACAGCACTTATATGCCCAGCCAGGGACTCTACCTCAGACGCCTGCTCGGAAGAGCCTTGTGACAACATCATTGCACTATCAGAAACCTGTGCTGCGCCAGCAGCTACATCTACTGATGCAGCATTTAACTGCCCCATGGTATTGTTAAGCTCTACCGAAATCGTGTCCAGGGAATTCTTAATCTTTGCAAATTCCCCACTATATTCATTTTCCAATGTAAATGCCAGGTTTCCCTCTGCAATTTCATTAAGCTTCCCAGCAATTTCATCTATGTATATTACATAATCCCTAAGACGTAACGTAACCCTGTTAAAATTATCAGCCAGTACGCCTAATTCATCTTTAGACTTATAACGTATGCCCTGTTCAAGGTCACCCTCTGCAATCCTGGTAGCCACCTGGCTTAACTCCCTGACTGGAACACCGATAATACGCCGTATCTGGACAGCTACAAGAACAGTCACCAAAACCAGTGCAGCAACTGTAACATACAACATTAAAACCGTCAGCTCCTTCAGTTCACGCAAAGCCTCGCCTTCCTGGACATAAGACACTGCAGCCCAGTTACTGTCCGGAATCTGTGCAACCTGGATATAAGTATCTTTATAAAGAGACAGCTCCATTTTCCCGGCCTTAATCTGCTTTTGTGCATACTCATATATTCCACCTTTAACCTCACCCAGCTTTTTCCCAAGGATATTATTGTCCTTATGCCCGATAATAGTGTCTGTATGCATGTCTACTAGAAAAATCCCACCTGTATCCTCAATTTGTGTCTTGCTTACAATTCCAGAAATAGAGTCCAGATAAACATCAGCTGCCGCAACGCCCCTTACAGAGCCACTACTGTCCTTTAATACCCCGAAAGCCCCTACCACATATGACTGGCTGTTCTCATCAAGATATACATCACCAAGAATAAATTCTTCAGATTCTACCCCATCCTGGTACCAGCTTCTTGAGAGTACATTAAATCCCGGTTCTGGCACAAAAGAAGCATGGTAAAGCGAACCATCTGTTAAAGCCACATACATTCCTGCTGGATACGCCTCATTCTGGCTTGCTGTGTACTTAATATATTCCTTTATCTCTTTGGTATTCATATTTTCATACTCTATTGTATCTCTCTGCATATTGAGTGAAACCAGAATCTTGTTCATCCATGCCTTAGTCTCCTGGATTGCCCTGTCTGTAGTTGTATGCAGGATTTCATCGTTTTTTTCCAATAATGCATGTGACATCTGGTTATATACCACTATTAACAGTGCGCCAACTGCTATTATAATACTGGCCACAACTGCTATAAGCAGTTTCACTGTAATACCAGCTCCCCTCCTCACTGTCCTGCTAGTATATCTTTCTTTTTCTGGGTTCATATTTGTTATTCCTCTTCTTTCGTTTTTAATGTGTCTTTGAATATCCATTATTTTACTGATTATACACCTGTCTTTATCTATATGCAATTATTTTACTGGTATGCTGGCAGCCTGGTTAATTAAAGTTACCAGAGCTAATGGATTTATATTTTTTATGGCAGGTATGCTGCCCCAATTATCCCAGCATCATTTCCAAGACATGAGGTTACAATACTAGCTGTCCCACACATTGTACCAGCAAAACACATATTCTTTACTTTTAAAGACAGCCTGTCTGTAAGATACTGCTTTTGTGCAGACACACCACCACCAAGTATAACAATTTCTGGCCTGAAAATATTAATAATATTGGCAATTCCTGTACTTAAATATTCTATATACATCTCTACTACTTCTATAGCAGCTTTATCTCCTGCCCTTTCTGCTTCAAAAACCATTTCACCATTAATATTTGATATGTTTCCGCCACACAACACATTAAGCAATGATTTTTTATTCTTTTCTGCTGCCTCCCTTGCAGATGCCATAAGGGCACTTGCAGATGCATAACTTTCAAAACATCCTTTCCTGCCACATGTACAAGGAAGTCCTCCATGTTTAATAACTATATGTCCAAGCTCACAGCCTCCACGCATATATCCTGTAAATATTTTTTTATTAATAACCACTCCGCTTCCAACACCAGTTCCCAGCGTAAGAAGGACAACATTTTCCCTGCCTCTGGCAGCACCACACAATACTTCTGCAAGTGCTGCTGCATCTGCATCATTTGCGATAGCACATGGTATATCAAGGTATTCGTTAAAAATCTTAACAAATGGCACATTTTCCCATCCAATATTATTAGAATACAATACAACTCCAGAAATACTGTCAGAAGTACCAGGACATGCAATGCCTGCAGAAATTTCTTCTAATTTTGCATTATTTTCTTCTATAAGCCCTCTTGCCGCTTCCACAATATTTTTTATAATTTCACGTGGCGTATATAAACTGCTTCCTGTTTTTATTACTTTTCTGCTAGTAATTTTATAATCTTCATTTACAAGCCCAATTTTTATGGACATACCTCCAATATCAATTCCAATTCTCATTAAAACCTCCATTTTCACAAACACGCCAGGTTCCTGTCTGGCAATATACCAGATATAATAATAACATAGAATATCTTTGAAAACAATAATCCATATAACTCTTGACAAACCAGTTTCAATGTATTATTGTATTAATTAGATAGTAC
>VSNJ01000005.1 GCA_009774235.1 Lachnospiraceae bacterium
AAATTGCATATCTTAATAAAAATTAAAAACATATATTTATAGATGAAAATCCAGGTGAAGAAAACGTTTATATTGAAGAAGATGGTATTAAAAGTTTTGTAAAATATATTAACCGTGATATCCAGGTATTGCACTCTGAGCCAGTTTATATAGAAGGTTCCAGCGGGGATATTGAAGTTGAAGTTGCTTTCCAGTATACTTCTAATTTTTCAGAACAGATTAACCCTTATTGCAACAGGATAAATGTTGTTGATGGCGGGACACTTGTAACTGGTTTTAAAACAGCACTTACACGTGTTATGAACCAGTATGCAAGAGAACTTGGTGTATTAAAAGATAAAGATGAAAACTTTGATGGCAAAGATATAAGGAACGGGCTTGTTGCAATTATTTCAATAAAACACCCTGACCCACAGTTTGAGGGCCAGACTAAAACAAAACTTGGCAATACTGATGCAAAAACTGCTGTAGAAGATGTATTTGGCACAGAAGTACAGCGTTACTTTGATAAAAATGTTGATATACTTCGTACAATCCTTGACAACTCCCTTAAATCTTATAATGCACGTAAGGCGAGTGATAAGGCACGCAATGCTGTATTAAAACAGTTAAATGATGTTGATACCAAAAGCAAACTTGCTGCTTGTACTTCAAGGAAACCAGAAGAATGTGAGGTTTATATTGTAGAGGGTGACTCTGCAGGTGGTACCGTTAAAACAGCAAGAAACCGGCATACACAAGCTGTACTTCCGCTAAGGGGCAAAATCCTTAATGTAGAAAAAGCAACTCTTGAAAAAATACTTCTTAATAATGAAATAAAATCAATGATAGCTGCATTTGGTTGTGGGATAGGTGATGAATTTGACATAACTAAGCTGCGTTATGACAAAATTATAATACTTACAGATGCAGATGTTGATGGTGCCCATATAAGCACATTACTGCTTACATTTTTCTACAGGTTCATGCCTGAATTAATCTACTCTGGCAAAATATACAGGGGACTGCCTCCACTTTATAAAGTAGACTACACCAATGGCAAGAAGAAAAACTCAGAATATATATTTAATGACTTTGAACTGGAAAAGTTCAAAAAGAATAAAAGTAATAAAATTACAGGTATACAACGTTATAAAGGTCTTGGTGAAATGGATGCAGAACAACTCTGGGAAACAACACTTGACCCTGGAAGCAGGGTACTTGCACAAATTTCCATAAGTGACAGTGTAGACGCAGATGAAGTTACAACAACACTTATGAGCAGCAATGTACCACCACGCAGGCAGTTTATTATGGAAGAAGCCAGATATGCAAACCTTGATGTATAAAACCTGTCTGCTGCCTGTAAAAGAAACTTCTTCCCACATATATAAATACAGAAAGGTATGGTTTTAGATATGAAATACAATGAACAGCCTGTAATACAGCTGGATTTTTCTGAGGAAATGCGCAATTCTTACCGTGATTATGCAGTAAGTGTAATAATTGCAAGAGCCCTTCCTGATGTAAGGGACGGGCTTAAACCTGTACAAAGGCGTATACTTTATGCAATGAATGAGCTTTCATTATATCCTGGCAGGCCACACAGGAAAAGTGCCCGTATTGTTGGTGATACAATGGGTAAATACCATCCACATGGAGACAGCTCAATATATGATGCCCTTGTGCATATGACAGAAGATTATTCACTTTCTATCCCGCTTGTAGACGGACATGGCAACTTTGGTTCTATTGACGGGGACGGTGCTGCTGCAATGCGTTATACCGAAGCAAGGCTATCTGACGGAGCAATGGCACTTCTTGAAAACCTTGATAAAGGACTTGTACAATTTGTCCCAAACTTTGACGAAAGCGAACAGGAACCACATGTTCTTCCTGCAACTCTTCCTAACCTGCTTATAAATGGCACTACAGGAATAGCAGTAGGAATGGCAACAAATATGCCTCCACATAACCCCTCAGAAGTAATAGATGGGATTATTGCATTTATGGATAATCCAGAAATATCTACCAAGGGGCTTATGAAGTATATAAAAGGCCCTGATTTCCCAACGGGTGCAACTATAACAAACTCCGATGATATTTTTAATATTTATGATACAGGTGAAGGAAAAATTAAGATACGTTCCAAAATTGAAATTGAAGACAGCAACTGCGGACGCAAAAACCTTGTAATAACAGAGATACCTTATACAGTAGCAGGCAATAAGACAAAGCTTTTAGAAAACCTTGCTGCATTATCCAAGGACAAAGTATTTGATGAAATATATGATGTAAGGGATGAGTCTTCTAAAGAAGGAATACGTATTGTTATTGAAGTAAAGAAAGACCGGAATATTGAAAACCTGCTTAATGGTTTATACCAGAAAACTTCTATGGAAGATACTTATGGTGTAAATATGCTTGCAGTAAAAAACAAACAGCCAGTTACATTTACACTAAAAGGGCTTATAAATGAATTTGTCACATTCCAGGAAGAACTTTATACAAAAGAATATAAACATCTGCTTTCTAAAGCAAATGACAGGCTGGAGATAGTTGAAGGGCTTATAAAGGCAACAGATGTAATAGACCTTATTATAGAGATACTAAGGGGAAGCAATTCTATAAAACAGGCTAAAAGCTGTCTTACAACTGGCAATACATCAGGTATCAGTTTCAGGACGAAGAAATCAGAAAAAGATGCCTCACGCCTTGACTTTTCCGAAAACCAGGCAGAAGCAATACTTTCAATGCAGTTAAGCAAACTTATAGGACTTGAACTGCTTAAGCTCCACCAGGAAAGCAACACCCTTATAACTAATATTACTAATTACAAAAAAATACTAAGTGATATTAACGAACTTCACAAGGTTATTAAAAAAAGGCTTAAAGTATATAAGAAACAATTTGGCAGGGAAAGACGCACAATCCTTGACAACCTTGGCAATGCAAAATATATTGAAGAAATCAAGGAAGAAACAGTATATATAATGATAGATAAGTTTGGTTATTGCAAATCACTTGATGAGACAAGCTATTCACGTCTTGCACCTGAAACACTTGAAGAATATACACATATTATTCCAATGAAAAATACTGGCAGGCTTTGTGTGTTTTCAGCTTCAGG
This sequence comes from Lachnospiraceae bacterium, assembly GCA_009774235.1. Classification (GTDB taxonomy): domain Bacteria; phylum Bacillota; class Clostridia; order Lachnospirales; family Lachnospiraceae; genus Butyribacter. The sequence goes on from VSNJ01000005.1 coordinate 3,110, forward strand.
CTCAATGTACCAGATAAAAGCACTATCCATACCAAAAGTTAAAAGCCGTGATAAAGGTGTCCTTATACAAAACCTCTGTAAAATAGGCAAGGATGATATAATAACTTATATAGCATTTGAAGATTTATTTGAATCACAGCTTTTATTTGTATCAAAATCAGGATATATAAAGCTTGTGTCTGGCATAGAATTTGAAACAAACCGTTCTGTAATAGCTTCTACAAAACTTGACCAAGAAGATTCACTTATATGTGCCAGCCCTGTTACTGTAGATGAATCTATAGAAAATAACCGCAATATATTAATGATAACAGAAAAAGGCTCTGTGCTTTTATTTCCATTAAACCAGACAGGGGAATTTAAAAAGACAAGCAAAGGGCTGAAAGGAATATCACTTCCAAAAGGTGATTCACTGGCATATGCTGCCATTGTAGCACCTGATGAAACCGATATAGAATTTAATAATAAACATTATAACCCACAGAAAATAAAACTAAAAAACCGGAATGACAAACCATACAAAATTAAATAAAAAATTTTACAAACTATGAGCTCTGGCAATTCCAAAATTTTACCCCAGGCAGCACACTTTCGCTTGGATGGGATACGGCTGGTGCTTAGCCCTTGTATTTTAAGGGCTTTATGCACTGCTGCGTTTTCCATTAAGTGGGAGCGTGCCGCCGGGTGCAAAATAATTAACTGCTGCACTCCAGAAAAATTCTGTGCAAATTGCAAAAAATATAATTATAAACTTTTTATAACCAGCAGTATAGCAAAAAGAGGTGCATACCCATATTATATTGGATATGCACCTCTTGAAATTAAGCTTCTGCAGCCCCTGTGGTCTCTTCCTCAGCCTGTGCTGGCTCTTCTTTATTGTCACTTTCCTTTTCAAGGTCAAGTGTAACATATTCTCTCTCTTCAGAATCATCATCTGAATCATCATCAAAGCCATCAATATCGTCAAAATCATCATCAAAATCGTCGATATCATCAGTATCCTTCTTGAATATGTCTACCCCTAAAACCTTCTGCAGGAAATACAATACACCACAAACAGCTCCTGCCAGTGCTGCTGCGCCAGCAGCAAACTTAACAAACTTCTTCATGTTACTTATCTCCTTTCATTAATTTACTTTGTAGTAAGCCTGTGTGTAATATGGAATAAATATGGGTCAAGGTCCTTTGTCATAGCCAGTGCCTCCTGTATGTCAAAGTCAACAAATTCCCCACTCTTATATCCTACAACACGGTTTGTCTTACCCTCACAAAGAAGCTCAACAGCCTTTGTGCCCAATGCTGAAGCATAAACCCTGTCCTTACATGTAGGGTTTCCTCCACGCTGTATATGTCCAAGTATTGTAGCCCTTGTTTCAATCCCTGTAGCAAGTTCTATAAGCTTTGCCATCTCTGTTGAGCTGCCAATACCTTCAGCATTTACAATAATATGGTTTTTCTTGCCAAGCTTACGCCTGTCTAAAATCTTTGCAATTATCCTCTGTATATCACCATGGTACTTTTCTGTTGTAAGAATATATTCTGCACCGCTTGCTATACCAGTCCACAATGCTATATGGCCTGCAGTACGTCCCATTACCTCAACAATAGTACAACGTTCATGTGATTCTGATGTATCCCTGAGTTTATCAATAGCTTCCATAGCTGTATTTATAGCTGTATCAAATCCGATTGTATACTCTGTACATGCTATATCAAGGTCAATAGTCCCTGGTACGCCTACTGTATTAATACCATTTTCTGCAAGCCTGCTTGCACCGTTAAATGAACCATCACCACCAATTACAACTACTCCGTCAATACCATGTTTACGGCATATTTCTGCACCTTTTTCCTGGTATTCTTTCTTCTTAAATTCAAGGCACCTTGCTGTATAAAGAATTGTCCCGCCAGTCTGGATTATATCCGAAACTGAAAGGTTATTCATATCAATTATATCTTCTTCTAACAGCCCTGCAAATCCATGACGTATCCCTTTTATCTTGAGTCCGCATGAAATACCTGTACGGACAACTGCACGTATTGCAGCATTCATCCCAGGAGCATCTCCTCCACTTGTTAATACACCAATAGTTTTAACAGCATTACTCATAAAATCCTCCTTATCATACAAATGTAAATATTTCTCTATTGAAATTGTACGCTAAAATGGATTATTTTTCAATACTCTTTTCCTTTATTGCCACTTCGTTTTCTCCAAATTCCTCCAGAATTCTTTCTTTTACTATCCTTCTTGCACTAATGCTCCTGCTTTTTGGAAGCCTCTTTACAAGTTTTTCTTCTGCAAGGTATATACATACTATATCATTACCATCATAAGGCATAATTTTCTCATAAAGCAGTTTTTCTTTTTTCTCAAATTCCGCCTTGTCTGCAAATCTTATCCAAAGTTCACATGGTACTTTGTCAAATGGTATTATATCCTGGCATATAACCTTTCCTGCCCTGTCTTCCTCTACATTTGCCCTTCCCTTTACAAATACTTTTGAATCAATTTCAAGCAGTTCCTTTTTCTTTTCGTAAATATTTGAAAATACTACAACTTCAACTGTCCCATATAAATCTTCAACTGTAATAAATGCCATAGTAGTATTTTTCCTGGTTATCTTTACACTTTTATCAGTAATCATGCCTCCTATTATTACATTTTCCCCATCATGTACCTTTGGCATACCTGCATTTTCACCTTCTTCTTCTGGAATAAAATCAAGTGAGTTTTTTGTACAGTTCTTATTAACCAGTTCAAGGTAGTCTTCAAGCGGATGACCACTTATATATATACTTAATGTTTCTTTTTCAAATGCCAGCAGTTCCTCTTTGTCATATTCTGGTACGTCTGGATATTGTATTTCATTGGCATGTTCAAAACCTGTATCTTCCATGTCAAAAAGTGAAAGCTGCCCTGCAACAGAATCCCTTCTGTCACGGTTTACACTGTCAATCATTGCACCATATACAAGCATTTTCTGCTGCCTGTTGCCTGGAAGTGAATCAAATGCACCAGATTTTATAAAATTTTCTATAGTATGGCGGTTAGCTTCTTTAGAAGTCATTCTTGTAATAAAATCCTGCATTGAAACAAACCTGCCATCTCTCTCCCTCTCCGCAGTTACTTCATCAATTACAGGAGTACCAATTCCTTTTATTGCTGACATCCCATACATTATCTTGCCACTAGATACATTAAACCCTCCATATCCTGTATTAATATCTGGCGGCAGTATCTCTATTCCCATCTGGCGGCAGCTCATAATATATGAGAGTACCTTATGTGGGTTAGCTCTTACAGATGTAAGCAGTGCTGCCATAAATTCTACAGGATGGTAATATTTCAGGTATGCTGTCTGGTATGCTACTACTGCATAAGCTGCTGCATGTGATTTATTAAATGCATATTTTGCAAAATCAATCATTTCATCATATATTTTATTGGCTATATTTTCAGGTATACCATTAGCTATACAGCCTTTAACACCCTCTTCCTCATTGCCATATACAAAGTTTTTGCGCTCAGCCTCCATAACTTTTGTCTTCTTTTTAGACATCGCCCTGCGCACAAGGTCACTACGTCCAAAACTGTAACCTGCAAGGTTACGCACTATCTGCATAACCTGTTCCTGGTATACTATACATCCGTATGTAGGTGACAGTATAGGTTCAAGCTGTGGGCAGTCATATGTTATACTTCCACTTTTCTCTTTGCCTTCAATATACTTTGGTATAAAATCCATTGGTCCTGGCCTGTAAAGAGATATTCCTGCTATAATATCTTCCATATTACGTGGCTTAAGTTCTTTTATAAACTGCTTCATGCCTGCACTTTCAAGCTGGAATATGCCTTCTGTCTTGCCTGCGCTTAACATTTCAAATACATTCTGGTCTTCATAATCTATATCCATGTTGTATACATCACCCATGCCAGACATCTTTGCTGCGTCCTGTATAACTGTAAGGGTACGCAGACCAAGAAAATCCATTTTAAGAAGTCCAAGTTCCTCAAGTGTAACCATTGTATACTGTGTTGTTATAGTGCCATCAGAAGCCTTTGAAAGCGGCACATATTCATCCACGGATTCTGGGGCTATAAGTACACCTGCTGCATGCATTGAAGTATGGCGTGGCAGGCCTTCAAGCCTTCTTGCCATATCTATAAGCTTCTTTGCCTGTTCATCCTCATTATAAACCTGACTAAACTCTGGGTTTGATTGTAATGCTTTATCTATTGTAATACCCAGTTCCATAGGAATTGCTTTGGCTATAACATCCACATAATTATATGGAAGGTCAAGCACCCTTCCTACATCACGTATAACATTTCTTGCCGCAAGTGTACCAAATGTCACTATCTGGACAACCCTGTCCCTGCCATATTTGTCCATTACATATTCTATTACCTCTGGCCTGCGTTCATAACAGAAATCTATATCAATATCAGGCATTGTAACACGTTCTGGATTTAAGAAACGTTCAAAAAGCAAGTCATATTTAACTGGGTCTATACTTGTTATTCCTAACGCATATGAAACAACACTTCCCGCTGCTGAACCCCTTCCAGGACCTACACTTATTCCATTGTCTTTTGCATACTTTATAAAATCCCATACTATAAGGAAATAATCTGTAAATCCCATTGTATTAATTGTATTAAGCTCATAGTGAAGCCTTTCTTCCAGCTCCTGGGAAGGACTCCCATATCTTTCATACAAACCATCTGTACAAAGTTTTTCTAAATACCCTTGTGCTGTAAACCCGTCTGGCACATTATATCTGGGCAGTTTATAATTTCCAAATTCAATTTCTACACTACACCTTTTTGCTATTTCTTCTGTATTTTCTACTGCCTCTGTAGCATAGGGAAATAACTCAAGCATCTGTTCTTCTGATTTAAGGTAATACTGGCCGCCTTCATAACGCATACGGTCTTCATCCTGTACCTTTTTCTGTGTCTGTATACAAAGCAGTATATCATGTGCCTCTGCATCTTCTGCCATAATATAATGTACGTCATTGGTAGCAACAAGTTTAATTCCCGTTTCCTTACCTATTCTTAAAAGTGCCTGGTTTACTTCTTTCTGCTGTGGTATTCCATGGTCCTGCAACTCAAGGAAAAAGTTATCCAATCCAAATATTCCAGCAAGCTTTAACGCCTCTTCTTTAGCATTTTCATAAGAACGCCTCAGTATTGCAGAAGGCACCGCACCTGCGAGGCACGCACTAAGTGCTATAATACCCTCATGGTATTTTTCAAGGACTTCATAATCAACCCTTGGCCTGTAATAAAAACCTTCTGTAAATCCTCTTGACACTATTTTCATAAGATTGGCATAACCTGTATTATTTTCTGCAAGCAGTACAAGGTGGTTATAACGCTCATCACCCTTAGATATTTCCCTGTCAAACCTGGAACCTGGTGCAACATAGACTTCACATCCTATTACAGGGTTTATCCCTGCTGCTTTTGCAGCTTTATAAAAATCAATTACACCATACATATTTCCATGGTCTGTAATTGCTAAGTGCTCCATACCAAGCTCTTTTGCACGCAAGGCAATTTCTTTAATTTTGCATGAACCATCAAGCAGTGAATATTCTGTATGCACATGCAAATGTACAAAACCCATAAAAAGCCTCCTCCCTTTTACGTTCCGGACATTATCCAGGCAAAAAGGGCTGGAATTGTATTAATTACTTCCAGCCCTATAACCCAAATATATCTTTATGTAACAGATATTACCAGACAGAAACAGCAAAATACCATTTGAAACATTCAGGCATTTGCCGCACTGAGGTATTTAACAATATCTGTCATTGCATTTTCTTCATCATCACCATTTGCAGACACTACTACTTCCTCACCTGCTGCAAGTCCTAATGTCATCATACCCATTATGCTCTTGGCATTTACTTTTTTATCTTCACATTCAACATAAATACTGCTGTTATACTGGCTTGCCACCTGCACAAGCACAGCTACAGGCCTGGCTTCAAGACCATTCTGAATCTGAATTTTTATTTTCTTTGTAATCATTGCGATTTCCTCCTTAAATCCGCAGGGCACCGTATCAATATATACCGGCATCTTCCCTCATTTGCTTTGCAATATCACTTAATTTGCGAAGACGGTGGTTCACTCCTGATTTGCCAATAGGCTTACTTAACATACTGCCCAGCTCCTGCAGCGGGCTCTCAGGATAATCAAGGCGCAGCTCCGCCATTTCCCTAAGACCGTCCGTTAACTTACCAAACCCCATATTACATTGAATAAATTTAATATCCTCTATCTGCCTTGCTGCTGCATTAACAGTTTTACTTATATTGGCGGTTTCACAGTTCACCTGGCGGTTTACAGAATTACGCACTTCCTTAACTATCCTTACATTTTCAAAATTCATTAATGCAATATGTGCCCCGGTTACATTAAGAAAATCCACTATCTGTGAACTTTCTTTTATATATACAACATAATATTTTTTCCTTCTGGCTATCTTAGCATCAATCATAAAAGAAGAAATAATTTCACGTATCTGTCCTGCAAGTTCTTCTGAAAGAACTGCCAATTCTAAATGATATGCTTTCTCAGGATTTGTAACAGACCCAGCTGCCATAAATACACCTCTTAAAAAAGCTCTTTTACAACAGGTGTTTTGTACTACCATATGATGGACGCATAAAAAATTACCCCACTGTTTTTTCTGCTCATCTATTATTTTGACAGCTTTTAATATATTTATTACATCATTTTTCCTGAATACAAAAACCGAAAAACTCCCTGTACCAGCCTGAGGATTATGGCTGCGCACTGTGGTTTCTATCTTAGCATGAAATGTTTTCCTTAATAAGATATAGGATTTTTGAGCCACTGTCAAGTTTTCGGTATGTATTTTCATATAAACGTTTCCATTTTGAAATCTTTTCACTTGTCCCGCTAAAGCAAATAAAGCAGCAAATTCAGCAATACAACAATGTCTTGCTGGACTTACCTGTGTTTTTAATTCCTCTTTTACATCACTTGAAAATGACATCCTGCCTTATCTCCTTTTTATATTCCATGTTACTTTTTAATATCACGGTGCTCTATATTAATACCATATGGCAGGTTTTTCATTTCTTTTGCAAGGGCATTGGCAATAGTTACCGACCTGTGTTTTCCTCCTGTACAGCCAATGCTTATTACAAGCTGGTTCTTGCCTTCTGTAATATAATTGGGTATAAGAAACCTTATCATTTCATAAAGTTTTGATTTGAAAATTCTTGCATTTTCTGAATCCATTACATAATCATAAACTTCCCTGTCATTTCCTGTAAGGCTTTTTAACCCAGGTATATAAAATGGATTAGGCAGAAAACGCACGTCAAAAACAAGGTCAGAATCTGCTGGGATTCCATACTTGAACCCAAATGATAGTATGGTCACAAAAAAGTTTTCATATTCTTCATTATCAAGGAATATTTTGTCAACTTCTTTTTTTAAATCCCTTATAAGCATATGACTTGTATCCAGAATATAGTCCGCCCGTTTCTTAATAAATGCCAGTTCCTGCCTTTCAGCTTCTATCGCCTTGTCAACACGCCCTTGGAGCGCCAGTGGATGGTTCCTGCGTGTTTCTTTATACCTTTTTACAAGTACACTGTCCTCTGCCTCAAGAAATATTATTTCATATCTGTAGCCATTGGCTTTCATTTCATCTAATATCCCTTCAAACTCTGACAGGCCCTGCAGGTTCCTTATATCAATTCCAAGGGCAGCCCTGTCAATTGTGCTGCCCTCTTCTATCGCAATCTTTGTAAGTTTAGGTATAAGGCGTACTGGCAGGTTGTCAACACAAAAATACCCTATATCTTCAAGTATGTTCATAACAGAACTCCTGCCTGCGCCTGACATCCCTGTAACTATAACAAACCTCATATTAACCTGTGCCTTTCTTTTATTACAATATTTTAACCTCTAATTCCAGGCTTACTCCAAAATGTTTTTTAACTTCTTCTTTTACATGGTTAATAACATCCATAGCCTGTTCAAATGTCCCATTCCCTACATTTACAACAAAACCACTATGTTTTTCAGATACCATGACATCCCCGCAACGATAACCTCTAAGCCCTGAATCTTGTATAAGCTTTCCTGCAAAATACCCTTCAGGCCGTTTAAATGTACTGCCTGCGCTTCCATATTCCAATGGCTGTTTTTCCCGCCGTCTCTGGTTAAGTTCTTTCATCTGTGCAAGTATCTGTTCTTTATCCCCTTTTTCAAACGCAAATAAAACATCCAGGACTATCATCTTCTCTTTTTGTATAATGCTGCTTCTATATGACAGCTCCAGTTCTTCTTTCTTTAATACTTTAATACTGCCATCCTCTGCCAGTACCCTGGCGCCTTCAATTACGTCCTTCATCTCCCCGCCATATGCACCTGCATTCATGGCAGCAGCACCACCAAGAGTACCTGGTATGCCACTTGCAAATTCAAATCCTGTAAACCCTGCTTCTGCAACAACACCTGCAAGGTTTGAAAGCAGTATTCCGCTTCCTGCATTAACAAGATTTTTATTTTCTAAAGCTTCTACACTTGCAGTATACCCATTTTCTGCAAAAAAAGCAGCAGCATTATGGTTATCTGCATAGTATATATATACATCATCAAGATTTCCTGCCTGGCTTAAATTATCTGTTTCTTGTACAATATGGACATTGTCCATTATTGAAGAATTAACATTTAAATTCTTTTTTCTCCTTGTGGAAACAATAACCCCCCTGTAACCTTTATCATTAACAAGAAGATTACTGCCATTGCCCATTACAAAATAATTACATTGCTCTTTCTGCAGGTATCTTATAATATTTATAAAATCCGTGGTACTGCCTGTCTCAATATACATATCTGCCTTGCCGCCAATACGGAATGTGGTATGAAGCGACATTGGTTCATCCTTTTTTATATCAGAATCTTTTGTTATTTCTTTTAATACATCTGCCTGGAACATAAGCCCCTCCATTCCTGATACTTTTATATACAAGGCATTAACATTTTTTTACTAAACAAAAACCTCTCCGCATCTTATACGACAATACGAAAAGGTTTTGGAAACGTGCGCGAGAAGATTCGAACTCCCGGCCTTCTGATCCGTAGTCAGACGCTCTATCCAGCTGAGCTACGCGCACATATTATTTTATAATACTAACAGCACCGAACGAATAAGAGTATACTATATAATATAAAAAAATGCAAGAGGTTTTTAAAATTTTTGTAAATAAAATTTCCAGGATGTGTTTGGGCATGAACACAGTTTTCAATATAAATGAACAATATTATTACACTTAGGGGCACGCTTCCACTACGATACAATGTCATTTAATTAAGTACCCTTCTGTAAATGGCAAGGTTATGAATGTTTGAAAATTAGATATTTCATAAAGTTATGTGCCTCTGGCAAGCTCCAAAATTTTCGCATATTAAAAAACGGGGAAACCCAAAAGTTCTATCATAAATATTGCTTTTTATAACTCTGTTTTGTATAATATTTTTATGCGCACAGAGATAGTTATAAATAAATATTTTGATAAATGTGCAGCAATAAATTTTGAGGAGGTTTTTGTTAAAATGGCAAATAGATTTATACTAAATGAAACATCTTACCATGGTGCTGGTGCAATTAAAGAAATTGCTACAGAAGTTAAAGCAAGGGGCTTTAAAAAAGCTTTTATATGTTCTGACCCTGACCTTGTAAAATTTGGGGTTACACAGAAAGTCATTGATGTACTGGCAGAAAATAACATGGATTATGAACTTTATTCCAATATTAAGCCAAATCCAACTATTGAAAATGTACAAGCAGGGGTGGAAACATTTAAAGCAGCTGGAACAGATTATCTTATTGCAATAGGCGGTGGTTCTTCAATGGATACTGCAAAGGCAATAGGTATAGTTATAAATAACCCAGAATTCGCAGATATCAGAAGCCTTGAAGGCACAGCCGCTACAAAGAATAAGTCTGTACCTGTACTTGCTGTACCAACAACAGCAGGAACAGCAGCAGAAGTTACTATTAACTACGTTATCACAGATGCAGAAAAGAACCGCAAAATGGTATGTGTTGACCCACATGACATTCCTGTTGTTGCATTTATTGACCCTGAAATGATGTCCTCTATGCCAAAAGGGCTTACAGCAGCTACTGGTATGGATGCACTTACACATGCTATCGAAGGTTATATAACAGCAGGTGCATGGGAACTTTCAGATATGTTCCATCTTAAGGCTATAGAAATTATATCACGTTCATTAAGGGGTGCTGTAGATAATACACCAGAAGGACGTGAAGGCATGGCTCTTGGACAGTATATAGCAGGTATGGGGTTTTCTAATGTAGGTCTTGGAATTGTACACTCTATGGCACATCCGCTTGGAGCTTTATATGATACCCCTCATGGAATTGCCAATGCTATTATCCTTCCTACAGTTATGGAGTACAATGCAGAAGCAACAGGTGAAAAATACCGTGACATAGCAAAGGCAATGGGTGTTCACGGCACAGAAAACATGTCACAGGATGAATACCGCAAAGCTGCTGTAGATGCTGTAAGACAGCTTTCATCTGATGTAGGGATACCAGCAGATTTAAAGGATATTGTAAAGAAAGAAGATATACCATTCCTTGCACAGTCTGCTTATGATGATGCATGCAGGCCAGGTAATCCAAAAGAAACAAGTGTAGAAGATATTACTAAACTTTATGAATCACTTGTTTAAAAACAAATAATGCCAGACTGGCATTATAGCTGGATATTGCTGCTTTACTTAAATGATAACCAGACAAATTACACAAAGTTGCCAGAACTGGTAACTTTGTGTAATATCTAGCTTCCAGACACAACCTGTCCTGGTTAAACCAATTATTTCATAAGCTTGTGGATGTACTTTTTCTCAACTGTCACTAACATTGATAAATCTGGTGACAATACACTGTCAGGGTCTGGATTAACCACAAGTTCACCATTCTTGCGTAAGGCAATAACATTGATATGCTCTTTGCTGCGGAGGTCAAGCCCTCTTAAAGTATATCCAGCCCATTCTGGCTTTATATTTATCTCTAACATTTTTATCGTTTCAGAAAGTTCAACAAAATCAAGTATATTTCCTGTCACAAGATGCCTTGCAGTCCTTATGCCAGTTTCAAGTTCTGGACGCACTACTTTGTCTGCACCAACTTTTTTAAGTATTTTTGAATGTGTTTCATCCTGTGACTTTGCAATTACATATGGAACACCTGATTCTTTAGCAAATATTGTTGCCAGTATGCTTGCATCAAGGCTTCTTGTAATTGCAACAACAACTGCATCCATATTAGATATGCCAAGTGATTCCATAGCCTCTGTATCACGTATATCAGCTGCCACTGCACATGTTGCTATATCTGCCAGGGCATGTACCCTTTCTTTATTAATATCAACTGCCAGTACATCAGCACCTGCATTAGCAAGCTCTGTTGCAACACTGCGCCCAAACTTGCCAAGCCCAAAAACTGCAAATGATTTATCCATATTTTCCTCTCTTCCGCATTAACTAATTACATATAACAGATAGAGTTTATTATTATTTTTACTCTATGTATATCAATTAATAAAAATTCCCTTTATAAAATTAAACTTGCTGATATTCATGGGAATATTTTGCAAACTCCTCTTTACAATTATTATTAGCAAATTCAAAAAAACTGTCAATAAGCCCTAACATATCTTCATGCCCAATTTTAATACCATCATTAGATAACATCATTCCAGAAAACCTTTTTCTAAAATTAGCCTGTTTCATCTTATGTAACATCTCTCTTGTTTTCTGTTTCTGGATATCATTAATATTTTCATCTTTTAGTAATCTCTCTGCTATAAAAGATATGTTATCCATTACAGAACTAGCAGCATCAGTTAAAGCTCTTGATAAATGTTCTTTAATTGCGAATGCCTGGCATTCAATTTCTTTCTCTTCATAAGAAGATGCAAGTTTTCTAAAGTGAAACAAAGCATCCCTGAAATTAGTATAATACCCACAAGGTAAATAGATATTTGCTGTATTGGCATAAAGTTCATACTGTAGCAGGATTTCTGATGATTTCACTATATAATTTTCATAAATTCCTTCACAAATATGAGTTTTTTCGACTGGATGTATCCTTTCTAAAGTCATATCATATACCCTTAATTAAAGACAGAAATTTTCAACAAAACCATCTTTGGCATATCCTTCAGGCTTATGAAATTTTCCAGGCTGTCTGTCCCGTTGCACATACCCGCCTCTGTCTTCTATGCTAGACAGCTCTATTGCTGGATATTGCCTGCATGCCTTATTTAGTTCTGCATACTTATCAATTATCCTTCTTTCCATCCTTATTCCCCTCTTCTTTCTTCCGCAAAACTGACAACAAATATGGATAAACCATAAGTTGCATTTCTAATGTTTCAACATCTTCCTTTTCAAGGTTATTATAAAAATTCCCAGCCTCCTGCCTGTAATCAATTGTATCATCAATATTTTCCATCTCTTTAATAAATCCATCAAGTATTTTCTCTCTTTTACATCTGCATTTCGTTTTCATGCAAGCTCTTTGTAATTCCTCTTCTTCATTTCCCATTAATAATATAGTATTTTTATAATCTTCCCTTAATTCGTTAAACATTGCAAAAATATTTCTAAAAACACCATTCAGGTTATCCCTATGGTAATTCTCCAGACATATAACACTTTTAATCATATGGCTAAAAATTTCATCTGTTGCTAATACAATATATTCATACTCCTTCATCCTGTTACTGTCCTGCCTTATATAATAATAAAACTATATCCTGGATATTATATCACTCCCAAAGCACAATGTCTACAGATATATTGGATTCTGCCATACTCCTTAGAAGGTGAAATAACATATAACATTACTGTATCTGACATTTTTTTGCAAATGGCACACTCAGACTGTAATGTTGGTAAAGAAATATTAAACCCCATTTCACCTGGCAGGATACAACTATGTTTTTCCTTTTCTAGTTCCCTTTTTACTGTTTTAATAAAATTTATTCCCTATGGTAATTCTCCAGACATATAACACTTTTAATCATATGGCTAAAAATTTCATCTGTTGCTAATACAATATATTCATACTCCTTCATCCTGTTACTGTCCTGCCTTATATAATAATAAAACTATATCCTGGATATTATATCACTCCCAAAGCACAATGTCTACAGATATATTGGATTCTGCCATACTCCTTAGAAGGTGAAATAACATATAACATTACTGTATCTGACATTTTTTTGCAAATGGCACACTCAGACTGTAATGTTGGTAAAGAAATATTAAACCCCATTTCACCTGGCAGGATACAACTATGTTTTTCCTTTTCTAGTTCCCTTTTTACTGTTTTAATAAAATTTATTCTAAAATCTCCATTTGTACAACAAAATTCTGATGCAATCCCAATTCTATAATTTGTATTTTTTAATAATTCTATACTACCATTATAGCCCAGATGTGAACTCTTGCTTTTAATTCCTTTTACATCTTTTTTATATATATCACTTACATTAAAAACTAAAATATCCTGTTCTGCAAAAAAACGGGCTAATTCTTCAAAATACGCTATATCAGAAGTATAACTAATTATACACTCTTTTTCATATTGTGCAAAAAATTTTATTCCATAAGATTCTTCACTGTCTTTAATATGTTTTGTTTTTATAGCAGACAAAAAAAGCCCCTTTTCTTTTGGAATTATTTCTTTTCTGTAATATCCTGTATAATCGCCAAAACTATTAAGTTTTTTAACTTTGCCTTGTAATTTTCTTTTTGTATTTTCATCTGTAATCCATAATATTTCATGTTCTAAGGGGCGTATAGTTCCAAAAACATCATACATAATATGCGGGGTTCTCTGGTTAAAACTATTAAAATCATGCAATAATGAAGATAATGTTTCTGCATCTGCATTATGGTCAAGATGGTCATGTGTAATAACCACAATATCTATATCATCAATAAAAATTCCATGTTTATGCATTGATTTAACGAAACCAATTCCTGAGTCTGCTACAATTCCAGTACCTTTATAATTAAAATAAAAACCTCCTCCATTACATTCTATATTAAATGATGCTGAGTATATAACAGGAGTTGATGAAGAAAACCCTTTTAATAATATAAACATGTTTCTTAAATATGTACGTTCCTTTTTCTCTCCCATACTTTCCCTATAATAATACATTTGTGGTTTTTTCAGAAAATAGTTTTCTAATTCATATGGAAGACTTTTTTCTGTTATCTTGCCTTTCTGTACATCATTATAAAACTTTTTTGAACAGCCACGGCAGACAGCACATAAATTACATTTATCTGCCTGGCTTTCAACATCTTCGATATTCTGTTTAAATTTCTGCTGGTTTCCTCTCTCTAATAATTTAATATACTCTTCTATATGCAATGTCATTTAGTTAAGTCCAACAACATTAAGTTAATGTTTAAAAATACCGTTCACTTTCGCAAAAGTGAGCGGTACTCTTTTTGATAACAATCTGCATCAAACTGAAATTTTCGCATTCTTAACATACCTGGCTTCATTATTTTCTTCTTATCGGAATCCACAGTTCACAGAATAGACCACTTCTTCCTTTTTCAAAATATATTTCATAATCTGTTTCTGCTTCTGCTTCATACCCCATTTGTGGCAAGAATTCTTTATAGAATTTAGCCCAAGTGTCACCGATACAATCACCATCCTCACCGATGCAGTCAAATACAACATAAGTTCCCGGTTTCACATCCCAGATGCTATAACCTGCTTTTTGCATTTCTGAGAAATCAAACTCCGATGTATCTTCATCAATCAAGACACCAATTCCATATTCAAACGTATCCACACCTTTCTTCGTCGGAGAACATAACCCATACAGGTCTCGTTTTCCTTCTGGCCGCAGATTGCAAACCGGCTCTATAAGTTTTTTGTCATTACACTCTCCCCAAAAATCAGGAATATCATGATTTTCCTCGTCATTAATGATTTCATTTTGAAAACTTCTTACCACTGCAATAAATTTTTGTTCTTTTGTTTGTACGATTCTGTAATCCATACTTTTACCACCTTCCACGGTTATTTTAATAACAAGTGGATTGAAAAGCAGGAGCTTCGCAGATTCTTCTCTGGCAAATTTAGGCGCAATTCCATGAAACCTTGTAAATGCCTTTGTAAAACTCTCTGGTGTTTCATAACCATACTTCAGCGCGATGTCTGTTATTTTA
Organism: Lachnospiraceae bacterium; assembly: GCA_009774235.1. Taxonomy (GTDB): domain Bacteria; phylum Bacillota; class Clostridia; order Lachnospirales; family Lachnospiraceae; genus Butyribacter. The sequence goes on from VSNJ01000005.1 coordinate 18,411, forward strand.
GCATCGGTTTCCACAATTTCTCTACCTGCTAAAGATAACCTGCGGTTGCGAAGATAAGTATTGGCAGTCATCCCTGCAAGAAAACTAAATGCTCTATGAAACTCATAGCTCGAAGTGTGTACATGCCTCGCTACATCTTTATAGTTTATTTCCTCCATAAGATGTTCTTCCATATAAGTAATTGCCTGTTGCATTGCTGCTATCCATTCCATACTTTATTCCTCCTGTTGAAGCCTATTATAGAAGCAATTTAAGATGATTACATTTCCCGGCTTGTGAAGATTTGTCAGGTTGTTATACTGCATAACGCTGAATACTGCCTAATGTAATCATGCAATCGAACCGAAGGACAGAAAACCCACACCCGAAGCAAGCCCATTGGAAAGCATTATCCCAGAGACCGACGGTTTCGTAAGCATGTTAGTTCTGGACATGGATGCCTATGCTGAAAAGTATGGTGAGAAAGTTACAAGAAAAAATCTTACCATTCCCACATGGCTCAATACATTTGCCGAAAATAACCATATTAGCTTTTCCCAGGTGCTTCAAGATTCCTTAACTGCCCTCTACCAGCAAAAACAGCACGCTTAAGTGGTTGCCCCGATTTCGCATGAAATCCGAGTAGTCCTATTCTTCTTTCAAAACAGTCGATTTCCAAGGCAAAATCCCTGCTTTTACATAAAATAATTCATCTGTCCGCCAAACCAAGCAGTGAATTTAAGAAGTTTTTCTTAAATGAAATAATTTGTGTTTTAGAAATGTAAAAATTCTGTTATGACGGATTTTCCTTAACTTAATGGCTCACACATCTAATTAAATGACATTGCTTCTATATGTAGTGTTTTTTCTATACTTTTATGTTTCTGGTCTAAGTTATTTTGCAATATCTTAAAAAAGAATTCTATTTTATTTATATATCTTTTTATCTCATCTGTATTCCAATCTAAATCCAATATATTTTCATTGTGCAGTACATCCCATAATGGTTGTAAACATGTTTCCATTTATATACACCTGCCTTTTATATAATATTATTACATATTACTTTATATAGTCAATTTGTTTTTATATTTTAAAATAATATTTCTGCCAGTAATAAATATGGAATACTTTTTTAAATTTAACGTCAGTCCGAAATAAAACCAAGTAAAATATACAATTTAATACTTTAGTTTATTTGGATATAAAAACACTTTTTTTGTAAAATTATGTTTACAGAATATGGAATACCCTGTGCTGCCGTATCCTTTAGATGTCACATACATCAATAGTTGTGAAACCTGTAAAACTTATACCAGTGTATTCCCCACAGCGTGGATGTGCAAAAAACACCATTGGGAGTGCAGTATATGGCATAAGTTCTACAAAATGGTTATAACTTACAATATTTGGAAAAAATTTATGGTAATTTTTTAAAACCAGTTTCTGGTAAAACCACTTAAATGTCCTGTAACCAGATAAGTGGAATACAGCACATATAGCCATTACCTCACTTGAAGCAAGACGTCTTTGAAGTTTCATAGATATGTAATTGTCACCATCCTGGATACATTATTATTCCATATAAAGAATAAATTCTTTACAAATATTGTTAATTTTATAGAATACTGATATAATTAAAATGAAATCCGGACTTCTAAATATAAGCCAAAACAAAGTACCGCTTAAAAAAATGGTTATTATACACTTTTAAATCTAATTAGTAAAATAACCATTTTATTAACACAAATCTCTATCCTACTGTAATATCCTCATGTGGATATGAAAAATACCTGCTTCCCTGTTGCTGCCTGTTAAAGAATATTACCATAGATATAGGTCCTATCCTTCCAAGGTACATACAGAAAGTAATTATTATCTTGCCAGCAATCCCCATTGATGCTGTAAAATCCCTTGAAAGCCCTACTGTTGCAACTGCGCTTGTCGTTTCAAATGTAGCGTCAAGCAATGAACCCCCTTCAAAAAGATGAAGCATAAATGTAGCTATTATAAGGGCTGTAAAGCTTACTACTGTAACAGCAAGTGCTTTCTGTACAGTCTTATGCGGGATTGTTTTGTTAAATACAACAAGATGCGGGCTTCCCTTTATTGTCGCACGTGTACTTAAAAATAATACAGAAAATGTTGTTGTCTTAATCCCTCCTGAAGTACTTATTGAAGAACCTCCTATAAACATAAGGAAAAGACATACAATAATAGATGTACCATGCATACCTGCCTGTGAAAATGTCATAAAACCTGCTGTCCTAAGTACAACAGACTGGAACAGGCTAGCCTGTATCTTTTCAAAAAAACTAAGGTTTCCTATAGTTTCAGGATTATTAAATTCCAGTGCAAAAATAAGCAATGCCCCACCAAATACCAGGCACAAAGTAGTTATTATTACTATTTTGGAATGTATATGCAGCTTTTTAACAGCCATCTTAGGTGTATATTCATGTTGTGCCATTTTCTTTATATTATTTGTAATATCCCACCACACCAGAAAACCTATGCCACCTGTTATTATAAGACCCATTGTCACAATATTTATCCATGGATTTGATACATATGGCACAAGGCTGTTTTCACCAAGTATATCAATGCCTGCATTGCAGAATGCAGATACCGAATGGAATATAGAAAACCATACTCCCTTTATAATTCCATACTGTGGTATAAATACCAGTGAATAACAGACAGCACCAATGCTTTCAACTATAAATGTACCCTTAAATATTCTCTGCAGAAACCTGACAAGCCCTTTAAGTGTATCAAGGTTTAAAGCATCTTCAAGAATCATGCGGTCTCTTAATGTTATCCTCCTGCCTATAACCATCATAATACCTGTTGTAAATGAAATAATACCAAGCCCGCCAAGCTGTATAAGTATAAGTATTACCACTTTTCCAAACAAACTCCAGTGCGTTGCTGTTGTAACAACAACAAGCCCTGTTACACACACAGAAGTTGTTGATGTAAAAAGACTGTCAATAAATGGTGTAAAACTACCATCAGCAGACGATACAGGCAATGAAAGAACAACAGCACCAATTAATATTGCACTTATAAATCCTAATGCAATAACTTGTGTCGTAGATAACTGCCTGTTAATTTTATTTAAAGAATCCATTACAAGCCCCTCTTAGTATTCTGTATACGCTTAAACTTCTATTCTTTAAAGTTCAAGTTTATTAGCTATATTATTTATAATATAAAAGCCTTTTGAGTTTCTGTTATCTTCACGGTTATAAACCATAGGTGTATCATCCATCTGCATAAATACTGCACCTGCCTCTTCCACTATACATTGCATTGCTGCAGTATCCCATTCCATTGTAGGGTTAAACCTGTAATAAATTTCTGCATCACCCTTTGCAACAACACATCCCTTAAGTGAGCTTCCCATTTTCACAAAATTAGTGAAATTATATTTCTCTATAAGCTTATCCATCTGTTCACATCCATGTGAACTGCTCATTACAAGACGCAGGCTTTTTATATCTGTACATCCTGATACTTTAATCTGGCGTGTACTGCTGCCATCTTCAAGAAATGCCCCATTCCCTTCTGAAGCATAATACAGTTCACCTGTTACGGGCACATATATAACACCCATTACAGACTTATGTTTATAAGACAAAGCAATATTTACAGTAAACTGGCCATTCCTTTTTATAAATTCCTTAGTACCATCAAGTGGGTCAACAACAAAACAATAGTCATTATCAAGACGGCTTTGGTCATCCTTTTCTTCCTCAGATAAAATACTGTATTCTGGAAATTCTTTTTTAAGCATTCCAACAATTATTTTATTGGATGCTTTGTCAGCAGCTGTAAGCGGCATATCACCATCTTTATATGTTATCTGCATATCTTCTGCATTATTATAAATATCCATAATTGCAAGCCCTGCTTCTATTGCAGCTTTCTTAGATATTTCCAGTTCCCTTTGCAAATCCATAATAATCCCCCTTGCCGCCTTTGGGCGGCACAAATAATAATGAAAAATGCTGGTTTTACATTTTTCCTGTGTGAAATTTAATATATCTTAGGTAGCGTTTTTTGCTGCCTTAGATATATTTTTCACACTAACCTCCATTTTTGCATATACACTTTTATATACCCAAATGGGGTCTGCCATTTGCGCAAACCCCATCTTCTGCTATGGTAACTACATATATTTCTCTAACTGTTCCATTATATAACTCACTGAGTCTTCCAGGCTCTTTCCTGTTGTATCAATCTCTATCTGTGGGTTTTCAGGAGCTTCATATGGGCTTGAAATACCTGAAAAATTAGGTATATCACCACTACGTGCCTTTTTGTAAAGGCCTTTTACATCACGTTTTTCACATTCTTCAAGTGGTGTGCTTACATATACCTCAATAAAGCTGTCACTTCCAATAATATCTTTTGCGTTGCGCCTGTCAAGACGGAATGGTGATATAAATGATGTAAGTACAATTATGCCCGCATCATTCATAAGCTTTGAAACTTCTGCAATACGCCTTATATTTTCTATACGGTCCTGTTCTTTAAAACCTAAGTTCTTATTCAGGCCCATTCGTATATTATCACCATCAAGTACCATTGTATGCTTACCTGCTGCAAAAAGCTTCTTCTCCAGTTCATTGACAAGTGTGGACTTGCCTGCACCAGAAAGACCAGTAAGCCATATTGTTACAGGTTTCTGTGCCTTCTGCTCTGCCCTGAGCTTACGTGTAATATCCATATTGTGCCATGTAAGGTTATCATCACGGCGCAGTGAATGTTCAACTACACCACAAGCAGCAGTCATATTATTTATACGGTCAATAAGTATAAAACCACCAAGTTCCTTATGGTTCTTAAATTCATCAAATACAATTTTATCTGAACATGAAATATCACACACAGCTATTTCATTCTTATAGAGCTTGTCTGTCTGTACATGGTTTCCTTCATTAACATCAATTTTATACTTAATGTTCATAACAACTGCTGGAACCATTTTTGTGCCTATTTTCAGGAAATAGTTTTTACCTGCTACAAGCTTGTTATCATCCATCCATAAAAGCTTTGCAGTAAACATTTTACCTACATTAAGTCCAGTGTCCTTGCACAGCATACAGCCACGTGACACATCCACTTCTTTGTCAAGCTGTATTGTAACTGCCTGTCCCTTAAATGCCTTGCCAGATTTCTGTTTAGTAACAAATGCATCCTGTGAAAATATAGCCTTGACTTTGGCAGATTCACCACTTGGAAGTGACACTACCTCATCACCTTCTGATATGCTTCCTGCTTCAATCTGGCCCTGGAAACCACGGAATGTATGGTCTGGACGGCACACTCTCTGTACAGGCATTACAAAACCTTCCTCACCAGACTCATCAGTTATATCTATATTTTCAAGATAATTAAGAAGTGTCCCTTCTTTAAACCATGGCATCCTTGATGATACATTAGTAATATTATCACCTACTGTAGCAGATACAGGAATTATAAACATTGAACTGAACTCATATTCAGCAGTCATCTTTTTAATGTTTCTTGAAATATCTTTAAATGTATTCTGGTCATAGTCTATCAGGTCCATTTTGTTAATAGCATATACAATATGCTTAATTCCCATAAGAGAACATATACGTGTATGGCGCTTTGTCTGTACCAGCACACCCTTGGATGCGTCTACAAGTATAACTGCAAGTTCAGCAAATGAAGCACCTACTGCCATATTCCTTGTATATTCTTCATGGCCTGGTGTATCAGCAACTATAAAACTTCTGTTATCTGTTGTAAAATAACGGTATGCCACATCAATAGTAATTCCTTGTTCCCTTTCAGCCATAAGCCCGTCAAGAAGAAGTGAATAATCAACTGCCCCGCCTGTGCTTCCAACTTTGCTGTCAAGTTCAAGTGCCCTTTCCTGGTCTGCAAAAAGCAGCTTTGCATCATAAAGCATATGGCCTATCAAGGTTGATTTTCCATCATCTACGCTGCCACATGTAATAAATTTAAGTAAACCCTGCATATTAGAAATACCCCTCTCTCTTTCTTCTCTCCATGCTTCCTGCTGCTTCATTGTCTATTACCCTGCTTGTCCTCTCGGAAGACACTGCGCTTAATGTTTCTTCTATAATAGCATCAAGTGTATCTGCATCTGATTCAATACCACCTGTAAGCGGATAACATCCAAGTGTACGGAAACGTACTTTTCTCATTACAGGTTCTTCACCAGGCTCTAACCTCATACGGTCATCATCAACCATAATTATATTGCCATCACGGTATACAACTGGACGTTCCTTTGCAAAATAAAGGGATGGTATCTCAATATTTTCTCTTCTTATATACTGCCAGATATCCTTTTCTGTCCAGTTAGAAAGCGGGAATACTCTTACTTCTTCACCTTTAAATATCTTTGTGTTAAAGAGCTTCCACATCTCAGGCCTCTGGTTCTTAGGGTCCCACGCATGTGCGGAATTCCTGAATGAGAAAATCCTTTCTTTTGCCCTTGATTTCTCTTCATCACGCCTTCCGCCTCCAAATGCAGCTGTAAACTGGTACTTGTCAAGTGCCTGTTTAAGAGCTTGTGTCTTCATAATATCTGTATATGCAGAACCGTGGTCAAATGGGTTTATACCCTGGCTCCTGCCTTCCTCATTGGTATACACAAGCATGTCAAGTCCATATTTCTCTGCTGTCTGGTTCCTGAACTCTATCATTTCCTTAAACTTCCATGTAGTATCTACATGAAGGAATGGAAAAGGCGGCTTCTCTGGGTAAAATGCCTTTAAAGCAATATGAAGCATAACTGAACTGTCTTTTCCAATAGAATACAACATAACAGGCTTTTCACATTCTGCCGCAACCTCACGCATAATGTAAATTGCTTCTGCTTCAAGTTCATCTAAATGTGATAACTGACTCATAATAAACCTCCATCTTTGTCAAAATACGCAAATCCGGGCACAAGCACAAATTTGCCATGTGAAAAATCTCTGGCTTTCCACATTATCTCCCATATTTCTTTATATTTAATATTACTGCCAGGCAACATAATGCCTGGATGGTAACAGTTGTACTGGTAATTATATTATTCTTTCTTTACAACCCTGATTTCATTCCTTAATTTATATGATACACCTTCACTTTCCACATATACAAAATATTCATCTTCCTTAAAACCTTCAAGCATAATTGCAAAAAACCTTTTGTTATCTAAAGGTTTTATATTTGAATAATCTTGTACATACTTATTCTTTTCTCCAATAAAATATATTCTGTCTATCATTCCTGGAACCATTGCAAAAAGGAACAGTCCTCCACACAACCTTATCCTGCCAAAATAATCCTTGTCAATTTTCTCATCAGCCAGAGGTGGTATCTGCCCCTCAAATTCCTCTGGTGGTGTTAAATTACCAAAAACAACATTTTCATTCCTTTCCAATGGTGCACAATAGTCTTTTATATCAGGTGCAAATTCCCATGCACTTATAAAAGCTTTAGACAAGTTTGTTGTTTTAACAGTTTTTCCATCTTGTGCATCAATTTCTAAAATACATGATTTCCGCCTGCCTTTTTGTTTTTTTAAAATTCCTTCCATGGCAAGCAGGAATTTCCTGTCCTTAGAATAAAGTGCACTCCCATATCTTGGCGATTTTACAACATCTGTTTTTTCTATAACATTATAAGTTTTTTTATCTTCGTCTATATGGACTACCTTTACACTTGAAACACTGCGTGGCTTATATCCATTGTCCACCCTGCCTTTCATACATGTGTCAAACATTATAATATCATATTCACCAGTAAAGCTGCCTGGCACAGTTATATACTCAGGGTGGGAGCATATTGCTTCTTTTGTTTCATCACCTGAAAGAAGATACTTTTCTACAAATGTACCTTTCCATACTGGTAAAGGTGACAAAACCCACTTAAGTTTTCTTTTCTTCCAGTCAAGCTTCAATATACAGTGCAGCTTTTTAACTGTAACATATAACATTCCTTCATGGTATTCCAGCCTTGTTATATCAGCCCAGTTTCTTACTGTACGGTACTGGTCACTTAAAACTGCTGCCATATCACATTTTTGTACTATCTCACCGCTGTCCAGGTCAAACTCTGTTATACAATCTGAAATATGTTTCCCGTCCGATGAGGTAACAAGAAAAAGCGAACTGCCATCTTGTGCCATCGCACGCCCTATACTGTTCTCAAGCAGGAAGGTCCTGTAAACCCTGCCCATATAATCCATCTCATGGTACCTGCATACCTGTATATTGCCATACTCATCCATACGGCTTGCAGTTTTATCTGCAAGAAGAAACCTTCCATTCTGTAAAGGCACCATGCCAAGTTTTCCTGTCTTACATTGCAGTGAATAACGCAGCTGCCCGTCACCATCTATAACAACGGGATTGAAAAATATTCCATTTAAAAGAATAAATGGAAAATGTGACATTTGTTTGTCTGTTTGGTATACTATATTTTTTGTTTTTTCATGTACTGCTGAAACATATATATTTATTATCTGGTGTTTTAACAGGTTTCCCTCTTCATCTATAAGTTCCAGGTCAATTTTATTGTTCCTGCCCTGGTAAAGCCCCATTATAGCTACCCTGTGCCTCACCCCAAGCGCTGAGATGCCCTCAAAGTTATACTCAGGCTTATCACCAATTACACAGTAATGTACCTTGCACTTTTTTGAAGAATTAAATAAAATAAGCGCTGTCTGCTTTGCAACACCATATGGGTCAGGGATTACCAAAAGGTACTGGAATGTATACAGATGCCTGTCTAATATACGTTCAAATGCATAATCCCTGACTTGTGAATGGAAACTTTTCTGCATCTCCTTACGCATTGGGGATTTAATATTTTTCTTAGTTTTGGCAAGGACTTCATTTTCATACATCCTGTCAAGCTTATTTAAATCACTTTCACTATAAGTAACTTTAGAGCCATTTTTAACTTCAATAAAATATTTATCCAGAAATCCCATTAATTACTCCTTATAGCTTCATTGTAAGCTGTATTCTCTGTTTCTTCAAATCTACACCCAGTACCTTTACATCTACAATATCACCAACACTTACTACGTCAAGGGGGTGTTTTACAAACTTGCTGCCAGAAAGCTGTGATATATGTACAAGCCCGTCCTGGTGCACACCTATATCTACAAATGCACCAAAATCAATTACATTACGCACTGTGCCTTTTAATATCATTCCTTCTTTTAAATCTTTCATTTCAAGTACATCTGTCCTAAGGACTGGAAGCGGCATTTCATCACGTGGGTCTCTTGCAGGTTTTTCAAGTTCTTTCAGTATATCTTCAAGTGTTATCTCACCTATTCCAAGTTCTGCTGCTACTGATTTCTTATCCTTAATCTTTCTAGCAAGGCTTCCTGTATTATTTGTATTCTTATTGTCTTTGTCTTCTGTCCTATCTGCTGGCACTGCGCTGCTTCCAAACGCCTTGGCAAATGCTGCACCAAATGCAGTATTTGTATTTTTCACTACAAATTCTTTTTTCTTTGTATTATCTTTTTTCTTATTCTTTGTTTCTTCTGGCCGTTTTTTATTCTTTGCCGCCTCCGCCTGTATTTTCTTTAAGTCTTCTGATGTTATTCCAAGCTTTTCAAGAAGCATCTCTGCTGCTTTATATGACTCAGGATGCACGCTTGTTGCATCAAGCGGGTTGTCACCATCCTGTATACGCATAAAACCTGCACACTGTTCATATGCTTTAGGTCCAAGCTTTGCAACTTTAAGCAGCTGTTTCCTGTCAGTAAACCTTCCATTCTCTTCCCTGTATAAAACTATATTTTTAGCAACCGTCTTTGAGATGCCTGATATATATTCAAGAAGCGGGGCAGATGCAGTATTTAAGTCTACACCTACCCTGTTTACACAGTCCTCCACTACTCCTGCCAGTGCCTCTGTAAGCTTTTTCTGGTTCATATCATGCTGGTACTGCCCTACCCCGATTGATTTAGGGTCTATCTTTACAAGCTCTGCAAGAGGGTCCTGCAGCCTTCTTGCAATAGATGCTGCACTTCTCTGTCCTACATCAAATTCTGGAAATTCTTCTGTTGCAAGTTTGCTTGCAGAATATACAGAAGCACCTGCTTCATTAACTATTATATATTGTACTGGTTTTTGTATCTCTTTAATCATATCTGCTATTATCTGTTCAGATTCACGTGATGCTGTGCCATTGCCAACAGATATAAGAGATATATTATATTTGTCAACCAGTGCTTTTACTGTTTTCTTGGTCTCTTCTACTTTATTCTGTGGAGCTGTAGGATATACCACTGTAGTATCAAGTACTTTTCCTGTACTGTCAACTACTGCAAGCTTACAGCCTGTCCGGAATGCCGGATCCCATCCAAGTACATTCCTGCCAGCAATAGGAGGCTGCATAAGAAGCTGTTCAAGGTTTCTTCCAAATACTTTTATTGCGCCATCCTCAGCCTTTTCAGTTAATTCATTCCGTATTTCCCGTTCAACTGCAGGGGCAACCAGCCTTTTATAACTGTCTTCCAGGGTTTCCTTTAAAATATCTTTTATTCTGCCAGCAGCAGTTATAATTATTTTTTTCTCAAGATACCTGAGTATCCTCTCTTCTGGAGCTTCAAGTTTTACTATAAGGACTTTTTCTTTCTCACCACGGTTTAATGCAAGAACCCTGTGGCCTGCAATCTTTCCAGCCTGTTCAGAAAAGTCATAGTACATCTCATATACAGACTGGACACTGTTGTCTTTGGCAGAGGAAACTATCTTTCCTTCTTCTAAAGTTATATTCCTTATATACATCCTGTACTCTGCATTATCAGAAATTATTTCTGCTATTATATCTTTGGCACCCTCTATTGCTTCTTCTGCGCTTTTAACTTCTTTCTCTTCTGAAATATAAGATGCTGCAATTTCTTCTATGCTTTCACTGGTTTCCTGTGCCATAATTATATCTGCAAGCCCATCAAGTCCCTTTTCTTTGGCAATAGTTGCCCTTGTCCTTCTTTTTGGCCTGTATGGACGGTAAAGGTCATCTACAACCACCTGTGTCTGTGCCTCAGTAATCTGTTTCCTAAGCTCTTCTGTAAGTTTTCCCTGCTCCTCTATACTTGCAAGCACTTGCTCCTTTTTCTCTTCAAGGTTTCTAAGGTATAAAAGCCTTTCATTTAAGTTACGTATCTGTTCATCATCAAGCGAACCATGTGCTTCTTTTCTATACCTCGCTATGAAAGGAATAGTATTCCCCTCATCTATAAGTTTTATTACAGCTTCAGCCTGCCATCTGGCAATGGACAGTTCCTGTGCAATTTTTTCTGCAATATCCATATCAATCCTCCATACAACACAGGCGGCTATACAGCCGCCATTCCAGGTTACTATTCACAAATAAGTATAATTTCCAGTTATCTTTGAACTTTACAATGGCAATATAACGCAATTCCAATGTCACAGTTAAATATTTTCTATCCAGGGGCACGCTCCCGCTGCGATGGAAACGCAACAGTGCATAAACCCTTAAAATACAAGGGTTAAGCACTGGCGTTTCCAAAGCACCCCTGTCACAGAAAATATTTAACTGTGACACTTGGAACACGCTGTATACAACATATTTGTAAAATACAAATATAATAATAAAAACAACTAGGGCATGTTTGAAAAATGCCTGTTTCCTATCAATATTCTGAAAAATATTAATTAAAGCATACAAATAATATTTATGAAACGCTGGTGCTTAAGCCCCGTGTTAAATGTTTCTGTGAAATATTAGGGATTTATGCACCCTGCGCATCCCGTCCAAGCACAATGTCATTTAGTTAAGCAAAGCCTAATAAATAAAGGGCTTATTGGTATTTGAAAATTAAATTTATACAAAGATTATATTACTCTGGCAAGTTCCAAATGTTTTACCAAAAGACAGCTGTTATGGGGGCGCTGGTGCTTAAATCTGGTATTTTCAGATTTTATGCACCACTGCGCATCCCATCCAAGCGGGAGCGTGCTGCCTGTGGTAAAATTTTGGAATTGCCAGAGCCACATAACTTGTAAAATATTTAATTTTCAAACATCCATAAGTCCATTATTTACAGAGAATACCCTTAACTAAATGACATTGCATTGTAGTGGAAGCGTGCCCATGTATGGAAAATTCCTGTATGGGCACGGAAACCATACATCCCCATTAAACTGGAAATTATCTACATTAGCCATAAATAGTAAAAGTTTTTAGACCTGGTTAATCAGCTTTCAAGTGAAAATGCATCATGTATAGCCTGTGATGCAATTTCTGTATACTTCTCTTCAATAAGTACTGTTACACGTATCTCTGATGTAGAAATCTGTAATATATTTACACCGGCATCATAGAGGGCTTCAAACATTTTTGCTGCAACACCTGCATTTGTCATCATACCCGCACCTACAATAGAAACCTTAGAAACATCTTTTACAACTTCTGTATTTGAACACTTAAGGCTGGTATGTGCATGGCGTTCTATTGTTTCAATTGCTGTATCAGCCATATCTTCTGTTACTGTAAAACTGATATCTTGTGTACCATCATGTTCTACTGACTGTAGTATCATATCTACATTTACATTATGGTTAGCAAGATGCTGGAATAACTTAAATGCAACTCCTGGTTTATTTTCAAGTCCTTCAACTGCTATCTGCACTACATTTTTATCTGCAGCAACTCCACTGACTAACATCTTCTCCATATTACTTTCCTCCTTAACTACTGTTCCTTCACTTGTATTTAAACTTGAACGCACAACAAGCTGTACACCATATTTCTTTGCCATCTCAACTGAACGGTTATGAAGAACCCCTGCACCAAGACTTGCAAGTTCAAGCATTTCATCATATGTTATTTCACCAAGCTTGCGTGCTTTTGGAACTATTCTTGGGTCTGCTGTAAATACACCATCTACATCTGTATATATTTCACATGCATCCGCATGAAGTGCCGCTGCAAGTGCTACTGCTGTAGTATCAGAACCACCCCTTCCAAGTGTTGTATAATCATCATACTTATTAATACCTTGGAAACCTGTAATAACAACTATACGGCGGTTATCAAGTTCATTTTTAATTCTTTCTGTGTCTATCCTTTTAATCCTTGCGCTTCCATAGTCTGCTGTTGTATGCATAGCTACCTGGAACGCATTCATTGAAACTGCTGGAACCCCAAGTGAATCCATTGCCATTGCCATAAGTGCAACTGATGTCTGCTCACCTGTTGTAAGAAGCATATCAAGCTCACGTCTTGATGCTTTTGGGTTAATATCCTTTGCCATGTCAAGCAGGACATCTGTCTGCTTTCCCATAGCAGATAAAACTACTACTACTTTATTACCATTCTTATAGTCTTCAATACAACGTTTTGCTACATTGAAAATTCTCTCTTTATTAGCAACTGATGTACCACCAAATTTCTTAACTATTAACATAATTTTCCTCATTTCTGCGCTGCCCTGTGCACATAATGCAAAGTTTGTGCAAGCAGCGCACAGTCACAAACTTGCTATTGTTCCATCCAGACAGTAATTATGGTTTTATTTTTATTATAGAAACAATTATTTCTATGCCACACAACTTGTAAAATATTTAATTTTCAAGCAGCCTGCCCATAAGTGTATACCCTTTTTTCTCCACATTACCACTTGCTTTTGCATCTTTTTCATTATACATCCATGTAGTATTTTTATTAACCCTGCTGTCATAAAGCATATATGGTACAGGGTCTGATGTATGTGTACGGCATGATATTGGAGTTGGATGGTCAGGCATAATTAACATCCTGTAATCTTCACCTGATTTATCCATTTTCTTAACAAGTGGTGCCAATACACGGCTGTCAAGATATTCAATAGCTTTTATCTTTCTCTCAAGGCTGCCCTGGTGTCCCATTTCGTCTGGGGCTTCCATATGGATGTATACAAAGTCATAATTATCTTCAAGAAGCACTTTTACTGCTGCCTCTGCTTTACCTTCCCAGTTTGTTTCAAGTGTACCATTGGCACCAGGTACATCTATGTTAAGCATCTGTGTACCTTCTGCTATGCCCTTTAATAAATCAACTGCTGATATCATCGCACCTTTTTTGCCAAACCTGCCTTCAAACGAATCAAGTGCAGGACGTGTGCCTGCTCCCCAGAACCATATTGAATTTGCCTTATTAAGCCCCTTTTTTGTACGTTCTACATTTAATGGATGGTTATTTAATATATCATAACTCTTTTCCATCATTTCACGCAGTCTGGCATCTTCTGGAAGATATTCCCCAATTACACGCCCAAGTATATCATGTGGAGGGGTAAGTTCTGTTACTTCCCCTTTATCCCATATAGTAAGATGGCGGTAACTTGTTCCTACATAAAACTGGTATATATCACTATTTAATTCCTTCTGTACTGCCTCCATAAGGATTGCCGCATCTTCTGTTGAAATCTCACTTGAACTGTGGTCAGTTATTGTCTTCTCACCATATGGAAGGTTATCATCAGATAATGTAACTATATTGCAGCGTATTGCAATATCTGTATCTTTCATAGATACCCCTATGCTAAGTGCTTCAAGCGGGGAACGCCCCGTATAATATTTCTCTGGGTTATAACCAAGCACTGCAAGGTTTGCTGTATCACTTCCTGGTTTCATTCCCTCTGGGATAGTATGAACAAGCCCTATCTCTGATTTTGGCGCTATGCTGTCCATAGCAGGTGTCTTTGCATATTCAAGAGGTGTCATCCCGCCTATTTCCCCAACAGGCTCATCTGCCATTCCATCTCCCAGAACTACAATGTACTTCATTGTCTTCCTCCAATCTATAAACCGGCTTGCCTTTGCCTTCACTTAAATTCTACAGTGTTAGCCTTTGCAAGTTAATTAAACATCAATACGGATTTTATTTATAACATTGCCAAGCTTTTCTGAAGCGCCTGTATACTTTGCTTCTGTAATGGCTTCTGTGATAAATGCATATTCATCACTGTATCCCGCATCTACAGGTGTGACATTGCCAAATACTTCTGATACTTTTGCTTCATTGTCTGCCTTTGTACCTTTAAGCCTTACAAAGAACTTTGAAATACTTTCTTCAAATGGCACAAGCCCAAGTTTCTGGTTATCCCATATTGTCTTTATATTTATGCCCTGGTGCTTTGATGCTTCCATAATATCAGAAACCACAGCACTTGCTGTAGCAAGCTTTCCTGCGCCCTGTCCATAGAACATAACATCACCCGCCATATTTCCCTTTATAAGTATTGCATTAAATACACCATCTACACTATAAAGCGGATGTGAAACTGTAATAAGCTTTGGTGCAACCATAGCACTAACCTTTTCACCTTCTTTTTTGCTTGAACCAAATATTTTTATCTTAGCTCCAAGCTTTTTGGCATAATTTATATCCCTGTCTGTAATATTTGTAATTCCTTCTGTATATATATCTTCAAAATCCAGCTGGTGCCCATATGCAAGAGATGTAAGTATTGCAATCTTCCGGCATGCGTCATGCCCTTCTATATCAGCTGTAGGGTCTTTTTCAGCGTATCCCTTTGCCTGTGCATCTTTAAGCACTGTATCAAAGTCTGAGCCCTTTTCTGTCATTTCAGTAAGTATATAGTTTGTAGTACCATTTAAAATACCTGAAATCTGCTCAATTACATCTGGTGCAAGCGAAGACCGGAGAGGACGTATAACTGGTATACCACCACCAACGCTTGCCTCAAACAGGAAATTACATTTCTTGTCTTCTGCTATTTTAAGAAGTTCTGGTCCAAATGCAGCAACAAGCGCTTTATTTGATGTACACACACTTCTTCCTTTTTCAAGGCTTGCTTTTACAAATTCATAAGCAGGATGCAGGCCTCCCATAGTTTCAACTACTATCTGTACACTGTCATCACTGTCTATTTCTGCAAAATCATGGACTATTATGTCTTCTGCAATATCCCCTGGGAAATCCCTTAAATCCAGTATAGATTTTACTGTTATTTCCTCACCAGTTCTTTCTGCTATAATCTGGCCGTTTTCCCTTATTATCTGGAAAACACCGGAGCCTATAGTGCCATATCCTAATATACTTACATTAATCATTTTTCCTCCATTCCCTGCTTACGCAGTCTGTGTAATCCATGCCAGATAGGCATTTATAAATGAATCTATATCACCATCTAAAACTCCTGAAACATTACTAACCTCATGGCTTGTACGGTGGTCTTTAACCATAGTATATGGTTGCATAACATATGACCTTATCTGGCTTCCCCAGCCGTTATCCATTACTTCCCCTCTTATGCCACTTGCTTTTTCAAGCTGTTCTTTTTGTTTCAGCATATACAGCTTTGCTTTCAACATCTGCATCGCCTTATCTTTATTCATATGCTGTGAACGTTCATTTTGACACTGTACTACTATCCCTGTTGGAAAATGAGTAATACGTATTGCAGAAGATGTCTTATTAATATGCTGCCCGCCTGCACCACTTGACCTGTAAGTATCAATACGGATATCATCATCAGATATATCAACATCCAGGTCTTCTTCTATATCTGGCATAACATCACATGAAACAAATGAAGTCTGTCTTTTCCCTGCTGCATTAAATGGCGAAATCCTTACAAGTCTGTGCACACCATGTTCTGCTTTAAGATATCCATATGCATTAATACCATTAATCTGTAATGTGACTGATTTATAACCTGCTTCTTCACCATCAAGGAAATCTAGCATCTCAACTGAAAAACCCTTTTTCTCAGCCCATCTCTGGTACATCCTGCACAACATGCTTGCCCAGTCACAGCTTTCTGTGCCACCTGCACCTGCATGTAGTGTAAGTATGGCATTATCTTTATCATACTCCCCGCTAAGCAGCGTTTCTATCCTTAATGTTTCAAATTCTTCTTCAAACTCTTTTAATGAATTCTCAATATCAGGAAGAGTTCCTACATCCCTCTCTTCTTCTGATATTTCTATAAGTACAAGCATATCATCCCTGTCACTGCAAAGTTTTTCATATCTCTCAATAACAGATTTTATTTTCCTGCTTTCCTGCACTATCAACGCAGAAGAAGCCGGGTCATCCCAGAAACCCGGTTCTTCCATGGTCTTATCAAGTTCTTCTGCCCTGTCTTTTTTATTGTCTAAATCGAGTGAACCAGCCATATTCTTAAGAGGTTCTTCATATTTTGCCAGTACCGCTTTTATATTATCAAACTCTATCATCCACTCACCTCAATTTCTATTCCATGGCTATCTATAAACTGCTGCATATCTATATCTGAAAACAGGAATTTATATCTTCCTGCCACAGCACATCTTGTACTTTTTGCCGCTTCCACATGGACATGGGTCATTTGGCTGTATCTTCTTGCCTGTCCTTTTCTTTGGTGCAGACTGTACAGTTTCATCCTTATTCGTACCTGTAACTTTTGCTACCTGTTCACGTTCAACTTTCTGTTCTATCTGGATATGTGTAAGTGCTTTTACAGTTTCTTCTGTAATTGCATCAATCATTGCATCAAACATATCAAAGCCAGCAAATTTATATTCCACAACCGGGTCCCTCTGTCCATATGCCTGGAGTCCTATACCCTGGCGTAACTGGTCCATATCATCTATATGGTCCATCCACTTCCTGTCAATAACCTTAAGAAGTATAACCCTCTCAACTTCACGTATATTATCCTGGTCAGGAAATTCTGCTTCTTTTGCTTCATATACCTTTACAGCTTCCTCTTTAAGCTGCTGGATAAGTTCTGCCTTGGTAATATGCTTAACCTGTTCTTCTGAAAGTTTTATCTTCTTTACTGGTATAATAGGCCTTAAAATATTATTTAATTCATGTATATCCCATTCTTCTGCAGCGGTATCATCACTTATTACTGAATTTACACATTTCTCAACAACATCAGTAATCATTTTATATATTGTATCACGCATATTATCGCCATCAAGAACTTGGCGGCGCTCTTTATATATTACTTCTCTCTGTTCATTATTTATACGGTCAAATTCAAGCAGGTTTTTCCTTATTCCAAAGTTATTGCCTTCAATCTTCTTCTGTGCACTTTCAATAGCATTAGAAAGCATCTTATGCTCCACCTGCTCTCCATCAGGCATCGCAGAGAAAAGACCCATAAGCTTTTCTGAACCAAACAGACGCATCAGGTTATCTTCAAGTGAAATATAAAACCTTGACTCACCTGGGTCACCTTGGCGGCCTGCACGGCCACGCAACTGGTTATCTATACGCCTTGACTCATGGCGTTCTGTACCTATAATCTTTAACCCGCCAAGTTCTTTTACACCTTCACCGAGTTTAATATCAGTACCACGGCCTGCCATATTAGTGGCAATAGTAACAGCGCCCTTCTGTCCTGCATCAGCTACTATCTCAGCTTCAAGTTCATGGAACTTTGCATTAAGGACTTTATGTTTTATACCTTTCTTCTTTAACTTGTCACTAAGATACTCTGATGTATCAATATTAATAGTACCAACAAGTACAGGCTGTCCTTTTTTATGCGCTTCTTCAATATCTGACACAACAGCATTAAATTTCTCTTCCTGTGTCTTATAAACTGCATCTTCATAATCAACACGTATTACTGGAAGGTTGGTAGGTACTTCCACAACGTCCATTCCATAGATATCACGGAACTCTTTTTCTTCTGTTATAGCTGTACCTGTCATACCTGATTTTTTATCATACTTATTAAAGAAGTTCTGGAATGTAATAGTTGCCAGTGTCTTGCTCTCCCTCTTGACTTTTACATGTTCCTTTGCTTCAATGGCCTGGTGTAAACCATCCGAGAACCTTCTTCCTGGCATTATACGTCCAGTAAATTCATCTACAATAAGAACTTCATCATTATTTACAACATAATCCTTATCCCTGAACATAAGTGAATGTGCCCTGAGCGCAAGGTTAATGTTGTGCTGCAGTTCAAGATTGTCAGGGTCTGCAAGGTTCTTAACCTGGAAGAACCTCTCTGCCTTCCTCACACCTTCTGCAGTAAGGTTTACATTCTTGTCCTTTTCATCAACAACATAATCACCAGTTTCTTCCTCTGCTTCGTTCATAAGAATATCTATTTTAGATAATTCCCTGGCAGTACCCTTTTCAAGCTGTTTTACAAATATATCACAAGCCTCATACAGTTTCGTTGATTTACCACTCTGTCCTGAAATAATAAGAGGAGTACGTGCCTCATCTATAAGCACTGAATCAACCTCATCTATAATTGCATAGTGGAGGGAACGCTGTACCAGCTCTTCCTTATATACCACCATGTTATCACGCAAATAATCAAACCCCAGTTCATTATTAGTAGCATATGTTATATCACAATTATATGCTTCCCTTCTGTCATCACTATTTAAACTATTAAGGATTACACCAACTTTAAGCCCAAGGAACTCATGTACCTGTCCCATCCACTCTGCATCACGTTTCGCAAGATAGTCATTGACAGTTACAATGTGTACGCCTTTGCCTTCAAGAGCATTAAGATATGCAGGAAGTGTAGATACAAGAGTCTTTCCTTCACCAGTACGCATCTCTGTAATACGTCCCTGATGTAATATTACACCACCAATAAGCTGCACACGGTAATGACGCATGCCAAGTACACGTGTAGCCGCCTCCCTGACTGTTGCATATGCTTCAGGCAGTAAATCATCAAGCGTCTCACCATTAGCAAGCCTTTCCTTAAATTCTGGTGTCTTTGCCTTAAGTTCTTCATCACTCAGCTTCTCATACTCTGGAGCAAGAGCCTCTATCTTGTCAACTATTGGTATTATACGTTTAACTTCATGCTGGCTATGTGTTCCGAATATCTTACTAATTAAACTCATGAATTTCACTCCTATACAATCTTAATTAAATGTAATAATAAAACAAACTATTCTAAAGTATATCATTAAATCATTTGGTAATCAACTTATATTTTTATCCCGATATATCACAAAGCTGATATATTATACAAATCCCATAAGACCCTCCCTTATTTTACGCACTGTTTCCAAACCGGTTTCCGTCTTACTAGAAACCTCCTAATCAGATAATGAAAGTTTTTTTATAATACAATACGTAATCTTCATACTTTATCTATACTATGGCTACGTCCTTATTCAATCCCCTTACTTAATGCCTTTTTTATAATCTTCTGTTCCATATCTTCAAAATACGTTGTAAACTTTCCTTCTATAACATAATGTCCACCTCTTTCATATCTTCTATACCAGAATTTAAACATATTTAAACTCTTCTGTGTTTTGTGTATCTTGCCACATCTTTCTGTTCCTTTCTCTCTTAACTAGGTATATTATATTGCAGATTTGCATATACGTCAACACATTGTTACAATAGTTGCGATAAGTTTTTATTTATATTATATAAGATACCAGAAGATATATCTTTCTTTTTATAATGGACATTCCAGCAATTTCTGGTTAATTAAATAAAAGCCATAGAGGATTTAATACAAAATCCCCTATAGCTTCTTAATAAATTATATTCTCTTTGTATAATCAAAACTCTGGCTCTATAAGCCCAAATGTATTTCCTTTCCTCTTATATACAACATTTACCTCATCCGTTGTAGAATTACGGAAAACATAGAAACTGTGTCCAAGCAGTTCCATCTGGATACAAGCTTCTTCTGGGTCCATAGGTTTCATTGCAAACCTCTTGGAACGTATAATCTTAATCTCATCATCGTCTTCAATTTCTTCTTCTACAAAAGCTTTGCTAAGACCTATTGCTGACTGCTGCTGGTCAATAATTTTATTCTTATATTTACGCAACTGGCGCTCAATAATCTCCTCAACCAAATCTATAGAAACATACATATCATCACTAACCTGCTCTGCCCTTATTATGTTCCCCTTCATAGGTATAGTAACCTCTATCTTCTGCCTCTCTTTCTCTACACTAAGGGTAACATGTACTTCTGTCTCTGGAGTGAAATACCTCTCAAGCTTCCCTATCTTATCACTTACCGCAGACCTAAGTCCTTCTGTTACATCAATATTTTTACCACTAATAATATACTGCATGAATACCACTCCTTTGCTGTTTGTTGTATTCATTATATCGTACCTGTAAAACAAATTCAAGTAAAAATGCACAATTTCATTTTTATTTCCATGTTATATTTAGATATATTTTATAATATACAGTAAATTATTACCTTTTATCTGAAAATTAATCTAAATTGACACACAATATTTTTACATTTTTCTTGTTGAATAATGTTTATTAAAAATTGTGGATAATGTGGATAACTCTGTGGATAACTTATATTTTAAGCTTTCTAACAACAATAAAATGTTGATAAGTATAAAGTTGTCAACATTTTTCTCATTAATTTTGTTCTTTTTCTCTTTTCTACGACAGTTTCCGACAGAATATATCAGATTTCTACATTTAAAAATGGTAATTGTCAGATAATTACCATTTTTTCTTGGACACTAAATTAATCTTATAACAAACGGAATATTCCTTCCAGCAATAACAAATAACATTTCCATTTATAATTTTATATTACAAATATCTATATATTAATGTCCACGCAAAAAACCGGGAGAAAACCTCTCCCGGTATAGAGTTATTTTATATACTATTAACCTACAATTCTCCTTGCATTACATGGCTGCCTGTAATACATACTTGAAATCTTAATACCATCTGAAGGGTTACTTGCATGTACAACAGAACCTCCGCCAATATACATAGCAACATGGCCTACAGAACCACCATTCTTATAGAAAATCAAATCACCTGGCTCTACATTTGACAGACTTACACTTGTACCATATGTTGACTGTGCACTTGAAGTCCTTGGAATGCTATAACCAAACTGTGCATATACACTCATTGTAAATCCTGAACAGTCTGTACCATTTGTAAGGCTTGTACCACCATACACATATGGATTGCCAACAAACTTCTGTGCATATGCTGCTATCTGTTCACCTGTGCCGCTTCCATAATTTGTAGTTGAGCCTGAACTTCCTGAACTTGAGCTATGGCTGCTGCCTGAGCTGCTTGATGAACTTCCTGAACTTGAACTATGGCTGCCTGAGCTGCTTGATGAACTTCCTGATGATGAACTGCTGCTTGATGAGCTTGAGCTGCTTGAGCTGCTTGAACTGCTTGATGAAGAACTTTCTGGACTACTTTCTTCATTCTGCTGTGCTGCAAGTGCCCTGAGCCTCTCCTGCTCTGCCCTTCTTGCTGCCGCCCTTGCACGTGCCCTTGCACGCTCTTCCTTTATAGAAATGGCCTTTTTAAACCTTACTCTTACATTTACAAATTCTTTGGCAACATAGCCTCTTCCATCATCAATAGAAATCCTTACCCAGTTATCACCACATAACTTCTCTACATAATATCTCTCTTCTTCTGGTATCTGTGTAACTATTGTTGACTTTGTGCTTGTTCTTGACCTTACATTAAGAGTAACTGTACCTTCCTTAACTGTTATGTACTTAGTTCCATATTTTTCAGCAAGTTCCTGTGCTTCGGCACCGATTGCAAGATACTCTTTCTTAATATATCCCTTAACAGAACCCGACTGTATCTGTACCCAGCCACCTTTTACATTACGTAATATTTTAGCAGCTGAACCTCTGTATAATTTACCAAGAACCTTAGAATCCTTTGTAGAAGGATGCCTGCGGATATTAACATAATCACTTGCTATTGAAATACCTGTTGTCTGCCAGCGCTCTGAAACTGTTGATTCAGCAGTTTTTGATGCTGTTTTTGTCTTCTCAGCTGTACTTTCTGGCACTACTGTTTCAGGTGCTGTTGTAAGGTCTGCTGTTTCCTCTTCAGCTTCTCTCTCAACAAAATTAGTTGCATAATACTTATCTAAAGATAGGGAAAGACCTGCCATCTCTGTTTCCTGGCAAACTATTGATGCAGAAGCAGCAGCCCCGCCAGAAACATTACAACAAGCAAGCGATAATGTAAGTGCTGTTCCAAATACAGCAGCACGCTTAACCCAATGTGTCTTAACCATAATTACCTCCAATTAGTTCTTCTTTATAAATAATTTACTGTACTAAGGCATAACTATTATAAATCACATAACAATTATTACAAATATATTACATCTATTACATTGCAAAATCAATTATAACAACGTAGCTTTTATTTGTCAACACCTCTTTTTAACATAAATTTAACAAAAAACAACCTATTTTGGCAGGTTTTTACCGGAATTATGACTAACTCTGTTAAATAGCCTTAAATTATTACACATTCTTCTACACTATTAGAATTTTTCTACTTACATAGAACAAAAGGTCTTTCGTTCTACATAAACCGCATATTTACTACACAAACTGCACTATTTCACTGCCATTGCTTCTGTTTCAATTAAAACATCTTTAGGAAGTCTTGCTACTTCAACACATGACCTTGCAGGATATGGTGCAGGAAAATATTTTGAATAAACTTCATTAATAGATGCAAAATCATCCATATTTTTTATAAATACTACTGTCTTTATTACATTTTCCATTGATGTCCCGGATGCCTCCAACAGATTTCTAAGATTTGTAAATACCTGTTCTGCCTGTTCTGCCGCTGTACTTCCGGTAATCCCGCCTGTAGCTGGATTAACTGGTATCACCCCTGATGTATATATTACTCCATTTACTTCAACAGCCTGTGAATATGGACCAATTGCTGCTGGTGCCTTATCTGTACTTATTATATTCTTCATAATTAACCATTACCTCCATTTCATATTAAAGCAGGATATTGCTGGTAATTACCATATTTTTCCCACAAATTTTATTATAACATACAGCCCTTTTAAAAACCAGTATAAAATATGATAAACTTTATAATATATGGCATATTCTCCAATTATATTTAATTTATATTACTAATTAAATATAAATAATACCATTCTGGTTTCCCAGAATGGTATATTATAAATTCCAATAATTATAATCTAAAATTCAAACTTCTGTACCAGGTCATTTAGTGATACTGTCTGGTTCGCAAGCTGCTCAGATGTTGCATAAGTTTCCTGTGATACTGCAGAATTATCATTTACCCCCTGTGCTATTCCATCAACACCTGTACGGATTTTTTCCATATTATCTGCCTGGTCTGCTGCATTTTCAGCAACTTCCCTTATCATACGGTTTACATGGTCTACTGCATTTACAGATTCCTCCAGAGATTCCATAACATCATTAGCAATATCATTACCTTTATTAATCTCTTCCATTGAAACACCAATAAGTTCCCTTGTCATATTAGCAGCCTTTGAACTTTCCAATGCAAGTTTTCCTATTTCATCAGCCACAACAGCAAATCCCTTGCCAGACTCACCTGCACGTGCTGCCTCTATAGAAGCATTAAGTGATAATAAATTTGTTTGTTCAGCAATCTCTTCTATAGTCTGTATAATCCCAACAACCTGCTGTGATGTTTCATGTATGCCATCCATTGCATTCATCATTAATTTCATCTTGTCTTTATTATCTTCCATCATTTTTGTGACATTTACAGTAGCTTTTGCAGAAGCTTCTGCATCTTTGCGGCTTTTCTGTACCTGCTCTGTAACTGTATTAGTTGCTGCTGCCAGCTCCTGTACTGCCTCGGCCTGTACCTGTGCACCTTCTGCAATCATCTGCGAAGCATCGGAAAGCTCTGATGCACCTATAGAAACCTGTTCTGAGCTTTCGCTTATACTTTTCATCAAATCAATCATAGAAGAAGAGATATTAAGAAGTGCTTTCTTAATCTTCTGGAATTCACCTGTATAATCATTTTTAAGTTCTATTCCAAGTTTCCCGTCTGCAATATGTGACAGCACTTCCGCTGTTTCATCTATATATACAATATATTCTTTCAGCCTTGTCACAGTCTTTCCAATAGACGCTCCAAGTTCCCCAATTTCATCCTCTGATATTATTTCAATATGTACATCAAGATTCCCACCAGCAAGCTGTTGTGCTGTATGGTTCAGGTCCATAATAGGTTTTGACAGGCTTGCAGCACTTTTTCTTATACTAAATGCTATCATTACTATACCAATAACAAATATAGCTGCCAGTGCCGCCATTATTCCAAACAATAGTGAATAATATTCCATAAATGGCATATTACTTGTTACTGTATAACCTGTACTTCCAACATTCTGTACTGCCCCGTACTTTGTAACACCTCCCACTTTATATTTAAGGAACTGTTCATCTCCTGAATTCATTGCATCTAATACATTTTGTGATACTCCCGCATCTTTTAAATTTTTCTGTTTTAAATCCTCTTGTGGGTGATATATAATAATCCCGTCAGAAGATGCAAGAAAAACATACCCCTTTTTGCCTATTTTATATGTGTCCATAACATCTGTAAGACGTTCAAGTGAAATATCAACACCTGCTGCCCCTAATATTTCTTTGCCATCGCTGCCATAAACAGGTGTAATTGCACTTATAATAACCTTACCTGTAGCTGGGTCTGTATATGGTTCTGTAAGAACTGTCTTCTCCCCTCCAATACAGTCCTCATACCATACACGTGTTGTAATATCCCATTCTGGTCCTGATGTAAAACCATCCGATTGTGTAATTGTACTTGTATCCAGGTCCGCAATCCATGTTGCCATAATATTTTCGGAATCAGTTTCTACAACATTTATTAAATTCTGTTTTACTGTTTCCATTTTGTCTGTATCCAGAATACTATCTCCAGGTGTTGTCTCTGAAAGTACATACCTTATCTCTGGATTTATTGCCAGTTGTGCTGAAGTTTTCGTATACTGCACAAAGAAACCTTCCATCCTGTCTGCTGCTGATGCAGACTGGAGCTCCAGTTCTGTTTCTTTTGAACTTGTAACCAGCCAGCGTACCAAAAAAACAGAAACAACTGCTACAATTAAAAATACCAGTAAAACACTTCTCCCCACCTGGAACATAATTTCATCCGCTATACGTCTTTTTGAATGTGCTTTTTTCGTTTTCTTCCCCAATAAAAACCCCTCTTTCTTTATTAAATATAGTAATTTTATTTTACTACTTTTTTCTTAATAATACAAGCGGATTACAATGTCTTCATATTTATTCCAATATTACTATACTAAGATAAAAAACAGGCAGTAATGTATGCTTAAACGCATTTGCCAGCCACCGGACTGGCTTCCCAGGTACCTGCAATAATCAGGTTTACAAAATCATATTATATATACACTACATAGCAAACGATAAATTATATAATAATACTGTATCCACTTCATTGTTGACAATGTCGTCTGGCTGCCATAAAATATTAATTACCTGGCAATATAAAATATTATAAAAAGAAGAAAGGATAAAATACAGACACAGGTCTTCCACCCTTTGTGTCTGTGCCCCAGATAAAATACAATTATCCCTGCCTGGGGCTTGGTAGATATTATGAAACAAAAAATAGAACTTGGCAAAACACAGGAACTGGTTGTCACTAAAAAAACTGATTTTGGTGTATATTTAAACACTCCTGATGGTAAAGAAAATGAAAAAATCCTTCTTCCCAAATCACAGGTACCAGAAGGAACAGAACTTAAAGATGTATTAAATGTATTTGTATATAAAGATTCAGAGGACAGGCCTGTTGCAACTATGCTTGAACCAGATATTGAACTTGGTGGTGTTGCACGTCTATATGTAAAAGAAGTTACACATATCGGAGCATTTCTTGAATGGGGACTTGCCAAAGATTTATTGCTTCCATTTAAAGAACAGCTGTATGAAGTAAAGACAGGTGATGCTGTATTAGTTACTCTTTACCTTGACAAAAGTGAAAGGCTTTGTGCATCCATGAAAGTATATGAACATCTGTGTTGCAATTCACCTTACAGCAAAGATGACGAGGTTGATGGAAGGGTATATGAAACCAGTTCCAACTTTGGTGTATTTATAGCTGTTGACGACAAATATTCAGCATTGCTGCCTAAAAAAGAAGTATTTGAAACATACCGTATCAACCAGCCTGTCCATGCACGGGTTACACAGGTACTTGAAGATGGGAAGCTTTCATTAAGTGCCAAAAAGAAAATACCAGAACAGATGAATGAAGATGCCAGCTTTATACTAAGCCGCCTTGAAAATTCACAAGGCTTTTTGCCATTTAATGATAAAAGCACACCAGATGATATAAAACAGCACTTCCATATGAGCAAAAATGCTTTTAAACGTGCTATTGGACATCTTCTTAAAGAAAAACTTATAACTATTGAAAAAGACGGAATCCATATTATATAAAAACAACAGCTTTAAGAAAGCAGGGTATATTTAATATATCCTGCTTCAGTTAATCCATCCCATCTTATTCTATAAACTCACCAAACTGCCTAAATCTTTTATATCTTCTGCCAAGCAGCCCTTCTATAGAAAGCCCCCTTAATTCTGGAAGTGTTTCCCTTAATGCAAGCTTTATCTGGTCTGTTGTGTATTGCAGGTTATTCTCAATGCCTTCTTTAGGTTCATAGAAAATCCTGTCAACAATATGGTCTTTCATAAGGTCTTTGGCAGTCATTTTCATAAGTGCTGCTGCTTCATCAACCCTTGAAGAATCTCTCCAAAGTATGCTTGCAAAACCTTCTGGTGAAAGTACAGAAAACATTCCATTCTCTAACATCCATACTGTATCTGCAACTGCAAGTGCGAGGGCACCGCCACTTCCGCCTTCACCCGTGAAAATGCTTATTACTGGTGTCCTTAAATTTGACATCTCTTTAAGATTTCTGGCTATAGCTTCACCCTGGCCTCTTTCCTCTGCACCTATTCCTGGATATGCCCCTGCTGTATTTATAAAAGTAATTACAGGACGGTTAAACTTCTCTGCCTGTTTCATAAGACGCAGTGCCTTCCGGTATCCCTCAGGGTCTGGCTGTCCAAAATTACATTTTACATTTTCATCAAGGTCATGTCCTTTCTGTATTCCAATAACAGTCACTGGCACACCTTCAAAACTTGCAATACCGCCTACAACAGCCCCGTCATCTGCATAAAGCCTGTCACCATGGAATTCCAGGAAATCTTCAAAAATTTCTCCTATAAACTCTTTTGTATTAGGCCTGGCAATTTTTCTGGCAATTGCTACCTTTTTCATTGTATCATTCATAATAATCCCCTATTCTTACCAAATTGCGCAAATTTAGGTACAAACACAAATAGCTGCCTTAAGTGTAATGATAATTATTACCAGCCTGTAGTTTCATACCAGACTGCTGTATGGCAAGGCTAAATACTGTGCAGCCTTAAAATAGTTGCAAGTTCGTCCCTTAGTTTTTCCCTGTGTACTATTTTATCTACAAATCCATGTTCTAGCTGGAACTCTGCACGCTGGAAGCCTTCTGGCAGCTTCTGGTGGATAGTTCCTTGTATAACCCTCTGCCCGGCAAAACCAATAAGTGCCTTAGGTTCAGACAATATTATATCACCAAGCATTGCAAAACTTGCTGTAACGCCACCAGTAGTAGGGTCTGTAAGGACTGTCACATATAAAAGTTTAGCCTCATCATGCCTTGCAAGTGCTGATGACACCTTCGCCATCTGCATAAGGGACATAATACCTTCCTGCATCCTTGCACCGCCAGATGTTGTAAATATTACAAGCGGCAGCCTGTATTCTGTTGCATATTCAACAGCACGTGTAACTTTTTCACCAACTACTGAACCCATGCTTCCCATCATAAAATGGCTGTCCATTATAGCAAGGACTACTTCATAACCATCAATTTTGGCATGCCCTGTTACTACTGCTTCAGGTATCCCAGCCTTTTCCTGTGCCTTTTCAATGACCTCATCATAACCAGGGTATCTCATAGGGTTTTTAGGTTTCATGCCACCATCAAGTTCTACAAAGCTTCCCTCATCACATGTAATTGCAATCCTCTCAGCAGGACTCATTCTGAAATGTGCCCCGCAGCTTGGGCATAATTTATATTCTGTAACTTCTTTTTTATAAATTATAGACTTACAAGTATTGCATTTAATCCACATACCATCAGGTATAGATGGCTCATTCCGCCTTTTTCTACGGTCGCTTTTCTTTTTATCATCATTTCCATCTAATGAAAAATAACTTTTTTTACTAAATAAATTCACCGTATCATTCCTTCCTCTCTTCTAAAAAAGATTCTAAAAATGAAGTGTTAAAATTCCCCTTCTGATAATCCGGATTATTTAATATATTATTCTGGAATTCAATATTAGTATCAATTCCATCTATAATAAACTCATATAATGCACGTTTCATCTTTGAAATTGCCTCTGTCCTGTCTTTTCCATGTACAATTACCTTTGCTATCATAGAATCATAGAATGGCGGTATCTCATATCCTTCATATACTGCCGTATCTACACGCAGCCCTAAGCCTCCTGCTGGTATAAGCAGATAATCTATAATCCCTGGGCATGGTGCAAAGTTACGTGAAGGATTTTCTGCGTTAATCCTGCATTCTATAGAATGTCCCTTTATCTGTATATCTTCCTGTTTTAAAGAAAGCTTACTGCCATCAGCAATTTTAATCTGTTCTTTTACAATGTCAACACCTGTAACCATCTCTGTAATTGGATGTTCTACCTGTATACGCGTATTCATCTCCATAAAGTAATAGTTCTGTGACGCTTCATCATATAAAAACTCTATAGTGCCTGCACTCTGGTATCCTGCTGCTTTTGCAGCAAGCACAGCAGAATGGCACATCTTTTCACGTACCTCCTTTGAAAGAACTGGACATGGTGCTTCCTCAAGCACTTTTTGGTTTTTCCTCTGTAATGAACAATCCCTTTCACCAAGGTGTATAACATTTCCAAATGAATCACCAAGTATCTGTACTTCTACATGCCTTGCGTTTTCAACCAGCTTCTCCATATACATCTTGTCATCGCCAAATGCTTTGATTGTCTCACTTCTTGCAGATTCAAAAGCTTCTTCAAGGTCTTCTTTTGCACGGACTATCCTTATTCCTTTGCCACCACCGCCAGCAGATGCTTTAACTATTACTGGATATCCAAGCCTTGCAGCAACTTCATGTGCCTGGCTGGCATCTTCAATTACACCATCACTGCCAGGTATAACAGGGACACCTGCCTTTATCATCATATCCCTTGCATTAGATTTATTGCCAAGTGCATCTATTACTTTGGCAGATGGTCCTATAAACTTAATATTGCATTCTTCACACATAGCAGCAAATGTACTGTTTTCTGAAAGAAAGCCAAACCCTGGATGTATTGCCTGTACTTTTTTCTCAACAGCAGCACTTATTATATTGGTGACATTCAGGTAACTATCTGAAACCTTGGCAGAACCAATACATACAGAATCATCTGCAAGCTGTGTATGTAATGCTTCCCTGTCAGGTTCAGAAAATACTGCCACTGTCTTAATACCCATTTCACGGCATGCCCTGATTATGCGGACTGCAATCTCCCCACGGTTGGCAATTAAAATCTTGTCAAACATAAACTCCTCCAATCAGGCGGCTGCAAGTACAGCAGCTAACCAATCATAAATACCAGTTCAGCCTGTGCTGCCACTTTATCACCAACATAAGCAACGCCCTGTCCAATACCTGCGTTTTTCTTTAACTTTTCAATCTTAACTTCCAGACGCAATGTATCACCTGGAACTATTTTTTTCTTAAACTTAGCATTTTTAATACCACCAAAATACGCCGTCTTTCCCTTAAAATCTTCCATTGAAAGTATAGCAACAGCTCCTGCCTGCGCCATCGCTTCAACCACAAGCACACCTGGCATAACTGGTTCACTTGGAAAATGCCCTGCAAAAAAAGGTTCATTATATGTCACATTCTTAATAGCTGTAACAGATTCACCTTCTTTTATTTCCTCTATCCTGTCAATAAGAAGAAACGGCTGCCTGTGTGGAATTATTTCCATTATTTCTTTTATATCCATTGCCATAATAATACCCATGCCTTTCCAGTACCCGCAGACTTTGGGCCGCAGGCACAAATCTGCCATGTGAAAAAACTTCCGTATATGGTTTTTTCACACTATCTCCCTAAACAAGCCTGAAAAGTGGGGCTCCATATTCTACAAACTGCCCGTCTTCAACAAAGATTTCTACAATCTTTCCATTCTCTTCACTTGCAACTTCATTCATAAATTTCATAGCTTCAATAATACATACAATATCACCTTTTGCAACTGTATCGCCTACATTTACATAAGGAGGCTTCTCTGGTGATGCACTCTGGTAAAATGTACCAACAATAGGTGACTTTATAATCTTACCGTTATCTGTGCCTGGACCAGCATTTTTTTCATTTTCATCTGCTGGAAGTTTACCAAAAAGATTGTCTATTTCCTCTTCTGTCAGGCTTTCCTTTTCATAAGAAATATCACTGGCAGGTGCAGCTGTTTTTCCTGCTACAAATACAGATTCTGGTCCATGTTGCTGGCCAAAATCCCTTGGCATAGCAGGTATAGCTGGCGCCATAGGTGCTGTCCTTCCCCTGTTAAGGCGTACAATAGCATTATCAAGCTGTACTTCCATATCGTTAAGGTCTGTCTTCTCAAATATGGCAATAAGTTCTTTTACTTCTCCAAACTGCATAATTCCATCCCCTTCTCTCTAACTATTCCACTTTTTAAAGCAAAGTACACCATTATGTCCGCCAAAACCAAATGTATTTGACAATGCATAACAAGCATTATCTGCTTTTCTTCCAACATTTGGGATATAATCAAGGTCACATTCTTCATCTGGATTATGGTAATTAATTGTAGGAGGCAGGAAACCTTCCTCAAGAGCTTTTAAACAAACAATAGACTCCACTGCCCCTGCTGCGCCAAGCAGATGCCCTGTCATGGACTTAGTTGAACTTATAGGGATTTTATATGCTTCATTGCCAAACGCAAGCTTTATTGCCGCTGTTTCAGATGCCTCATTAGCATGTGTGCTTGTTCCATGTGCATTAATATATGATACATCTGCTGGTGTTATTCCAGCTTCTTCCATTGCAGCTTTCATAGCTCTTGCTGCGCCTGAACCATCAGGTGAAGGTGCTGTCATATGATATGCATCACAGGTTGAGCCAAAGCCAGCTATCTCTCCATATATATGTGCATTACGTGCAAGTGCATGTTCCAGTTCCTCAAGAATAAGTATGCCTGCACCATCACCCATAACAAAGCCATCCCTTTCCTTGTCAAAAGGCTTACATGCATCCAGAGGGTCTTCATTAGTTGAAAGTGCAGTAAGGTTAGTAAAACCAGCAATGCCTATTTCACATAAAGAAGCCTCTGCACCCCCTGCTATACATATATCAAGATACCCATGTTTTATATCACGGAATGCTGTACCAATTGAATGTGTACTTGTAGAACATGCTGTAACTATATTTTCACATTCACCCTTTGCACCATACTGTATAGCAATATTACCTGCTGCCATATTTCCAATTGTCATAGGTATAAAAAGTGGTGAAACCCTGGACGGGCCTTTCTCATTAAGACGTATAACCTGCTCCTGCATAGTCATAAGGCCGCCAATTCCAGAACCTACAATAACACCTGTCTTTAAGGCATCTTCTTCTGTAATTTCAAGCCCGCTGTCTTCCATAGCCTGTGCTGCTGCTGCCATTGCATAAACTGAATATAAATCATTTCTTTTTATATCCTTCTTGCCCATATACTTTTCAGCATCAAATCCTTTAACCTCTGCACCAATTTTTACCTTGTAATCTGTTGTGTCAAACTTTGTAATCCTGCCTATTCCGCATACACCATTCTTAATTCCATCCCAGAATGAAGCAACAGTGCTTCCTAACGGGGTAACTGCACCCATTCCTGTAATAACACATCTTCTAGACATATAAAACCTCGTTTCTGCGCTGATTTGTATTGCAGGCAGGATTTGTGTTAAACAGCGCATACACAAAATCCCACCCGTTACCCACTACCCATAAAGGCGGGAACTACCCCAGCCTGGTATATCTTACATAACCATGCCGCCGTCTACATTAAGCACCTGGCCTGTAATATATGTGTTTTTAGCCAGAAAGACTGCAGCAGAAGCGATATCATCCACTGTACCATAACGTTTAAGCGGAATAGCCTTTAACATCTCTTGTTTAGTTTCTTCAGCGAGTACATCTGTCATATCAGTTTCTACAAAACCAGGGGCAATGGCATTACATGTGATACCTCTCTGTGCAAGTTCCTTGGCAGCAGATTTTGTAAGACCTATTATACCTGCTTTTGATGCAGCATAATTTGCCTGGCCAATATTGCCTGTCACCCCTACTACTGATGCCATATTAATAATTGTCCCGCTACGCTGCTTAAGCATAAGGCTGCTTGCATGACGCACCATATTAAATGTCCCTTTAAGGTTTGTATTTATAACCTGGTCAAACTGTTCCTCTGACATACGCATAAGAAGCATATCCCTTGTTATACCTGCATTATTTACAAGTATATCAAGAGTCCCAAACTCCTTCTTTATATCCTTTACAAGCTGTGCCGCAAAGCCAAAATCTGCAACATCCCCTTGCACAGGCATGCACCTGGTGCCATATTCCTCTATCTCATTAATTGTATCATCTGATACTGAACTATGGTAATTAAGTACAATATTACAGCCTTCCTTTGCAAATGCAATGGCAACAGCCTTGCCTATGCCTTTCGCTGCACCTGTAACTACTGCTGTCTTTCCTTTTAACATATTACTGGACCATCTCTTTCCCTGTATACAACCTTACAGTTATAAAACTACGCTGATGCATTAAGCTTATCTAATGCTTTCTCCAGCGTAGATGTATCTTCAACATTTACATTTACCACACCTTTTAAAATACGTTTAACAAATCCACATAAAGTCTTCCCTGGACCTAATTCAATAAATGTATCTGCACCCTTTTCATTCATATTACGGACTATCTGTTCCCATCTTACAGGACAGCATATCTGTTTTGTAAGAATTGGTATAATATCATCCTCTGACTGGACTATTTCTGCATTTACATTAGTAAATACAGGTATCTTCATAGGTGAAATTGTTATTTTCTTAAGCTCTTCACCTAGCTTATCTGCTGCCGGCTTAAGAAGTTCTGTATGGAATGGCCCGCTTACTTTAAGCTTTACTGCCATTTTTGCTCCTTTTTCTTTGGCAAACTCTGCTGCCCTTGCTGCTGCTTCTGCCTTCCCTGCAATAACAACCTGTCCAGGTGCATTATAATTTGCAGGTATTGCCAGTCCAAGCCCCTCTTCTACAGCCTGTCTGCAGGCTTCTTCTACTAACTCTGTATCTAATCCTATAATGGCATACATAGCACCCTCACCATTAGGGACTGCTTCTGCCATAAATTTTCCTCTCTTCTGGACAAGGGCAACTGCTTCTTCAAAATCCATAGCACCACTTGCTACATATGCAGAATACTCCCCAAGGCTTAAGCCTGCCGCCATATCAGCACGCACACCACGTTCTTCAATAACCTTAAGGGCTGCAATGCTCATAACCAGTATTGCTGGCTGCGCAAACTCTGTCATACCAAGCTTTTCTTCATTATTAAAGCAAATATCCTTTATAGAATAACCAAGCACTTCATCTGCCCTGTCAAATACTTCTTTTGCAACTGTATAATTATTATACAAATCTTTACCCATACCAGCATATTGTGCACCCTGGCCACTGAACATAAAGACAGTTTTCATCTAAACCCTCCAATATTATGGAATTGTCCGGCATGCACCGGAAAAATTACCGGTACCGCCAGACAACTGTATTTCTTAATTCTTATGACTTTCAACAAAATCAACTGCATCTTTTACAGTAACAATAGCTTCTGGATCTTCTACAGATATATCAAATTCATCTTCAATATCATTGATAATCTGGAACAGGTCTAAAGAATCTGCATCTAAATCTTCTTTTACATTAGTTTCAAGAGTAATTTCGCTTTCATCCTTACCTGTCTGCTCTGCTATAATCTCCCTGATTTTCTCAAATACCATAATTTCTTCCTCCTAAAATATAAATTTATTAATATATGTTTATATACACTGCAGGCAGATTATACTGCCGCAGTAATACATACTACCATGAAACAAGCATAGTCCCCCAAGTCATACCACCGCCAAAACCTGTCAGCAGTATTTTATCACCTCTCTTAACAAGCCCTCTTTCATTAAGCTCATTAAGCGCCATTGGAATACTTGCTGATGAAGTATTACCATACCTGTCCATATTCATATAGAACTTCTCATATGGAATCTTAAGTTTATTAGAAATAACCTCTACAATCCTTACATTTGCCTGGTGTGGCACAACATATGCAATTTCATCCGGGCTTACATCCGCACTGGCAAGAACCCTTTCTACACTTTTTACTACTGATTTGGTAGCAAATTTAAAAACTTCCCTGCCATTCATATTAACATACCACAACGGGTCTGTACCACTTTCATTTCCATTAAATGCATTAGAACAGCTTGTGTACCCCTCTGTAAGTATATCATATAATTCACCTTTTGTGCCAATTTCTTCCTTTATTATACCATCTGTTTCAGATTTCTCAACAAATGCACCGCCAGCCCCGTCACCAAAAAGCACACAAGTAGACCTGTCAGACCAGTCAACAATTTTTGAAAGTGTTTCTGCTCCTATTACGATTGCATTATTGTATACACCTGTCCTTATGTATTTATCAGCAATACTTAAGGCAAACATAAAACCACTGCAGGCAGCAGTAACATCAAATGCAACTGCATTTACTGCACCTATTTCTTTCTGTACCATGCATCCCAGGGAAGGAGTCCCATAATCTGGTGTTACTGATGCTACAATTATTAAATCTACTGACTCCGCTTCCACACCTGCCCTTTCAAGAAGCTGCTTTGCTGTATTTATTGCGAGCACAGATGTGTTATCACCTGATGATATATGTCTTTCTTTAATTCCTGTACGCTGTGTAATCCACTCATCACTTGTATCAACTATCTTTGCCAGGTCATTATTTGTTATAACCTGTCCAGGGGCATATGCACCTGTAGCAATTATTCTTGTTGTCATAATGTGTTACTCCTATCCATAATTTATCTACATCTGTGAATCCGTCAGTATTAATCATAAAACTGTGCAACAAAGCTGTCAAGATTTGATAGGATTTTTACCAATATCTCCATATCATCATTATCCAGGTCTTTAACTAAAGCATCTGTCAGGGCAGTATGAAACTTCTCATGTATATGATACACTTCTTTGCCCTGTTTAGTCAAACCAACTCTTACAACTCTTCTGTCTTTTTCGCTTTTAAACCTCTGGACATACCCTTTTTTGACAAGATTACTTACAGCAACTGTCAATGTCCCGACTGTTATATGCAATGCTTTTGCAACTTCACCCATACTTTTAAGCGTACCAGTCCCAATGGCAGCGATTGTATGGACTTCTGTCATTGACAGCTTTTCTTTATATTCATTTGAAACCGAAGCAGCTTCAGCACGGATAATATTATCAAAAATCCCTGTTAATTCTGCATTTATAATATCTAAAGCCTTATCCATCAATTTTACCTGATAATTATTGTATTTGTCTAAGGCAGGTCTGCCTTAATCATATTTTGTATATCAAAATATTTTATAAACAAGGAAAGTATATTCTATAAATATAGTGTTCGTCAACCGTACATTTATTGTAATTTCGCATATATTTTCCTGAAATTTTTGTGCATAATTACAAAGAGAACCATATAATAATACATTCATGGCTGGCATGCAGCCCATCTTAAGAATATATCAATATGGTTCTCCAGCATTTTATCAGTCTTCTTCCTTGTCTGCTGCGAGCTGCTCCTCTCTTTGCCTTTTAAGAAGCTCAAGAGTTGCAAGAAGCACATCATCTTCCCATGGCTTAGGTATAAGGTATTTTACACCTATCGCCCTTACTTCTTCAAGAGTGCCTGAATCACACAATGAACTTAACATAAGAATTGTTACGCCAGGGTCTTTTTCTTTTAATATCTGTGCTGTTTCCAGACCATCAATGCCTGGCATAATAATATCCAGAATAATTATATCAGGACGGAGTTCCTCATACATCTTTATTCCTTCTTCTCCATTCTTTGCATAACCTATAACTTCATATCCATTTTCTTCAACAATATCTTTAATCTGTTTAGAAGCAAATGGTGAATCATCCACTACTACAATAGTTGTCTTACCCATTTGTCACCCTCCTTTAATCACAACGTCCATTAATAATAAACTGTTACCCTTAAAACCCCGATATCAGTTTCATAATATAATACAATATGTTTAGATTTTCTATCTTTCTCCCTGATTGTTTCACCTTTCTTTAAGAATACAGGTACAGTCAGCTTTGATGAACCCCCTATCTTATTGCTGATATTTGACAGTGCAAAACCACAGACAATATTTATATATTCATTAATATAAAGCAGCTTTTCATCATCAGAAGCAGGCTCCCCGCTATTCATAACATATATAATATGTTCATAAACATCGGATGAAATTTCACAGACAACCAGAGAATTAAACTTTCCTTTTGTATATACTGAACCGGTATAACTATCTTCTCCGTTTAGATCCCTGTTAACATTCCTCTTTAAATTCAACGAAGCTATTTTCTTAGATACCGATACGAAAGCACAATCGAAAATCTCATCTACCTCCATATCTGTCACTAGGCTCCCTCCTTTAACTGCAGACATTAATTGCCCAGAAACCTCATCTTTGCTCCCGCTGATTTCTTATCCTTTTGCGGTGCAGTAGTAACATATAAATTATTCAGTGTATTTGCCATACTCTTTTTACACTCTGGACAAAAACGGCCTGTAAGTATTGGTCTCCCACATTTTTCACAATCAATTGAAACCCCGGAATCTTTAGTAAAGCACAGCCTCTCCTGACGTATCCACTTTTTTATCTGCTGGATTGGAATATCCATATCTTCTGCAACTGTTGGCATACTTGCACCAGGATGGTCATATATATACTGCCTCACCTCCAGAAACTTTTCTTCCATCTGCTTTTCGCAGGCAGGACATACTGGATTGCCCGTATAGTCAAACAGATTTCCACACTTTTTACAATTTCTAACATCCATGTTAATACCTCCTCTTCTTTAATATCCTTTTCCTATACAAGTACATAAAAAGTAAACTTCTTTAATATTTGCACGTTTTAGTACAAAAGAACATTCCTCAATGGTACTGCCTGTTGTGTATATATCATCAATTATTATAACACATTTAATATTCTGATACAACTCCCTGCTTTCCTTAACCACCTCAAATGCACCTGATAAATTAAGTTTTCTTTCTTTATCAGACAAGTTTTTCTGTGGGACTGTATCTTTTGTACGCACTACCATGTTATGTATAACTTGTATCCCCATAAGTTCCCCAAGCAGGCCTGCTATTATTCCTGACTGGTTAAAACCTCTTTTAAGCCTTCTCTTCCCATGTATTGGTACAGGTATAAATGCATCTGGGGATATGCTTTCTATCCAGCTTCCATACAGTTCTGCTGCCTTACTGGCATAGAAACCTGCATATCCCGTCCTTCCCCCATATTTAAACTGTGCAACTGACTGCTGCATGCAGCTGTTATATACAAATACTGCCCTGCCGCATTCAAAAGAAGTTTCCTTCCCCTGGCAGTCCAGGCACAATTCTGTATCCTGCCTGACAGGTTTTCCACATTTCATGCAAAAAGGAGCTTTTACATATTCTGCCTTTCCTGTACATTCCATGCATGTACTAATGCCACTTCCAGTATAC
The DNA here is from genome assembly GCA_009774235.1 of Lachnospiraceae bacterium. Classification (GTDB taxonomy): domain Bacteria; phylum Bacillota; class Clostridia; order Lachnospirales; family Lachnospiraceae; genus Butyribacter. Next base: position 57,190 of record VSNJ01000005.1, read on the forward strand.
ATTACTTTGCCACACAAAGGGCATCTGTCTGGATAAACAATTCCTGCAATATTTTTTAGCAATCCTTTGCCATATTTAGTTATATCCTTCAGTATCCTTTTCCTCCATTTCAACTATGCGCTGGCACAAACCGGAGTAACGTTTCTGTTCGTTGACATTTTTTATCATCTGGTATACTACTGCTGAACTTCCAACAAGTGTTACACACTTTTTGGCACGTGTAACAGCTGTATAAAGCAGGTTTCTGTTCAGAAGCATCCTGGGACCTCCAAGAACCGGGATTATTACAGCAGGATACTCACTTCCTTGTGATTTGTGTATTGTAACAGCATATGCCAGTTCCATTTCATCCATTTCAGAGAAACTATACTTGGCAGTCTTTCCTTCTTCAAATTCAACAACAACCATTTCCTCTATATCAAGTATACTTTTGATTATCCCTATATCCCCGTTAAAGACTCCCATTCCCTCCTCATACACATTACCATAATTATTTTCTTTAGTCCACTTAATCTGGTAATTATTTTTAACCTGCATTACTTTATCATTTTCCCGGAAAAGGATACCATGAAATTCTCTCTCATTCTTATCTGGTGATTTCATGTTCATATATCCCTGAAGCACTTTATTCAGGTTCTCCACCCCAAGCACTCCTTTCCTCATAGGTACAAGCACCTGTATATCATATGAAGATGCGTTTACATATGGAGGAAGGTTCTTCATTATAAGCTGGATTACAACATTCATTACATCTTGTGGATTATCCCTTTCAAGGTGGAAAAAATCCATATTTTTATTATCAAGGCTTATCTGGATGCCTGCATTAATTTTATGGGCATTAGTTACAATTTCACTTTCTGCCGCCTGCCGGAATATATGAGCCAGCCTGACTACATTGCAAAATCCTGACTGTATCATATCTTTTAATACATTGCCTGGCCCTACAGAAGGCAGCTGGTTTACATCACCTGCCATTATAAGGCGTGTACCTGGTACAAGCGCTTTTAAAAGTGCATGGAGCAGATATATGTCAACCATTGAAAATTCATCTACTATAACAGCATCAGCTTCAAGTGGCTGTGATTCATTTATTTTAAAATCTATATTGCCATTATCCTCACCCATACCGCCGTTTATTTCCAGAAGCCTGTGTATTGTTTGTGCTTCCCTGCCAGAAGTTTCAGACATTCTCTTAGCAGCTCTTCCTGTAGGAGCTGCCAGAAGTATTTCAAGCCCTTCTTCTTCCAATAGGCTGATAATTGTATTTATTGTAGTGGTCTTACCAGTACCAGGTCCCCCTGTTATTACCAGCACACCATTCATTGCTGCCTGTAAAGCAGCCTGCTCCTGCAGGGTGTCAAGAATTATATCCTGCTGTCTGCCAATCTGTGATATTTTCTTTTCAATACTGCCCTCATTAACAGGAAATGTTATATCCAGGTCCAGCAACATTCTCGCACAATTTAATTCCATATAGTAAAGCCTGCTTGTATACAGCCTTCTTTCATCACCAGTTTCCTGTATAATAATTTCTTTATTCATAGACATTAAATCTATTTCCTTGGAAACTATATCTTTATCCAGCATAAGTATTCCAGAAGCTGTATCTATAAGTTCATCTTCTGGAAGATAACAGTGCCCCTGGCTTCCAGCCTGCTGTAACGCATACATAATCCCTGCCTGTACCCTGGACTGTGAATCTTTACCAAAGCCTGCTCTCTGGGCAATAGCATCTGCAAGTTTAAAACCTATTCCAGAAATATCTTCTGCAAGCTTATATGGATTTTTCTGCAGCACTTCATAAACATCATCTTTATATTTTTTATATATCTTTACAGACATATTCATGCTTATTCCATAATCCTGCAGGAATATCATAGCTTGGCGCATCTGTCTTTTTTCTAAAAACTGTCCTGCAATGCTTACAGCCATCTTCAGGCTAATTCCTTTAACTTCTGCAAGCCGTTCAGGCTCCTTCTCAATTATATTAAAAGTATTAGCAGCAAACTTTCTTACTATCCTTGCAGCAAGTGCAGGTCCTATACCCTTTATTGCACCTGAACCAAGATATCTCTCAACCGCAATTTCACTATCAGGCCGTTTCTCTTTATAACTTTCAACTTGTATCTGCGGGCCATAACTTTTATGGATTACTTCTTTTCCCTGGACTACAAGGTATTCCCCCTCTGATACAAATGAAAAACAGCCTACACAGCACACTTCACTGTCCTCCCCTTCATCTGGTGAAGGATTAGCCAGATACAGTACTGTATAACCATTCTCCTCATTCCTGAAAGTAATACGGCTAACATATCCTTCGGCCTCTTTCATCACAAAACAGTCCTTTCTGTACAAAACAGCCCTACATGCAGCAAGAGCAGTCTTTAACCTTATTAAGTAAGACCTTTAAAATACACGCTTTTTAAGCGGTGGGTCTGTTTTGGCAGGCTAAGCAAAGTGGCAATGAGGTTGTTTTGTTATTTGGCAAGCAGCCAATGCCTGCTTACAGGCAATGCGGATTGCAGATATCCGGTTGACTAATTTGCTAGAATACCGGCTTTACATTCTAGAACAATGCCTGCATAATCCCAAAAAGACCACTGCGGTATATGCAGCGGCCCTTTTTACTTAATCCATATTAACAGTTATCTATAAAGTTTTACAAATACTACTGCAGATTATATTGTGTCTTCATAGAATCATACAACTGCTGTGCCAGGCCTAATCCACCACCGTCAACAACCGCATCAGCATATGTTTCATTGAGCATATTACTAAAATACTGCATATATTCGCCTTTTTCATCTTCATTCTCAAGTGACTTCTTAGCTTCTTCAAGCATTTTCTGTACAAAATATGATTCAAAATCCTTGCAGACTTCCATAAGTTCATCTTCCTTGCATGAAGAACCTATACTGCCAATCTTATCCTTAAGGGATGAACCTGAAACAGAATTTATATTATTATAATATGTATCATATATTGATGATGTATCTAATACAGATGCCATATACCCACCTTGCCTTTCTATAATTACAGACTATTATAATTATATGCTGTTATCCTCTAAGGTTATTTGCCTGCTGGAGCATTTCATCAGAAGCCTGTATTGCTTTTGAGTTCATCTCATATGCACGCTGTGTAACAATCATGTCAACCATTTCATCTACTGCCTGCACAGTTGAATGTTCAAGGCAGCCATGTTTAACAATACTTCTTTTAAGGGCAGCATCTATTCCTTCAATCCTTGCTGCACCTGATGCAACTGATTCTGCAAGGTAACTGTCACCTATCTTATCCAGGCCAGAAGGATTATTAAACTGTGCCATTCCTATTGAAAGATTCATTGGTACTGGATTACCATCAGCACCTATATAATTTATATTTCCATAGTTGTCAAAATAAAGCTTTGAAGTGTCAATATCTGCATTAAATGTAATAGGATTGCCATTCGTATCAAGTATTGAGTAGCCATCTGCTGTAGTAAGGTTCAATCCGTTAGAACCTATTGCCATAATAAAATGTCCGTTTCTTGTATATGCTGTAGAGCCATCTGGCATCTCAACCATAAAAAATCCACGGCCATGTATACCAAAGTCAAAATCACCATCACTGTCAATAAGTTCCCCATTATCAACATACGACGTTGATATTGCAGAAACCTTTACACCAAGCCCGACCTGTGCACCAATAGGCTTTGTAACACCATTGGTATCGTTAGTCTTTTCCTGTATAGTCTGGTACAAAAGTGACTGGAACTCTGTTGTTTCCCTTCTGTAGCCAGTTGTATTAATATTGGCCAGATTGTTTGATATAGTATCAAGACTTGTCTGCTGGGCTTTCATGCCTGTTGCAGCAGTCCAAAGCGACCTCATCATAATTTATAACCATCCTTTCCTGCTATGCCTGTAAACAGGATATTAATTATACCTTACCAACATCATTTACTGCCTTGCCAATAAGGGTATCCTGTGTCTGTATCATCTTCTGGTTAGCTTCATATGCACGTGTTATTGTAATCATTGACACCATCTGGTCAATTACATTTACATTAGACTGTTCTGTAAATCCCTGCAGCATACTTGCATCAGAAGCCATCTCAGTTGCACCATCAACTGGCCTGTACATATTTTCACCATAAAGCTCAAGATAATCATAATCAGTAAAGTCTGAAAGTGCTATTGTATCTACAAGCACACCATCTGCATAAATATTACCATTATTTTTTATTGCAATCTCTGCTGCATCTGTTGGAATCTGTATATCACCGCCTGCACCCTGGATATGGTTGCCATCACAGTCAACCAGGTATCCCTCCCTTGTAATTGTAAACTTGCCATTACGTGTATACATTGTTTCCTCTTCACCATTAGCAAATGCTACTTTTACTGCAAAAAAGCCATTGCCTTCAATAGCAATATCATATGTATTGCCAGTTTCCCTTAAAGACCCCTGCACCCAGTCCATATAGGTTTCACCTATCTTGACACCAAGGTTCATATTGCCTATTGCCTGGTCCACATATTCATTTGAACCATCCCTTATTTTATATGCCATCATATCTTTAAAAGACTGGCTTGTCACATTCTGGGTTTTATATCCTATTGTTGCGGAATTAGCCAGGTTGTTTGAAATAACATCCAGCCTTTTCTGTTCATTAACCATGCCTGTATATGCAGTGTATAACCCTCTAACCATCTGTTTTCCCCTTCCATTTAAAACGTAATGCCATAAAATGGCATATATGCAGCAATTATGCACTACCTTAGTTATATCGTCATAATACCGTAAAAACATTAGCCCATATCCAGATAACATTGGTTACATGCTGGGACTGTTTTTATTCATTATCATCACGTTTGCCACTTAAAAACTCAACAAACTTTCCAGTTCCTACTGCAACTGCTGTCATAGGGTCTTCTGCTGTCATTGTAGTAATTCCTGTTTTTTCTTCAATAAGTTCTTCCAGTCCATATAACAAACTGCCGCCGCCTGTAAGCACAATTCCCCTGTCTGCAACATCTGCTGCAAGTTCTGGAGGTGTCTTTTCAAGAACAGCATGGACAGCTTCAACTATCTGTGAAGTTATCTCTTTTAACGCATCTAATGTTTCATCAGAAGTAACTGTTATAGTCTTTGGAAGACCTGTAACAAGGTTACGTCCCCTTACATCCATAGTTTCAACTTCTGGCCGTTTATATGCTGAACCAATTTTAATCTTTATATCTTCTGCTGTCCTTTCACCTATAAGGAGATTGTGTGTTTTACGCATATAACGTACAATAGCTTCATCAAAATCATCACCTGCAACCTTAATAGAGGTGCTGACTACTGTACCGCCAAGCGAAATTACTGCTATATCAGCAGTACCTCCTCCTATATCAACAATCATATTGCCACATGGCCTTGCAATATCAATACCTGCACCAATAGCAGCTGCTATTGGCTCTTCTATAATTGCCACTTCCCTTGCACCTGCTTCATATGTTGCGTCTTCTACAGCCTTTTTCTCAACCTCAGTAACCCCGCTTGGCACACATACACTTATACGTGGTTTCCTGAAACGTGTTTTGCCACATGACTTCTGGATAAAGTAGCGTAACATCTTTTCCGTTACAGTATAATCAGAGATAACACCCTGGCGTAATGGACGTACTGCAACAATATTGCCTGGTGTACGTCCAAGCATAAGCCTTGCATCCTCTCCAATTGCCTTAATCTTATTTGTATCACGGTCAAATGCAACTACGGAAGGCTCTCTTAAAACTACGCCTTTACCCTTTATATATACAAGTACATTAGCTGTACCCAGATCAATTCCGATATCACTGCCTACCATTTATTTTCTCCTTTCAACGCAACTTACTATTCTATTTTTTCCAAAGTTAAACTAAATTAAACATACACTATATCATTATATACCATTTACCATAAATTTGAAAGCGGATTTTAAATTTTGTATACTTTTACATTACAAACAGGCTTTGACTAAACTTGCTATATGCATTATAATAAAAAAGCAAGTGCCAGCACACTCACTTCTTGCAAGAATTGCAAAGTAATCCTTGCTGGTGCCTTTTAAATTTATAGCAATTTCCTATTAATATAATAACATGGCATTATTCTTATGCCATATATAACACTTTAATAATATACCTATGCCATACACAGGACAGATTGGAGTTTTATATGACAGACATTAAAAAATTAAACTATGAATTATCATCAATAAGCAGGTACGCTGGCCTGCTTTATTCAAAATATACACTGCTTATACTGCTTGCCATAATATATTACCCAATGCGTATAACACCTGCATATATATTTATAGCAGCAATTTTAACCCCAGTAGTGCCCAGAATAGTTTCTGCTTCACAACAGCCTGCCAAAGACCAAAAAGATAATTTTACCCTTGCATATACAGCAGGCAGATACCATTTTACCACAGAAAACTATAAATACGAAAAATTTGGCAGTTCTTTTACACTTATCCTGCTTCTGCTGTGGCATATCAAAGTATACTACCACAGCACATACAGCCTTCCTTTTAGATTAGCTCCTTCATTAATAATTATTGTATACATATT